>NCCR01000017.1:75200-77857 GCA_002279765.1 Verrucomicrobia bacterium 12-59-8 | reverse complement strand
TACGGCGCAGCACCTTACCCGTGGCAGTTATTTTGAACCGCTTGGCGTAAGCTTTCCTCGTCTTGGCGATACCGGCATTTTTGGACATAGGGGCGGCGACGGTAGAGGAGAAGCCCGTTTCGGCAAGGTGTTTTTCACCATGTCTTGCAGTCTCAGGCGAATTTCCTGCATACGCCTGCTCTCAAATATGGGAGTCAGAAATATCTAGAATATCAAAAATTAAAGTTGTCTTAATTATCTAAGATTGCTAAATGAGCTGGAATCACGCGGATAATTCATGACTTCCTCTCTCTCCACCTCCTCCGCAACTCCAGCAGCAATCGCTGAACTGGAGCAGGGGCTGGAGCATCTCAAGGTGGCCAACTATTACCTCCGCGTCGCACTCGATCAGGTGGCCGATGGGGTGGTGATCGTGGAAAGTGAAGCCAGCGATCCCAAAAGCGGCCAAAAGGTTCTTTTTAGCAATGCCGCCGCCGCCATGCTGGCAGGCGCCGATCCTGAGGCAGGACTGCGTGGCCTGGGCCTGAATGATCTTGTAGCTGACTCCAAAGATGCCGAAACGCTCCAGCAAAGCCTGCGACTGGCCGTGGACCAGGGCGGCTGCCATGAGTGCGAATGCCAGCTGCAGAGTCTGCGCACGCAAACACCGGTACCCAGCAAGTGGCGCGTTCGGGCGGTCTTCAACAGCATGCGCAAGCTGCTGAACTTCACCATTCTCATCAGCCCGGCGCAGGTCGCAGTTAGCGCGGCCAGCATCAAGCCCGAGCCAAAACCAGCCGCAGATGATCTCGACGCACAGTCCGCGCAGTTGCGTAAAGAGAACCTCGCGGCACTCGCCCAGGGTATCGCACATGACGTGAACAATCTGCTCGGGCCCGTCACGGTGCGTCTCTCGGCGCTGATTCAGCAGGTGCAGGACCAACCGGCGCTTGCCCAGGAGCTACAGCTCGTTTTCGCCGGCTTGAAGCGGGCGAAGCAGTTCACCTCCCAGGTCGTCACCGCTTCCAAGTCCTCCCCCAGGAAATTGGAATCCACCGACATCGTCTCCCTGATGCGTGACACCGTGGAATTCGCCGGTGCAGGCTCCAACGTGCATGTCTGCGTTCGCAACGACGACAATCTGCGTCAAGCGGTGGCGGATCCCGTCAAGCTCAGCCAGGTGCTGCAAAATCTCGTCATGAACGGCATCCAGGCAATGCCACACGGGGGTTACATGGATGTGCAGGCACTCAACCATCTTGTTGGACCTGCGGGAGACGGCAGGCTCAAGCCCGGCAAGCATGTGCAAATCGTCGTGCGTGATCGCGGCTGTGGCATCGCCAAAGAAAATCTAGATCGCCTGTTCCGTGAATCCTTCACCACCAAGCCCGATGGCAACGGCATCGGTCTCACCACCTGCAAACGTTTCATCGATGAAATGGGCGGCGACATTCGCGTGACCTCCACGCCAAACATTGGCACCGAGTTCTGCGTCTATCTGCCTGCTGCCGCAGGTTCCGGGGGCACCAGACCGCTCACGCCTGCCGACGCCGCTCCGGTTCCGCTGAAACACGGCAAAGGCAAGGTGCTCATCGTCGATGACGAGGACGACCTGCGCAAAGTCGCCCACATGATCCTCACCCGCTGCGGCTACGAGGTCGTGCAGTGTGACAACGGCCAGGACGCCGTTCGCATCTACCAGAGCCTGTTCCGTACCGGCACGCCGCCCGATGTGGTGCTCATGGACCTCACGCTGCGTGGCGGCATGAACGGCACCGAGACCGCCGCCGAGATCCTGCATCTTGACCCTGAGGCACGCATCGTCTGCACCAGCGGCAGTGTGACCGAGGAGGTGCAGATGATCTTCCTCGAACGCGGCTTTGTCGGCGTGCTGCCAAAGCCCTACGAAGCCGGCGAACTCACGCAGGTGGTGCATCGAGTCGCTACGATGATGAAACGTCATTGAGCCAGAGCCCATGCGTGCTTGAGTGAACATTTCCTCTTCGCATGAAAACACGCCGCTTTTTCCTCTCCGGTCTCGCCACCGCCGCCGCCGCCAGTTTCACTGAAACACTGCGCGCAGCGCCTGACCCGAAAAAAGACGTGGTCATCGGCCACGGCACTCATCGCTACAAGGTGAACAAGGAATGGGTGCCCGCAGGCCAGGGTCGTCATCATCCCATCCTCAACTGCCACGAGATGGTGCAGGTCAAAGATGGTCGTCTCTTCATGATCGGCGATCACTGGGACAATCAAATGCTCGTCTTCAAACCCGACGGCACCATCCTCGACTCCTGGGGCAGCTCGTGGCCCGGCGGCCATGGCCTAACCCTCTCGAATGACAATGGTGAGGAGTTCCTCTTCGTCACCGACAGCGGCCTTTGGAAGTCCGGCAGCGGCGGTTATCGTCAAACCGGCCGCATCACCAAGACCGATCTCGCCGGCAAAGAAATCTTCTCCATCAGCCATCCCATGAGCGTCGGCGCGTATGAGCCCGACATGGTCTTCAATCCCACCGAAACCGCCATTGCCCCCAACGGCGACATCTACGTCGTGGACGGCTACGGCTCACAGTTTGTGCTGCGCTACGACGCACGCGGCAAATTCATCCAGCGCTTCGGCGGCAAGGACGGCGTGCCCGCTGAAGAACGCCTCAACAACGCCCACGGCATTGCCAT
>NCCR01000017.1:0-75117 GCA_002279765.1 Verrucomicrobia bacterium 12-59-8 | reverse complement strand
CCGCCGTTTCACGCTCGACGGTAAATATCTCGAAACCCTCGCCGTCCCCGGAGCCATGGTCTGCCGTCCCGTCATCGCCGGTCAGGTGCTTTACGCCGGCGTCTGCTGGTCCAAAACCCCCGAGATCAACAAGCTCCCGCAGAACCCCAGCGGCTTCACCGTCATCCTGGATGCTACCGGCAAAGTGGTCAGCGCCCCCGGCGGCACCGAGCCCGTGTATGAAGAAGGCAAACTCAAGCCGCTCATGCAGGCCGAACGCATTTTCGATCATGGGCACGATGTCTGCGTGCTCGACAACGGCGATCTCATCGTCTGTCAGTGGAATGCTTTTCAAACCTACCCTGTTAAACTCGAAAAAGTGGCCGTGTGAGCACCCTGCACCACTTCCGCGTTTGCACAGCGGCCAATGACGAATGAGTAAACCCGAATGACGAAACAAAACCCAATGCCGGATGCCCCAGTCGTGGTATTCAACGCACAACAGCACCTTTCGTCATTTCCCCTCCGCCCCGCCCCTCGCCCTTAATCCATGAAATACCTCACCATCGTGCGTCATGCAAAATCCAGCTGGGGGCAGCCTGGACTCGCAGATCATGATCGCCCGCTCAATGAGCGTGGGCAGCGGGCGGCTCCGGCAGTCGCCACATTTCTGCACCGCACCTATTTCGGAGGCACCGATTCACCTCCCCTGCTGCCGCTGCCGGACCGCCTCGTGACCAGCACCGCCCTGCGCGCCCTGGGCACCGCGCAAATCATGCGCGAGACTTTTGCGATGCCAGTGGAAAGCCTGCTGCTGGAATCCCGCCTCTACCTCGCCGAGGCCGACCGCATCCTCGACGTGATGCGTGGCTTTGAAGAAAGCTGGAATCACGCCATGATTTTCGGCCACAATCCCGGCCTGCACGACTTCGCCGAGCACATCCTCGCCCGCGCCAACATCCCCAAGGTGCCCACCTGCACCGCCGTCATCATGGCCTTCCCACACGAATTCTGGGGCCTCGCCGACTGGAATGAAGCCCAGCTCATCGGCTACATCACCCCCAAGTCCCTCGAACGCCGCTTTCCAGAATTGTACGCCGGCATCTCACGTGACGATGGGGATGATTGAACCCATTCAAATTGCCTTTACCCACCCATCCGGCTGCGATGCTCACTCGGCCGCCAGCCAATCCACTTTTTAAACGTGTTGCTGAAGACAAACGGGTTCTGATACCCCACCTCATGCGAGATGGTCTCAATCTTCAAATTCGTCGTACTCAGCAGTTCCGCAGCCTTCCGCATCCTTAGCCACGTCACATGATGCATTGGCGTACGCCCCAGCGCCCTCCGGCAGAGTCGGCGCAGGTGCTCCGCGCTCACGTGGGCCTGATGCGCCAGCTCGTCCAGCGTCCAGTCGTAGCCGACATTCGCAGAGACTTTTTCCCAGATGCGGTGCAGTCGGTCATCCACCTGCCAGGGCTGCGCGAAGCGCTCGATATAGTGCTGGATCAGCTCAACCCAATGAAACATGGCCGCCGGTTTCGATTCGTGACCGGCTTCCTCGATAAGTCCCTCGATCGCATGCCACAATGCCGCACCGGCAAAGGGAGCCATGAGAGGCGAGCTGCTGCTTAGGATGGGCGTCTGCTCCGGCTGCTGCTCATACCGCACCCAGCAGCAGCGCCAGATCTTGCCCGGCACCGCATGAAAAGCGTTCACCATAAAAGGCGGCAGCGCCACGGCCATACCGGCGCTGCATTTCTTCCACGTGCCATCCACCAGCACACGGCCTTCTCCTTCCAGACAGGCCAGGAAATACAACCCGCCCTGGTGCATCCGCACGATGCGGTACGGCGCACGCGCCGTCATCACCCCCGCATGTGCGATGCGGTGCGTCGCCAGCGTGGTGCATAGCGGCGCACTGCGCAGCCAGGCGCGCGTATCCCGCTCCGACCCACGCACCATCCGGTACTCCGTGTCAGGCCCATGGGTGTGCGTTTCGGATAGCTCTTGGATGGCGGCGCGGACGTGCATAAACGTGAGTTTGCGATTGTTTGCCTTTGCTGACCGTGGTTTGCAATGGTTTCTCAAACAACTGCAAACGCGCGAAGCGCCAGCCACTGCAAACAACCGCAAACTTCACTCTTATGCCCAATCCCTGGACCGGAATCGGAAATCCCTACACGAAGCAAGAAGTCGTGGACCGTCTCAAAGCCACCCGCGCCAAGGGAGAGCCGATCATCGCCGCAGGAGCCGGTACGGGCATCAGCGCGAAGTTCATCGAGAAGGGCGGAGCAGATTTGATCATCATCTATAACAGCGGCCGCTTCCGCATGATGGGCCACGGCAGCACCTGCGGCCTCATGGCCTATGGGGATGCCAATGCCATCGCCATGGAGATCGGCGAATACGAAGTCCTGCCCGTCGTCAAAGAAATTCCCGTCGTCTGCGGCGTCCATGCCACCGACCCCCGCCGCCGCATGTGGCACTGGCTGGGCCGCGTGAAGGAGATGGGATTCTCCGGCGTGAACAACTTCCCCACCCACACCATCGTGGACGGTCATTTCCGTGGCGTGCTCGAAGAAACGGGCATGAGTGTGGAGAAAGAATTCGAAATGGTCGGTCTCGCCACTCGCATGGATATGTTCAGCATCGTCTATGTGGCGACTCCTGAGGAGGCCATCAAAATGGCAAAAAACGGCGCAGACGCGATTATCGCGCACGTCGGCACCACCGTCGGTGGCAGCATCGGTGTCACGAATGCCGTGGTTAGCTGGGACCACACCGTGAAAGTCACCCAGGACATCATTGATGCCGCGAAGAGCGTGAATCCAAACGTCTTTACCCTCACCCACGGTGGCCCGATCAACACGCCCAAAGACGTGGAATTCATCCTCAGCAAGACCTCGGCAGACGGTTTTGTCGGTGCCAGCAGCCTGGAACGTATGGGGGTCGAGGATTCACTGACCAGTCTGACCCGGGAGTTCAAACGAGTCCCCATCGGGCGCTAGTCCCGGCTTTACCCGCCCATAAGGATGCCTTTAGCCCCGGTGAATCGCATTTTGCAAAAAAATTACCGGCGTGTATGGTCGGACTCGCGTTACTTAGTTGTAACACCCCCCCGCACATGTCCGACGACCCCTTTAACAATCGCCCCGACGGCCCCAGCCGTCGCAATCAGGATCCGCAGTTCAACTGGCGTGGTTTCATGCTCTTCGCGCTCGCGATCACCCTGCTGATCTCGGGCTTCATGATGAACAAGGGACTGACAGGCAGCCGCAAGGTCTTCAACTACGCCGAATTCAAGGCCATCGTCGAAAACAACGGCATTGATTCGAAGCAGAAACTCGAACTCGTCAATCTCGACACCACCTCGGAGCAGACCATCCGCGGATGGTACTTTCCGGCACTGGTGCCCAAGGCCTTGCAGGCGGTGAAATCGAGCGAACCGGAAACGGCTCCTCCCACCGATCTGAGCAAGCCCATCCTCTCCGAGCCTGTCAAAGATGAACCCGTCAAGACGCCGGGTATCGGCGACGCCAAGCAATTCTCCGTGGCGGTGAACATCGAATTCCAAAAAGAAGAACTCCACAAACTGCTCGACGACCACAAGCTCGTGCTCATCCCCGTCTATGAAAACGAGATGTGGTCCTCCCTCATCGGGTTCCTGCTGCCGCTGCTGGTCATCCTGGCCTTCTTCTATTTCCTCGTGCGTCAGCAGCTTCGCAGCGCAGGCCGTGGGGCCATGAGCTTTGGCAAGAGCAAGGCCAAGATGCTTGCCCAGGACCGCAACAAGGTCACGTTCAAGGACGTGGCCGGAGTTGAGGAAGCCAAGGAGGAAGTGCAGGAAATCGTCGAGTTCCTCAAGGACCCGAAGAAGTTCCAGCGCCTCGGCGGCAAGATCCCCAAGGGCGTGCTCATGACCGGCCCTCCCGGCACCGGCAAGACCCTGCTGGCCAAAGCCATCGCTGGCGAGGCCGATGTTCCCTTCTTCAGCATCAGCGGCTCGGACTTCGTCGAAATGTTCGTCGGTGTCGGTGCCAGCCGTGTGCGTGACATGTTTGAGCAGGGCAAAAAGAATGCCCCTTGCCTCATCTTCATCGACGAAATCGACGCCGTGGGCCGTCATCGCGGTCACGGCATGGGCGGTGGTCACGACGAACGTGAGCAGACGCTCAATGCATTGCTCGTCGAAATGGACGGCTTTGACACGCAGGAAGGCATCATCATCATCGCCGCCACCAACCGCGCCGATGTGCTCGATCCCGCCCTGCTTCGCCCAGGCCGTTTTGACCGTCAGGTCACGGTGAACCTGCCCGACGTGAAGGGCCGCGAGGAAATCCTCCGCGTTCACGCCAAGAAGGTGAAGCTGGCTGACAGCGCCGACCTGTCCAAGATCGCCCGTGGTACGCCGGGGTTCTCCGGGGCCGAGCTGGCCAATTTGCTCAATGAGGCTGCCCTGCTCGCCGCACGCAAAAACATGAAGTCCATCACCAATCCCGAGCTCGAAGAGGCTCGTGACAAGGTGCGCTGGGGCCGTGAACGCCGCAGCATGGCCCTCACGGAGAAGGAAAAGGAAAACACCGCCTATCATGAGGCAGGCCATGCCATCCTCATCGAAGTGCTCGAACACACCGACCCGCTACACAAGGTCACTATCATTCCGCGCGGCCCGTCCCTCGGCTCCACCATGTGGCTGCCGGAGGAGGACAAGCACAACGACCGCAAAAGCGAGCTTATCGACGATCTCATCGTCGCCATGGGCGGCCGTGTGGCCGAAGAGATCCAGTTTGGTGACGTCACCAACGGAGCCAGCGGTGACATCCGCATGGCCTCACGCATCGCCCGCAGCATGGTCTGCTCCTGGGGCATGAGCACCAAGCTCGGCATGGTCGAATACGGTGAAAATGAAAGCGCCGCCTTCATGGGCCGTGGCAGCAGCAACTACAGCCCCGACACAGCACAGAAGATCGACGAAGAAGTAAAACGCCTCATCGACGAAGCCTATGCCGAGGCGAAGGCAATTCTGCTCAAATACAAAGACAAGCTCGACGCCATCGCCAAGGCCCTGCTGGAATACGAAACCCTCGACGGCACCCATATCAAAGAGATCATGGAGCACGGACGCCTCATCAATCCGCCCGAAAACAAGAGCAAGCCCCCGCCCCCGCCGCCCCTTCCCAAAGCCTCCGACTCACGTCCGGTGAAGCGTGAAGACGAAGACGATGGTGGCTTGGCTCCAGGCCTGACTGGCGTGCCCGCTTGATCGGCAGAGGGATCATCTTGATTCCTCAATTCAACACTCACTGAGGGGGGGGATCTGAAAAGATCCCCCTTCTTTATTTCAGCCTCAGCACCAGCCGCACCGCATCCAGCCGCAGCGTGGTGGAGCCAATGGCGGCGGCAAGCGCGTCCCGCTGATCACGCAGAGCAGCAATCTCCTCGGGGCGCACATGAGGATTGCGCGCCTGCAAATCTTCGAGGCGGGCGATCTCTTCATCCATCTGCTTGCGCATGGCAGTGCTGGCGCGCTGCTGCAGCGTCTTGAGCTGCGCTTCAGCGAGCTGCTTCGCTTTGTCCAGCATGCTCGGAAGGAGTTTGTGGCGAACAGTTTCGTTCTCCACGGTGCGGGTGGGATCACCGGACGCAAGCTTCGCACGGGTGAAGGCGGCATCAGCACTCAGATCGCGCCCCTGATGATCGACAGCCACACGCAGAGGCATGCTAGGGATGAAGCGTGTGACATGCAGGGCTGCCGGCGCGATGCACTCGGCAATGAAACAGGTCTGAAGGACCAGCCCTTCGCCGCCGGAGGCTTTCCAAAAAGCAAATCCAGCGTTGCCAGCAGGAGAGCCGAGCAGCACATCGAGAGCCGCACACACCAGCGGATGATCCCAGGTGAGGAATGCCTCATGATCACGGGAAAGCGCACGTTCACGATCAAAAGAAAAAGTAAGCCCTTCCTCAGGCAATGAAGGCAGCGCGTCAGTGATCAAATTGTCCGGACGTATGTACCAGGTCCGGTGCGTCATCTCCTCCACATGCATGCCAAAGTGATCCAGCAGGCGGATGAAGAAGCGCTCGAAATCAAGCCCGGCATCGACATCGCGAATGCGCTCGATCATGCGTGCGGCGAGTCGCGGCTTGCAGGAGTTCAGTTCCAGCAAACGGTTGTGTCCGCGCTCAAGCTTCTGACGTACTTCAAGCCGCAACGCCTTGGTGCGGCGGATGCAGTCTCCGAGCTTTTTGGCATTGAAGCCAGCGCAGAGCGCTTCGATCTCAGCAGCAAAGCTATGCAGCAGTTGCGTGGCCCCTTGCAGGCTGTGTTCAAAAGCATCGAGCCCCTCATCATACCACCGGGCGAGAACCTCCCCTTCACTACCAGAGACGAAGGGCACATGAATGTTGATCGTGCCCTTTTGGCCAATGCGGTCGAGACGTCCGATGCGCTGTTCGAGCAGTTCAGGATCGCGCGGCAAATCGTACAACACGAGGTGCTGCGCGAACTGAAAATTGCGCCCCTCACTGCCGATCTCGGAGCAGATCAAAATGCGTGCGCCCTCAGGATCGGCAAACGCCGCAGCATGGCGATCCCGCTGCATCAGCGTGAGCCCTTCATGAAAGAGCACCGCATGCACATTGATCTCACGCAGCAGGCGCTCATGCGTGTCTTCAGCAAGCTTCCTCGTACGGCAGATGAGCAGGACTTTAGCCTCGCCCAATTCACGCAAAGTTGCGCCAAGCCAGCGAATCAGCGTTTCTTCCTGCGTCGCATTGGCCTCGACAGCGAGCGGCCGGAGATGGCACTTACGCGGTGGGAATCCCTGAATGACGGCGCGGGTGTTCCGAAACATCACGCGACCGGTGCCAAATTCATCAAGGAGGTCCGCCACCAGTCGCTGACGTGCGGTTCCATCGCCTCCAGCAAGCTGCACGGCATGTTGCTGCACACGCGGTGAATGGCTGGCGAAAAGCTCCTGGTCAGCCTCACTCATGAGGCCGCCTTTCAAGATGCGATCAACAACCTCCGCCACCTGCTCATAACGGGTCGATTCAGCGAGAAATGCGCTCAGGTCGCCGTAGCGATCCGGATCCAGCAGACGCAGCCTGGCAAAGTGGCCTTCAGCGCCGAGTTGCTGCGGCGTCGCAGTGAGCAGCAGCACACCGGGCACGCGCCGGGCAATGGCTTCCACCACTTGATACGCGACCCCAGGCGCTCCGACCGCCCACTCGAGATGATGCGCTTCATCGACGATCAGCAGATCCCACGCGGCATCTGACGCCTGTTCCGCACGCTTGGGCGAACCGCTCAGGAGTGACAGCGGGCAGAGCACCAGTTGGCTGTCCAGGAAAGGATTGCCCTCAGGATCTCCCGCTTCGATGGCAGCGCAGCGCTCTTCATCAAACAGGCTGAACATCAAATTAAACCGCCGCAGCAGCTCGACAAACCATTGGTGCGGCAGCGCATCAGGAACCAGCACCAAGATGCGTGAAGCACGCCCAGTGAGGTTCAGGCGATGCAGAATCAAACCAGCCTCAATCGTTTTGCCCAGCCCCACTTCATCCGCGAGCAAAACGCGCGGCAGCAGACGACCTGTCACATCTGCCGCAATTGACATCTGATGCGGTATAGGATCGACACGCCCTCCGATGAAACCACGCACCGGCGAGGCCTGCATGCGGCAGCGCCATTCCACAGCCTCAGCACGCAGCGCAAAAGCCTGCAGATCATCAATGCTCGCCGCCAGCAGGCGCTCCTGCGGACCGCCAAGGCTCAGCGTGTCGGCAAGGTCAGCCTCAGGGATACTTCGTGATCCGCAGAGGTAGATCAACGCACCGTCATTGGAGCTGACAGAGTCGATCTGAAGCTCAGCGCCATCACGCAGGCTGATTTTATCGCCAGCCTGGAAACTGGCGCGGCGCAGCGGTGCCCCGTTGCGGGCATAACGACGCTTTTCGCCTGCGGCAGGAAAACGCAGATCTATGAAGTTGCCTTCAATGTTGCTGACGATGCCGAGACCCAGTTCGGGCTCGCTTTGACTGATCCAGCGCTGGCCGGGTGCGGGGGCTTCCATCCGTTCCAGATCTGTTACTTTTCCTTCTTGCCAAACAAGCGTCCGAAGAAGCCTTTTTTCTTGGGCTCCTCCTGGGCCTGGGGCTGCGCAGGAACGCCCTGTTGCTGGGGCATCGCTTCTCCAGGAGCCGCAGTGTTTTGAGTGAAATCGATGATGCCGGGCTTGATCGTCGGTGCGGCGCGGGGATCGACATTCACAACTTTGGGCTTCTTGGCGACGCCCTTGGCATCGTATTCATAGACCACCTGCTGGTAGCACTGGCCGTTTAGATTGAAGGAACGCATCTCTCTGGCCCGGCCATATTCATCAAAGTAAACCTGACACCTGGCCACCAGATTGCCACGGCCATCATAGATGTGGCCCTGGGTGGGCAGTCCGCGCTCATTGAGCAGGTAGTGCTTCTTGCTGATCAATGCACCCCCGGCGTTGTAGGTGGACTCGATGAGTTCGTTGGTGCTCTTGTCCACGATGCTCTCAGAATGAGAGTTGTCGGGGTGGTAGGTGCTACGGGCAATAATGGGCGTGGGCAGGGACGCAGCTGGCTGCGCGACGACAGGTGTCAGCCAAAGAAGGACAAAAAAAGCAGAGCAGGATTTCATGACAGAAACGAAGATGGTAGCAGAATAACGCCCCCTTTGGCCCCCACAACGACAAATCCCGGCTTCATCTCCCCCCCCCCCACCTTTGTGTCATGATTTCCACCACCGATCCCACCTGGGCAGAATTTCTCACTCACACCATCGCGGAATTCGGCTGTACAACGGGCACTCTGCACCGGCTGGATCCGGCAGACCGCCATCTCAAACTGGTGGCGCAGCAAGGCATCCCGGCAGCGCTGATGCCGATCATCCAGTCAATCCCGGTGGGCAAAGGCATCGCTGGTGTCGCCGCCGAACGCCTGGAACCGGTAGAGATGTGCAATCTGCAGACAGACACCTCTGGCGTGGCCAAACCCGGTGCGAAACAGACGCTCGTGCAGGGCACGCTGGCCGTGCCCGTGCTGGATGGAGAGCGCTTGTGCGGCACCATGGGCATCGGCAAACTAGTGCCCTATGATTTCACCGCAGAGGAGAAGGCCAAGCTGATGGAAACCGCCCGCAGCATCGCTGCACGGCTGCTGCCCGGCTGATTTCACCGAGCACCGGCAAGGACTTTTCCCGGTAGAATACCTGGCAGTTATAGCAGTTTCTCCCCTTACTCGAAAGTCATCGGCTTCGACGGCGGCGGGGGTTAGGGCCGCCCACCCTGCGCTGGAAAAAGCGAGTGCCCGTAGGCTGGCAGCGCGCTAGGTCATCCGATCGCCGTCGAGCGGCCCCAGTTTCGCATAACACTACAATAGCCCGATCGATCCGCTGAGGCCGGACCGGGCTTTTTGATCCTTCAAACCCGACTAGAGGCGGCTGTAACGGCGACGGCGGCTGTAGAAGAGACCGAGGAGACCGAACATCAGCATCAGCATGCGGGAAGGCTCAGGCACCACAACGATGATACCGTAGGTCTGGAAGGCCGAGGTGTCCCAAAACATACCGCTTCCAAGCGAGATACCGCTGAGATCCAAATCGGTGGCTGTCGTGAAACCACCGCCATTGGAAAGCGTTGTCGAAACCAGTGTGGACCAATCAAGCAGCTTGAAGATCTCCCCGGTTGTGTAGGTGCCGCTATTGTCAATCAACGTGACCGTGCCTGTGCCAGTCCCCAGTTTGAAACTGCCAGTGGTCAGCGAGATGCTGTCATAACCGCTGCCTGCGGTCTTCCAGTTGTTCACGTAAGCCGAGTCCGTGAAGATGGTGCCGTTGGTTGTCAGCCCGTTCAGATAGTCCACCGCATTGGTAGCACCCGGATCGAAGCCCGCATCGAACTGCGAGCTGGCGGTCAGGCTGAGATTGATATGTCCGCCACTGTTAACCTGAAGAGCAGTGCCTGCGGCAGTGAAGGTCATGGCACTGTTGCTGGTGTTGGTATTCCCGACGCCAGGCGCCAGGATGGCTCCCGTGTTGATGATCGTGCTGCCACTGATGCTGCCAGAGCCGGAAAGTGTGGTGCCGGAATTGCTGACAGTGACACTGGTGGTTCCCGAGAGAGAGCCACTGCTGCCGTCGCCAACCTGTAGGATGCCAGCAGTCACTGTGGTGGGTCCAGTATAGGTTTCGGTGTTGTTGAGCACCAAGGTGTTGGCTCCCAGCTTGGTGACTCCGACGGCACCGCCACCCGTGCCAGTGCTGTCTTTGATGACCGCTGTGACAGCAAAACTGCCACCGGCAGCGTTGCTGGTGTCAAAACCGATGGCGGATCCCAGCTTCAAGCCGTTGCCGTTGACTGTCGTAAGATTGGAAAGCAGCGTGGTGGTGTCGGCCGTGGTAAACTCGCCAGTGCCGCCCACATTGAAGGCAACGGTGGCCCCGCTGTTCACAGTAACGTTAGCTGCGGTCCAGCTGGCGATGGCATTGTTATAGAGCGAAACTTCCTGGGCGAACTGCAGAGTGCCTCCGTTGGCGTTCACAGTCGTTGTTCCCGTGTAGCTGTTGGCACCGGACAGGGTTTGAGTGCCCGCACCCAGCTTGACGAGGTTCAGCGCACTGGCGGCATTGGTGATCACACCGGCAAAGGTTGTGCTCGTGTTGTCGTTGCCTGTAGTCAGGGTGGCTGCAGCACCGGAATTGGTGATCATGCCGCCGGATGTGGAGGTGTCGCCCGCCAGCGAGCCGACGGAATCAGCAAAGCCCTTGATGTCGAGGGCAGCACCTGCATTAACGATGACAGCCGAGGAGGAAGGGATCGCATTGGCGACGCCAACCTGAAGCACACCACCCGAGACCGTGGTCGAGCCCGTGTAAGTGTTTGCAGCGGTGAAGACCAGCGTGCCGGCTCCAGCTTTGTTGACACTGGCCGCAGAGGTGGCGTTCTGAATCTTGCCACTGATCGTGTCCGTCACCAGAGGGCTGGTGACCGTGATTGTGTGCGCGCCTGCCGCGAGACTCATCACGCCACTGAGAATCACACCATTGCCGGCCACGGTGCCGCCGAAGGTGAAGTCACCTTGAACGCTGGTGGCGTTGCCAATGGTGCGAATGGTGCCATCGGAAAGAATGGTGGAGCCATTGTTCAGCGTCAGCGCTCCTGTACCGACTGGGCCCGAGGTGACTGTCGGCGGTGTTCCTGCGGAATTAGCGCCGAAAATGACGGAGGTGCTGGTGTCAACCGTGACGCCCGTCGTGAAGGTGCTTGCGCCACTCAGGACGACCGAACCACCGCCGGTGACCTTGACATTGCCACCCGCGCTGGTGATCGGGGCCGTGATGATCAGGTCATCTGCCGAGAGGCCGCTGACGGTGATGACAGGCGCGACATTGGACAATTGCAGAGCGCTGTTCGCAGCAGTGGCTGCGGCCAGGATGGAGGGAGTCGTTGCGAAGTTGTCGTTGCTCGAAGTGATGGCATTCGCTGCGGTCAGGATCAAGGTGCTCAGGGCTGTCGGCGTGCCAAAAGCCACCGTGGGTGTTGCCGTGCCGCCCAGACTATTGTTGAACGTGAGGCTGGCCAGCGTGTTGGTGTTGGCCACTGAGTAGTTTGGCAGGGTCAGCGAACCACCACCATTGATCGTGACATTGCTGGACGTCGCGATCTGCTGATTCGCCGTGGTGATGCCAAAGTTCACAGCCGCACCATTGTTGATCGTCAGATTGCCTGGCACCGAGACGATCGAAGTGCCGTTGGCGCTGGCGGTGCTCAGGGTGAGTGTACCAGAGTCAACATAAGTGCCACCCGAGTAGGAGTTGTTGCCCGTGAGGATCAAGAGGCTGTTGACGCCAGGAGCGCCCGTTTTAACAAGAGAAACGGCTTTGCTGTTGTTGTCTGTGATCACCGCAGAGACCGTCATGGCGCTGGTGGTGTTGTTCAGGTTGAAGAACAGTTCCGCAGCCACCGCTCCGGTGCCGGCTGTGAGAGTGCCGTTCTGGATCGTGGAGACGCCGGAGTTGGTGCTGGCGCGCAGAATACCGCCAGAGGTAATCACCAACGCACCCCCGTTCAGGTCGAGCGTCGGCACGCCTGCTGCACCCGGAGCGATTTGCAGCGAGTTGATGGTGTTGCCGCCCGATTTGAGCGTGATGGTGGCAGCAGCCGTGATGGCGTTGATGCTATAGTTGCCAGTGGCGGTGGTCGTGGCAGCGAGTGTTCCTGCCGCCGTGATGTTGATGTAATCCTGCGCATTGAGAGCTACGATGCCGGAGTCGCCGAAAGCCGTGCTGAAGGACGCCGAGGTGGCGAGCGGGGCGATCGAAACCGTGAACGTTGTCGGGCCAGTAATGGTGGCGATCGTCGTTCCTGGTGCGAAGTTCGTGCCGGTGACCGACTGCCCCACGACCATCTGCGATGTGTTGCCGGAGGCCAGCGTCACCGTGGTATTGCCCTGAACGGTGGTGGTGTTGAGCGTCTGCGCAGAGGCGAGGGTGGCCCAGTTGTCCGCCGTGGCTGCTGTGGCTCCCGCCGTGGCCCAGCCGCCAAGGATCGCACCGGTGCCTGCGACTGTAAACGGACCGCCAACAAGGGTCGGAGCAAGGCTGTTGATGCTCGTCACAAACTGCTGGGCGCTGCCAGCGACGCTGGAACCAAGACCCGTGCCAGTGAAGACCACGGTTGCGCCGTTTGTGCGTGTCAGATTGCCAATGTTGAGCACCGCCATATTGCCAGTGGCAAGAGCTGGAGCAGTGACAGTGAAGGCGTTCGCGCCAGTGGCAAGAGTGACTCCTGCGCCGGAGGAACCGATGGTGACGTTCGTGGAGACATAGTTCGCTCCGGTCAGCACGAACGTGCCGTTGTTCAGGTTGATCAGCGCGCTGCTGGAGATGCGGCTGTTGTTGTTCGCCAGAACGTTGTTGGTCAGGTTCAGCGTCGCGCCGCCGAGGTTGATCGTCGTGCTGGCCAGGGTGCCGCTGTCCTGCAGGGTCACTGCACCGCCGAGGATGTTCGTCGTGCCGCTATAGTTGTTTGCACTGGTGAGAGTGAGGGTGCCTGTGCCTTCCTTGTAGAAATTCAAGGAACCACCGATGATGCCACCAAACGTCGAGCTGGTGCCGGTGCTGCTAATGAAGTTTGCCGTGATGCTGCTGGTGACGGTGCCACCGGTGCCGCCGACAGTGTCATTGTTGCTCAGCGTGCCAACCGCCTGGTTCTGTCCGTTCAGATCAAGCGTGCCACCGTTGACCACGAGAGCCTGCACTGTCGGGATCGTGGCCGTCGGAGTGACGACAATGGTATTGGCCAGTCCGCTGTTCAGGAACAGGGTGCCGGCATTCACAGTGGTGGTGCCGGTGTAGTATTCCGCATTGTTGAGGCTCAGTGTGCCACCATCGTTCTTGGTCAGCCCACCGGTGGTACCCAGCAGGAAGCCATTGACGTTCAGCGTGGAAGTGCCGGTGACGTGGATTTCAAACTGAGCATTGCCTGTGGTGGCGATGGACCCCACGTTCAGTGTGCTGTTGGCCGTCGCCAGGATACCACCGGTATTGATGGTCAAGGCGTCAAGGATGGCACCGCTGGTGTAACGCTGCACGGTCGAGCCCTGGATGGCCTGGCCGCCACCGGTGGCATTGATGCCGGAAGTGGTGTTGAGCGTGAGGCTGTTCAGCGAAGTGGCGCTGCTATAAGTCTGCGCCGCACTGAAGTTGCCAAAGTTGGTGGTCAGACTGCTGCTGAGCGTGGTGGCAAGCTCTGCGGTGGTCATCGGACGCAGGGTGTTGGTGTTGACGGAATCCTTGACGAGGAAGCCCGTGCCAGTGCCTGTGGCGCTGTTGTCTGCAATAATGTCCGAACGGATGGCCATCGTGGTGGTACCGTTGGCCCCTGTGCCCTGACCAGTGAGCGTATTGAATGTAGTGACCGACACTGTGGCATTGCCAGCACCAGCGGCAGTAGCGAGGTTGTCGCCAGCAAGGAGGAGGCCACCTCCCTGCGCCTGCGCCGCCAAGATGCCGATGCTGAGAGTGGTGCCCTGACCACCAGTGCCAGTGAGCTTGATGGTGCCGCCGCCATTGCCAACGGTGAACGTGCCTGAGAGCGTTTCAGTGACCGCCGTGCTGCCACCGTTAAGGGTCAACGTGCCGCCGTTGATCGTCATGCCGCGGGCCACCGTAGCGCCGCCGCCACCCGTGCTGAGGCGGTTGTTCAAAGCCGTCCCGCTGTTGTCGAGGTTCAGCGTTCCGCCCGAATTGAGTGTGTCTGCCGTAGCGCTGCCAAAGAGCACTGCGCCATTGCCGCTGAGGGTGATTGCACCCTGGTTGAGGATCAGGGCACCCGTGGCATTGCTCAGGCCACCCGTCAGCGTCATGGTGCCTGCACCGATCTTCGTAAGGGCTAGGTTCACCGCCGTCGCTGCTGTGAAAGCACCCGCAAAGGTGGTGCTGCTGCCATCCGCCCCTAGGGTGAGGGTCTGTGCCGCGCCACTGTTGGTCACCAGACCACCCGTCATGGTGGTGTCACCAGCAAGCGAACCGATGATGTTTCCTGCGACGGCGTTGATGTTGAGTTCAGCACCTGCCGCCACAATGAAGGCAGAACTGGCGAGCACCTGAGTGGCCCCGAATTGAAGCACACCGGCGCTGACGGTGGTCGCTCCGGTCCAGTTGTTCCCTGCGCTGCCAAGGCTCAGGATGCCTGCACCGAGCTTGGTCAGACCTGCACCGCCTGTGGCTGTGACACCGCCAAGCGTGCCGCCGAGCGTGCCGGTCACTGCTGGATTAGCCACGGTCACACTGCGTGTGGTGCTGCCCAGAATGACGGAACCACCCAAGGCCAGGTTGTTGCCGGACACACCGCCACCGAACGTGAAGTTGCCGTTCACTGTTACTGCGTTGGCGACGATGCGCGTCGTGCCGTCCGTCAGCAGTGTGGTGCCATCGCCAATGGTGAGGGTGCCGATACCCATCGGGCCTGCTGTCACCACCCCATTTGCCTGCGTGCTGGCTACAGCGAAAATGAGGGAGCCATTGTTCAATTGGAGGCCGCCGTTGAAGGTGCTCGTCGTGTTAGAGAGGATGAGCGAGCCGCTGCCTTCCTTGATGAGTCCGCCAAGCGTGGTGCCACCCATGGTGTTCACGATCGGTGCACTGATGATGAGATCATCCGGAGAGGCGCCGGATGTGGTGATCGTGCGGTTCGCGCCGTTAAGCTCCAATGTGAGCGTCGAGATCGTCGGGGTGAAGCCCAGATTGTCGTTGGTGGAGGTGATGGCGTTGGTCGTGCCGGTAAGCACCAGCACATTGCCTGCCGCACCAGTGACGGTCGGAGTCGCAGATCCACCGGTGCCGTTGAAGGTCAGCGTTGCCAGGGTGTTGCTGCCCACCAAGGTCAGGGTGCCAAAGCCGTTGATGGTCACATTGCTCGTCGAGGCGATCTGGCCGGCATTGGTGGTTTCGGTCACGTTGCCACCGTTGAGCAGCAGGTCACCGGGCACCTGAATGCTGCCGAGTGCGCCGCCGAGGGTGAGCGTGCCCTGATCAACCACCGTCTGGCCGGTGTATTGGTTGGAATAACCTCCGATTGCTGGTGCGCCGATGTTGGTGGCGAGGCTGGTTCCAGCAGTCACTCCCGTTCCTGTGGTAATCGTAAAGGTCGTGGCACTGGTGATTGCGGTAATGAACTCGTTGGCAGGAATCTTGGAATTGCCGGTGACGGGCATGCCGACATAAAGACCATTCGTGCTGGCGACCGTGACGGTCGCGGAATTGGCGGTGGTGGTGGCAGCCAGACCGATGATGGTGTCTGCGGTTGGGTTGAGTGCTGCACCGATGGTGATCGGAGCGGAGCTCACCGTATTTCCGGCAGCAGTGGAGAGCACGAAGTGTGTGCTGTCCGTGATGCTGGCAATCGTCGTCCCGGGGGCGATACCCACGCCATTCACGCTCTGACCGGCGGCCAGACCGACCGTGCTGGGCACAGTCACCGTGGTGCTGGTAGCAGTCAATGCAGTACCAGAGACAGTCACGCCCAGAGGTTGCAGGCCGTAATAGGCATTGCCGGTCGTGGTGGCGGTGGCATTCGTGGAAAGCGTGATGTGAGTGGCATCAATGATGGATGCGACCGTCGTCCCCTGCGGGATGCCCGCCCCCTGCACCGGCTGACCGACGACAAGGCCCAGGCTGGTCGGCACTACGGCCGTGCTGCTGCCACTGGTCAGGCTGGTGATCTGTGAGACGTTGCCGATGGCACTGAAGACAGCGCTGGTCACACCGGCCGTTGTGTTGGCCGAAAGAGTCACGCTATTGCCAGCAATGCCCGTGATGAAGGTGTTCGCCGCCACGCCGGTGCCCGTCACCAGCTGGCCGACATTCAAACCTGTCGCCGTTGCCAGCGTCAGTGTATTCGTGCCCGAGGTGTTGGTCACCGCGACGGTCTGCGCGCCAACGGCCGAGAAGAGCAGCGGGCCCGCCGCTCCGGTGGTGACTGCGGCGGAAAGCGTGACGGTGTTTCCGGAAACACTCAAGACGGTAGTGTTCGCCGGGATAACCGCCGAGTTGCCAGCCGGCACAGTGACCGTCATGCCTGGATAGAGGATGGTGCCTGCTGGAACCGTGATGGTATTGCTGGCAGAAGTGGTGGTAAGGTTGAGCACCTGCGAGGTCGGCAGGCCAAATGTGGTGCCCGCAGCGGTGGCGCTACCGGTTCCTACATTGGCGCTGATGGTATAGCGGGTCGCATCGGTGATGCCCGTGATGATCGCTCCCGACGTCTGGCCGAGGCCGGCGCTGACGATCTGGCCGATTGCCAGCCCGGCAGTGCTGGAAACGGTGACTGTGTTGGAAGCCGACGTGGTCGAAGTGGTCCATACCGTGGGCAGGACGTTGAGCGTTGTGGTGCTGCTGCCGGACTTCACAAAGGTCAGCACACCATTCAAGCTGTTGTTGGTGATGGAACTGCTGATCGTTGCCGTGGCGTTGGCGTAGTCGTAGAGAGTGGCGGCAGTATTGAGTGTCGTGCCAGCCGAAAGAAGACCACCAGTGTTGACAACACCCGCGAAATTTTGCAGCAGGCCACCAGAACCGATGGTGAGAGTGTCTCCCAGAGTGTTCATCGTCGTGGTTGCAGCAGCGGTGTTGATCCTCAGGGAATTGATGGTCCGGCTGGTCACTGCGCCAACGCTGGCGGCAACGGTGATGTTATCGGCCAGCACACCTGCAGTCAGCGCATTGGCCGAATAGTTGCCGAAGGGGCTGGAGGTAATGGTGACCGAGCCGGATGCGGTGGAGTTGCCACTGACCGTGATGGTGTTGGCCGCCGAATTGATGGCGATGATCGTCGGATTCGTCAGGCCGCTGAGGCCATTGATGATTTCGCCGATGTAGAAAGGCGCGGTCGAAAGCACATTGATGACATTGCTGCCATTGGTCTGCTGCGCGACGACCGAGTTCACAGTCAATCCCAATGCACCGATGCCCGCTGCACCTGAGGCCAGAGCTGCAGTGGAGCCAGGAGCGAGGTAGGTCGCGAAATCTGCGCCGTTGACAATGGCCCATGGTCCGATGATGCCGTTCGTCAGTGTCGGAGCCGACGTGAGGTACATCTGAGTGTTGGAGCCGGAACTAGCCCCGGTAATGCCGGTAATGCCCGTAAGCGGTGCGCCGAGCGTGCCGGAGCCGACGCTGAAGTTGATCGTGGCGTTGTTGGTGGCGGCACCGAGGCTGGCGATGGTCAGCTGTGTGCTGCCCGTGCCGGTGGCGCTGTTGTTGATCGGGGTTACCGTGATGGTGTTCGCACTGAAGCTCGGCGTGATCGCACCGACCGTGAAGCTGTCATTCCCCTGCAAGGATTTGAAAATCAGGGAGCCGCCGTTGAGCGTCGCACCACCCGGGATGCGGCTGGAGAGAACCGCCAGACCAGTGTTGTCCTGCGTCAGTGCGGAGTAGTTGACTGTCACACCGCTGGTGCCGCTGAGCTGGCCAGCGTCCTTGAGGATAAGCCCGCTCATGATGAGCGTGCTGCCTGAGTAGGCGCTGGTGCCGGTGAGTGTCAGTGTGGACGCAGCGGCCGTTCCGGCCTGGATCAAATTGATCGCACCATTGATCTGGCCGCCGAATGTCGAGGAGGCGCCGACAGTCGTCAGAGTCGCGAGGCTGCCGCTGTTCTGAATGGTGCCACCCAGGTTGGGCAGTTGATTGATGCTGCTGATCGAGCCCACAGCCTGATTGTTGCCATTGAGTTCAAAAACGCCCGAAGCACCGTTCATGGCCAGTGCATTGACGGTCGGCACGGTGCCAGTCGGATTGACCAGGATGGTGTTGGCACCAGTGCCGGTGGCGACCGCCAGCGTGCCACCGTTGATCACGATACCACCGATGAAGTACTGCTGGGCGCCGAAGATCAGCGTGCCGTCATCTGCCTTAATAATGCCTGCGGTGGTGTTGACGATTGCATTGGTCAGAGTCAGCGTGTTGCCCAGCGTCACATGGAGGTCCATGCTGACAGCCGCGCTCGTCAGCGAAACTCCGCTGCCAAACGAACCGCCGAGAGCAAGGAGACCACCGGAGTTCAGCGTCACCGTCAGCAGACCACCAGCACCATAGTTGCCGCCGGTGGTCGTGAACAGGTTGCTGAAGCCACTGCCAGAAAGCAGTGTCAGGGAATTCGCCGTCACGTTGCCGAACAAGGCACTTTCAAGCGCAGTGGTGTTCGTACTGAGTCCCACATTGGTCGTGCTGCCGGTGATGGCCGCAGAATTCAGTGCCGTGCTGCCCAGAAGTTCAGCAGTCTGGAGCGGTCGGATGACCCTGCTTACCGAATCCAGCACGGCAAAGCCGGTGCCAGTCCCAGTAGCAGAGGCGTCCACCAAGATGTCTGGACGCACCGACATCGTGAAAGTGCCGTTGGCCCCGCCGCCCTGTGTGCCGGGAACGTTGAAATTCCCAGTCGGGATACCGACAGTTCCATTGCCGGCCGCCACCGAAGAGGCCGCCCCCTGAATAAGCAGAGTACCCGTGCTGTTCTGATTTGAAAACGCACTGGTTGCGGTTCCCGTGGTGGTGAGAGCCGTGATGCTCAAATTCACCCCGCCGATTCCGCCATTGAGCTGAATGACACCACCGCCGTTTTGAATGGTGAGAACCCCAATGTTTTCGGTGACCGCGCTGGCACCACCAGTGAACACCAGCGTACCACCCTGCATCGTCAGAGAACGTGTGGCACCCGTTTGAGCGAATGTCGCATTCACATTCCCTCCCAAACGGTTGCTCAGAACGTTGGTGCTGCTGTCGAGAAGCAGAGTGCCGCCCACATTGAGTGTGTAAGCCGCAAAACCTTCACGCGCGGTAGCATCGTTAAGCTGCACGGTCCCCTGACCCACGAGCAGCGTGCCTAGAATGTTGCCACTGTTATCGACGCTGCCTAACGTCATGGTGCCAGTGCCGATCTTGGTGATGTTGAGCGCACCCGAGCTGTAGTCACTGGTGAGCGCCCCATTGAAGGCAAACGACGCGCTGTTGGTGCCAAAGCCGCCGACTGTCAGCGTTCCGGCAGCAGCCGTGTTGAAATTCTTGATGGTGCCTGTGCCCGTGACTTTCTGGACCTGCAGGTTGGACAGGCCGCGCATGTCGAGCGTGCCATTGGTCGTGTTGATGCTGGTCAGCCCGTAGTTCGAGCTTGGGCCGAGCACCAGAGTTGCTCCGGAGGTGTCGAAGTTCACCGTATTGGCCACGTAGCTCACACCACCCAGCCCAAGCACACCGGCACCAGTGATGGTGATCGTGCCGGAGCTGAGGATGTTTGAATTGATGGTCAGGCCGATCTGGCTGTTGGCACCGACATTGCCAGTGGAGATGGCGTCCACGCTCACTGTGGTTGCGGCAGCCAGATTCAAGAAACCGAGGATGGCTGGGATTTCACGCAGATCGCTCAGATTGGTCGAGGTGATTCCTCCTGTGAGCGAGAGCACACCCGTACCGGTATAGACCAGCGGGCCGTTGCCGCCGTTGTCACCACCCTGGCTGTTGAAGGTGAGGTTGGCGACCGTGCTATTGAACCCGTTGAGGTTCCAGGCCGCACCATTGCGCACGGTGACGTTGGAGGTCGTCGCAAGCTGCTGGGCCGCCAGCAAGGCCATCGTCGCGCCGGACTGTGCCAGCGAGTCGAAACCGTTGTTCGTGCCGCCGGTCAGAATGACATCACCGAGGATCGCGCTGCCCGCTCCGGTGGTGTTGGCCAGATTGAGATTGACCCCGTTGACAAACGTCGCCCCAAGGTAGGTGTTTGCATTCGCCAGCACGACGGTCGGCCCGCTCTGACTCATGGAATCAAGCACGAGGCTCATATTATTGCCGTTGTCAATGATCGCAGACTGGATGGTGAGGAAGTTGGCTCCATTGTGAATGTACAACTGCGACTGCGAGGCATCTGCCGTCAGTTTGCCACGGTTCAGTGTGCCGCTCAGCGCCACCCCGATATTGCGTCCGGCGTTGTCGATGCCGGCCAGCAAACCGCCGCTCTGAAGGGTGAGCGTGTCATTCGCACCTTGGAAGAACACGTTGACGTAGCCACCATTCAGCGTCAGCGAATTGATCTCCTGCCCCCCGCTGTTCACGAAGGCATTGGCACCAAGGCGCAGATTGCTGTTGGCAGTCGAGGACGCGAATGACGTCGTCTGCTGGAAGGGAGCCAGGGCGCGCACCCCGGTACCACCCGCCGAAGCACCATCATAAGTGGCGAATTCCGCATTGAAGGACGCCGTGTTCGCATCATTCCCGACCACCGTGAAGGCTCCGCCCAGGATGCCATTGGTGTTCGTCGCTCCTGAGGTGAAGAAGACGTTCGGATTGTCGCCCAGGCTGCCGTTCCCGGCAGCACCGATTGCGGTTCCAGAGGTGCCAAATGTCAATGTCGAACCAAACGCTATGGGTGCCAGGCTGTTGAAGGTTGCTGAAGCAGTGCCCAGCCCGGTGTTGCCGATGTTGACGTTGACCATCGCGGAACCGCCAAGCACGTAGAGGTTGCCCAGCGAGATCGCAGCATTGGTGCCACTGCGGCTGATGAAGGTGAAGGCGCCGCCATCGAGAACGATGCTTGCGCTGCTGTTGACGCGGCCGGTCATGGCCTGGATGCCCGAGTCATCCCAGCGCAATACAGAGTTGAAGACATCGATTTCCGAACTGTTGGCGACGGTGCCCTGGTCAATGAGACTCAGCACACTGCCCTGCACGGTGGTAGTGCCGTAGTAGCCATTCTGGTCACGGAAGCTCAGTATGTTGCTGCCAGACTTGGTGAAGTTGATCAGGTTGGTGTTGCTGCCGTTGATCTGTCCCGCCCAGTCCGAGGTGGCAGTACTGATAACCGTGAAATTAGAGGTGGTGGTCGAGCTATTGGTGATGATGCCGCCGGTGCCCGGCAGATTGCCAGCACTGGTGAAGTTGCCAAACACCTGATTGTTACCATTGAGATCCAACGTGGCGCTGGCATTCACGGTCAGACTGCTGGCGTTGACCGTCGTGGTGGCGGTGTTAACCGTCGGTGCCGTGGAAGCCCTGTAGAAAATGTCATTCGTCGTCGTGGAGGAAGGTGCCAGTTTCACCGTTCCCAGATCAATGATCGTGTTGCCGGTGTAGCTGTTCTGCGCCGCACTGAGAACCAGGGTGCCCGCACCGCTCTTGGTAAGGCCGCCTGTGAACGGTGTCATGGCCCCCCCGAGGGCCGCATTGAGGGTCAGCGTGGTGCCTGAACCTGCCGTCCAGATCACAAATTCACGTGCCTGGGTGGCCGTGTTGCTGATGGATCCCAATCTGCCGCTCCCTGTCACACCAATGGTGTCACTGGTCGTGGCCAGAATGCCGCCGCTGTCGATAGAAAGCGTTGCGTTGCCAGCAATCGTGATTGCATTGCCGCTAGCCGGAGCCGCATTGAGGGTCAGTGAGTTGATCCCAGTGGACTGAAGGGCTCCGACTGCGTTCGTCAGCGTCAGAGTGGTGAAGCCGCCGGTGAAGTTGCCCAGGTTCACGTCACTCGTACCGTTGGCCGTACCCACCGTAGGGAGGGCTTGAGCATAGTTGGTGGCGGAAAGTGCCTGCAAACCATTCGTGTTGGTGGTTCCCGCCGTGGCGTTGTAAGTGGCAAAGCTGGTGCCAGAGCCGGTCGCAGTGGTGTCAATGATCAGGTATGGAATGATGCCTGCTGCATTCGTCGCCACACCGACAAAGGTATCACCTGTGGTACCCACGGCTGTGGGTGCTGTCGTCCAGCCCGACAAATTGGTGGAAGTGGCTCCCACTGTGGCACCAAAGTTCGTGCCACGAATCAATGCCGTGGCACCGGCTGTGCGGGTAAGTGCCGCCCCCAGGCCAATATTCACACTGGCACCGTTGTTGGTGAGCGTAATGATATTGTAGCCAGCACCGAAGCTCAGGTTCGCAGTGCCGAAAGTATCAGTCACTGCTGTCGAGGCATTGCCGATGACGTTAAACGACCCACCATTCAGAGTCAGGGTGTGCGAACCGAGGCGCGTACTGAGCGCGTTGCTGGTGTTGTCCAGCGTCAGTGTGTTTTGCGGGATACCGCTGACCACTGCTCCGGCATTGATCGTCTGACCGCCGCCGCTGGCGTTCAGGAACTGACCGCTTGCACCGCTGACGATGACCGTACCCTGAGCAATCGTCAGGCCGCCGGTGAAGGTTTCATTGCCTTGAAGCGTCAAGGTGTTCGAACCCACCTTGGTCAGCGCAAAGGCACCGCTGATGACATTGCTGAGGGTGATGTTGCCGCCCACAGTGCCACCGCTCAGCGAATTGACGTAATTCGAGCCAATGCTGGTGGCCGCCCCCAGCGTGATCGTACCCGCCACTGAAACTGCGGTATTTGAGGTGTTGATGATGGCTCCCAGCGAACTGACCGTACCGACACCCGAAATCGTACCCGCGCCACCATAGCCAGCACCACTGACAGTGATCGGATAGGTGTTGGCAAGAGTCTGGCCGTTGAGATCAAGCACAGCGCCACTGGAGATCGTCAGCGTGTCAGCAGCGGCACCAAGTGCGGTCGCGCTGTTGAGTTTTAGCGTGCCAAGACTCACTACGGTGTTGAACGTGGAGGTGTTCGCCGCGTTGAGGATCAAAGTGTCCGTGCCCTGCTTGGTGAGGGTGGGCGTGCCACTGGACACCGCGATGCCGTTCAAGGTCAGGTCTCCATAACCGCCCACCGAAGCGCTGGAACCCAGGGTAAGTATCCCTGCGAGGCTGGCAGCATTCGGACTGCTGTTCCAAAGCGCTCCACTGGAGCCTGCAGCAAGCAGGCCGGCAGGGGCCGAGGAAGGCACGGTAACACCCACGCCATTGATGGTCACATTGCCGAGAACGCCGGTCTGGCCATTGAGGTCAAGCGAGCCGGAGGATGAGAAATTATAGGTGCCCGAAGCCGCAGCAGTCAGTGCTTGCGAGAGCGTGAGCACGCCCCCAGAGATCGACGAAACATAGGTGCCTGTGGCAATGCCGGTGCCGGACACCATGGTGCCGACCTGGATTTTCAGCGTGGTGGTTGTGTCGGATCCAGCAAGAGTGAGCGTGGTGCCACCCGAAGCCCCTGTGGGAGCAGTGGTGGAGTTGGCGTTCCCATTGTTGATGATCGTGCCTCCGGCTGGGAGGGCATTAGGATTGTTGACCAGAGCGCTGCCATTCCAGATGCTGCTGATCTGCACAAAACCGCTCAAAACTTTGAGCTGACCGGTGAAGGTGCTGGTGTTGCTGCCGCCGAGGATGAGCATGCCGGAGCCGGTTTTGATCAAGCCGTTGGCGCTGTCACTCACATTGCCGATCAGATTCAAAACGCCTGCGGCGGAGGTGGCGGTGTTGCCCGGATTCACCACCACGCCTGTGCCGAGTGTCGTGGTGCCGGCGATGCCGAAATAACCTGGGCCGAAGCTGCCAGATGGACCGTTGACAACCGTGAGCGCCGAGCTGTTGCCCAAGTTCAGGCTGTTGGCCACCGCACCGATCTGCGTGCCAAAAGTGTCGATCGTCGCCGAGCTGCTGGCGGCAAGAGCGTAAGGATTGTTGATGATCGCAGCGGCACTGTAGGCATTGCCTGCTGTTGGTGTCGAGTTGGCGTAATAAAGGTTGCTGCTGTTGATCGGCTGGAAGCTGTTGCCAGTGTCAGCACCCGAATACACCACGCGATAACCACCGCTAGTCGCCTGATTGTTCGGCTTGTAAACGATGGAGTGCAGGCCGACGGCCAAGTTGATGATGCCGGGGGTGGCCTCGGTCAGGGCGTGGGCACCGGCGGCATCTCCCACAACGGGCACTCCGTCGATGTAGAGGACCGAGCCATCATCAGCCGCTGTGCGGAAGGTGTAGTTGCCAGCAGATGTGATGTTGATGAAACCAGAAATGGCTCCGATGGAACTGGCGAACGAGGCCGATGTCGCCGCTGGGCGGTTGGCGTCAGCCGTGTCGTTCAGCTGCGCCACCCTGAAACCGGAACCGGAGAAGCCGATTCCCGAGACCGAGGTGCTGTTAACTGAGGTTGTAGAAGCCGCCAGGCTGGTGAATGCGCCCGAGAGTCCGCCGGAGTTCAGACCATAGGTTGTCGAAGAAGTGGCTGCGATCGTCTTAGCCTGCACGACCAACGGATAGTAGCCGCCAGGATAGAGAGTTCCGTTGTCGAGCTGGATGGTGTCCCCGCTGTTAAGAGCGGTGCTGGTGGCCCGTGTCACAATGTCAGGGAAGATGAGAGAGCCTGCCGCATTGGCCGCCTTGACCGGCTTGTCACCGGTCCAGGTAAGCACAAGAATCGTGGTGCCGGCGGCCGGATTGAAGACGGGTGCACCTGAGCCGACGATGCCATCATTGACCGAATCCAGACGCAACTGGTAGTTGTTGCCATTGGAGACGTTGAGAATCTGCCCGCCAGCGATGGTGAGATTTGGCACCTCGATGGTGTTGCTGAGATTGGCGCCGTTATTCCCCACGAAAATACCCGCCACAGCGAGTGATGGATTGATGTTGATGGTGAGGTCGGTGTAGGTGATGAGACCGCCGTTGCCTGCGCCGTTGTTCTGCAGCGAAAGCAGACCACCGTTGATCGTCACGGTAGGCGTGCTGCCACCGGCGATGGTGCCGAGAGGCGAGACATTGGAGCCGGTAAAACCACCGAGGAGCAAGGTTCCCTCGTTCAGAATGGCACCGCCGGTGATCGTGTTGTTATTCGTCAACGCGAGGGTGCCGTTGCCGGTCTTGGTGATGCTGGAGCCCGCGCCACCGCCATCACTGATCACACCGCCGAGAGTCGCCACCATCTGCGGGGCTTCTACATTGACTGTCGTGATTCCGGTATTCAGAGTGGTGGTTCCATTGAGCGTCAGATTGAACGTCCCCTTGAAATTCAGGCCATTGACTCCGTTGTTCAACTGGTAGGTGTTGTTCAGCGTGGAAGCAGCGCTCGCGGCGAGGTATGTGCCCGCAGCGATGTTCAAGGTGCCGGATCCCAGCGGGCCGGACACCACTGCATTGGCCACATTGCCCAGGAAGGTGATCGGAGTGCTGTTTGCACCGATCATAAGGCCGCCCTGGTTGAGATTGACCCCACCGGTGAAGAGATTCTGGCCGCTGAGCTGCAGCAGACCCGCACCCGTTTTGAGCAGGGTCGAGGCACTGCTGCCGTCCTGAATGACGGAGGTGATGTTGAGCGAAGGAGAGATCGTCGTATACTGTGCGGCTGCCCCGTCAGGCGTCACGATGGCACCAATGTTAAAGGTATCCACACCGGCGGCCAGCGCCACAGTGCCGGCGCTGATGATCGGTGTCACCGCAGCATTGTTGGAGGTCACGGTCACTGGCGTGGAGGAAGTCAGAGTCAGCACGCCCGCCGGAGTCACGGTTGGAGCAGCAACACCGCCGTTGTTATTAAAGGTCAGGCTGTTGAGCGTGTTGTTGCCAACAAGCGTCAAGTTCGAACTACCATTCAAGGTCACACTGTTCGAGCTGTTGATCTGCCCTTGGTTGAGAAGTTCCACCAGGGAGGCGTTATTCAGTGTGATGCTTGGATTCGTGATCGAGTAGGGAATCACCACATTGTTCGCCACACCCGCCGTTCCCAGACTTGCCAGGTTCAGGGTGCCCTGATTGACGACCGTGCCACCAGTGTAGGTATTGGTGTTGGTCAGGGTCAGCGCTCCAGCGCCGGATTTGACCAACTCCGTGAGATAACCCCCTGCAGTATTGGCATTCCGAATCGAGGAATTTACCACAATTCCAGGAGTGAAGGTATAGGTCGCTCCGCTAGCGTTGGCGGTGGCACCATTGCTCAACGTGATGGTGGCTGTGGTGGTCCCATTGCTCACCGCAGTGACATAAGTGCCGGCGGCAATGCCCGTGCCTGTCACAATCATGCCAGGAGTTACCGTCGCGGTGACGGCACTCAGAGTCAGCGTCGTGGAGCCGTTTACGGCACCCGTGCTGGTGCCAATGCCGCTCGCTGTGGTGGTGTTGGCGTTGTAGATGACCAGTTCCGTTGTGCTCGGTGCACCGGCACCGGTGCCAGCGGTCAGAATGCCCGCGTTGG
The DNA here is from genome assembly GCA_002279765.1 of Verrucomicrobia bacterium 12-59-8. The sequence goes on along the minus strand of NCCR01000017.1, from coordinate 48,538 downwards.
TCTGGTTGCCTATCAAGGAGCCGGCAGAGATGTTGTTACGCAGCAGGCCGCCATTGACCAAGTTCAGCACATCATTGGCACCTGCAAAGAGGATGTCATTCTGCACTCCGGTGTTGCCGCTCAGGCGCAGCATGCCGGTGCTGGCACCACCGGAAGACAGCGTCAGCGCCTGATTGATTGGAGCCTGTACATTGGTGATTTGGTCAGTGCCGAAGCCAAAGAGTGTACCACCAGAACTGTAACCGGCAGCGTAGCCCTGATAGCCGGCTGTGCCTACCGCTCCCACCCCCTGCGATACATTGTAGCCAGCGTAGTCATTGCTGTCCACAATCGCCCACGCGCCGAGCGCGCCGGTGCTGTTGTTGGCTAGGCCACCGGTGACAAAGATGTCTCCCGCAATTCCACCCACATTGCCCAGCAGGCTGTTCGTGGCGTTGTTGCCGGAGATGAAGTTAACTGTCGCGCCATTATTCCGGGATAAACTACTGAGAGTCAGGTAGCCCAAGGCGTAGTTGCCGATATTGTTGTAGGCCGTCTGAATGCTGTTCGCACCCTGTGCCGCGATGACCGCACCCACGGTTTCCGAGCTGTTGGAATTGGTCCGTCCGTTGAAGTTGAGGAAACCGCCGTTCAAGGTGATCGTAGCGGTGTCGCTGACACGATCTCCCATATCCGTTGCCAGATTGGCATTATTATCAATCGTCAGCGTGGCATAATTGATGTTGATGGCGGAGGTGTTCAGCAGCGTCGCACTGTCACGCAGGGTGAATGTGCCGCCGAGGATGTTCGTCGCTCCGGTGTAAGTCTGCGCCTGCTCAAAGGTCATCGTCGTGTTGCCGATCTTGGTGAAATTCAGTCCAGTGCCACTGATGGTCCCTGCAAAGGCCGCATTGGTACCTGCAATGAGGTTGGCACCACTGACGGTTGAAGTCACCGTACCACCTTGTCCGGGCAAAGTCTGACCAGTGCTCTGCAATGCACTGACCCACTGCGTGCTGCCATTAAGGTCGAGTGTTGCACCATTGTTCACAATCAACCCCTGGTTTTGAAAGAGTGTGTTCAGCACCGTGCTGGTCCCAGGCAGTAGGATGTTGCCGTTGAGCGTGGTCGTTCCGCCGTTGAGGGTGGTATTGCCAGTATAATACTGCGATTTGTTGATGTTCAGGTTGCCGCCGAGGCCCTTCGTCACTCCACCTGTCTGCGAGGAGAGGATGATGCTGTTCAGATTCAAGGTGCTGCCAGTGTTGACCTGAATGATACCTTCAGTCGCTGCGGTGCCGAACGACAGGCGCGGCACGCTCAGAGTATCGCCTGAAGCGGCTGTCCCTGTCACCAAGATGCCACCACTGGCTACGACAAGCTGCTGGTAACTGTTGGACAACCCGCCCACCGTGACGGCCGTGGTGCCGTTGTCAGTGATCTTCAGCGCATTGATTGTGCTGGTCGTGTTGAGGAAGTTTGAAGTGGTGGTCGTGTTGTCGGCGAGCAGTGTGTTGGCCGTGGCAAAACCCAGCCCAATCGTGCCGCTGCCGGCCGTTGCCGCCGAGGAGAGCACAAAAGTCGTCGGGCCTGTGATGGAGGCGACGGTGGCACCCTGGGGGATGTTGGTGCCCACAACGGTCTGACCGACCACCATATTCGTCGTGCTGACCCCGGTCACAGTGGTGCTGGCTGTGGTGGTGATGCCCGTGACCGTGAGGCCGGTGACAGTCGAGTTCAGGTCCGCTCCAGAACCCACATAGCCGGTAAAGGCTTGGAGGCCGTTTGCACCTGTGGTGGCAAAGTCTGTACCACCCACTGTGACGCGCGGAAGAATCGAGAGGTTGTTGGTCTCCGGCAGGCCGAAGGTGATGGACTGGCCACTGGTGATGCCAGCGCCGAGCGGTGTCGTGCTCAGGACGAGCTGCGTCCCGTTGGTGATGCTCGCAATCGTCGTGTTCGGGGCAAGATTCGCACCGATCACTGCCTGCCCAGCCACCAGGCCCGCAGTGCTGGCAACGGTCACCGTCGTGGTTGTCGTCGCCGCCGTGGTGGCTTTGGCCACGCCAATGTTCAATTGGTTGGAGGAAACACCCACGCCGCCCGTCAGGTTCAACGTGCTGCCGCCATTCAGAGTCAGTGTATTGAAGTTCAGCGCCACGTTGGCACCATTGTTCACAAGATTGATCACACTCTGGCCGCCGTTCAGTGTCAGCGAACCGGCCTGGCCTGCGGAGCCTTCTGTGGTGGCCGTGCTAGCGTTGCCCTGCAGGTTCAAAGTGCCGCCGTTCAAGGTCACCGGATGGTTGCCAAGACGACCGCCACCGCCGCCAGTGAAGTTGCCACCTGCCGCAGCAGTGTTGTTCAGTGTCAGAGTGGCGTTGTTGCCCACCACGATACTGCTCGCACCACCGACATAAACTGTGACACCGCTGGCCACAGTTGCCGCTGCGGAGAGCGTCGCGGTGCCTCCGCCCAGCGTTGAAATGGTGATACCAGGCCCGATGCCAGGACCAGTGACCGCAAATCCCGTCTGGGTTATAGTCCCGGTGGGAATATTAAGCGTGGTCGTATTGGTGTTGGCAGCAGTGGTGGTGAGCGTCGTGATGTAACCAAACGCGCCATTCGCCCCACTCAGCGTGGTCGTCCCTCCATTGAGAGTGGCGGCACCGGTGAAAGTGTTGTTCGCTGTCAGGTTCAATGCCCCCGTACCACTGTAGGTGAAGCCGCTGTTGCCGCCCGTGGTGTTGAAGTTTTGGATGACGCTGCTGATGTTCGTGGTCCCGGGCCCTTCCAAAGTCAGGACACGCAGCGTGCTAGCGCTTTCAGACAGGTTCACTGGCTGCGTGCTGAATGTCAGTGCGGCACCGCCGCTGAGGTTGTTATAAACGGCGCGGTTGCCGCCATTGTTCTGCAGGCTGTAGCCCAGCGTTGCGTTGCCTCTGAACTCAAACGAACTCGTCCCTGAAAAGACTCCATAGACGCTGCTGAGCTGCAGACCGGACAGCAATGCATTGCCGGAAGCACTGCTCAGGTCAACGGTGGACTGCAGCGTGCCAGCCGGGAAGGTCAGCGCGCCGGTTCCGAAGGTAACCGATGACTGCCGTGTGTTCGTAACATTACCTGCATTCAAAAGGAAGCCATTGGTGAAGTTCTGCTGGTAGCTCAGGGAGTTGGTACCATTGGTCGCCGCCTGAGAAAGCGTGAAGGTCGTCCCGCTGGTGATGGCGGAGATAGTCGTGTTGGCCGGGATGCCCGTACCCGTCACCAGCATGCCCTGGTAGAGACCGGCAGTGCTCGAAACAGTCACTGTTGTGCCGCCGGAAACCGTGCTGCTCAGACTGCTCGTATTCGTGGTGGGGTTCCAGGTCAGATTGTTGAGCAGGTTTACAGTGATACCAGTCGCTGCGTTGGCGCTGGTGACTGAGCCATTGAAAATGGTGTTGCCTGTGCCCAAAAGGCTGTAATTGCGCGCAGTAGTGGTTTCAAAGCTCTGCAACTGACTGTTGATGGTCAGTGTTCCAGGTGCGGTGTCGGAGCCAATGGTGTTGGTGATGTTCCACGGGTTGCTCGTGAAGCCGTTGATGATGCCATTAAGCGTGATGTCGCTAGGGCCAGCGAATACCGCAGCAGCGTTGGCTTGGATGCCCATTGGCTGATTAATAGTCAGCGGACCATTGGTCGAATAGATGCCGCCATTGCTGAACAGCAGGGAGCCAAAGTAGAGACTCGTGTAGGTCGATCCTGCATTTGGCGTGGTGCGCGCGGTAGCGGTATTGTTTGCGTCAACAATCGTGAAATGCGTTGCATCAATAATGGAGGCCACCCTGTCTCCATAAGACAAGCCAGCGCCGCTTACATTCATGCCCACGTTCAAACCGGCCGTTGTGCCGGAACCGAGCGTGATGGTGGTGAGGTTATTGGCACCGCCCGCCAGGCCAGTGGGACCCGTCACACCAATGGATGAAGAGGTTCCGGAGGCCCCTGCCGTATTGGCCAAGCCGAGGAAACCACTGTTGATCTGCGTACCACCTGAGTAGGTGTTATTGCCAGTCAGCAGCCAGGTGCCACCGTCGTTTTTGGAAATCTGAAGCGCACCGCCACTGTCGTTGATCGTCGAGGTGATCATGTTGGCATCGTTGCTAAAGCCGCGCAGATCCAGCACGGCACGTCCGGTGGAGACGTTGGTCAAGTTGGTCAGGACGAGGGCACCGCTGCCTTCGGCCGCGATCCTCACCGTCTGCGCCGTCCCGTTAATATTGATCTGGCGGTTGGAGGTCTCACCAGAGCCGGTGTAAAACAGCGCCACGGTATTGCCGCCGCTGCCGAGGTTGAGAGTGCCATTGCCTGCACCAAAAGCACTCGTAGATGTTGATCAGCCGCCAATGCTGGACACGAAGGTGCTGCCGTTGGTCAGGTTCGTATTCCCCATATAACTGTTGGCTCCAGTGATGTAGAGCGTGCCGCCACCTGTTTTGGTCAGGCCGCTGCCTGCGCTGCCGCTGATGACACCCGCGAGCGTGGCAAAGTCATAGTTGGAGCTTGAGTTGTCCTGCACTTCCACCGTGCGCACGCCGCCGCTAAGATCAATCGGATTGAAAATCGTTACATCCGACTGCGCCGTGATCGAGTTCAGAATCAGTGTACCGGTGCCATTGCCAATACCGCCAGCTCCAAAGCGAACCTGTGCACCTGCCCCACCAAAATTGACCACCAACGCTGCCGTGCTCGCTGCAAAACCACCACTGAGGTTGGGATTCCACTGCACCTGGCCGGCAGAAGCGCCGATGGCACGTGAGAAGGTGCCGGTCATTTCCAGCACACCATCGTTGTTATTGGCCGAGGTGGCAGAGTTAAAGACAAGGTTGCTGGTGCTCGGCAGATTGATGCCATCCTGGGCGCGCAGCATGCCCTGGGTGATTGTAGTGGCACCGGAATAAGTGTTGGTGTTGCCGAGAATCCAAAGGCTGCCGCCCGCTTTAGTCAAAGAAAGTGTGGTGAGGTCAGTGTTGTTCTGCAGCAGCAAATCGATCTCATTATCTCCGACAGAGGTGCCGGTGAGGGTGAGCGTTTTGGCTCCATTGTTGGCGAATACAACAGCTCCGGTATTATTAAAGATCAGTGCCGCGTTGTTCTGCGTCCCAGTGCCCACCTGCTGGTTGCCGTAGGTGCCAGAGGAATCAATGGTGCCGTTGCTAGCCAATGTGAAAAGTCGGTCAATGCTCACGCTCGGTGTCTGTGTCACCTGATAGATGGTAGCGGTCGCACCGGTGTATTGCAGGGTGCCGCCGTTGAAGACCAGGTTGGCGGCGCTGTTGCTGGACTGACCGATGGAGCTGGCGGTGCCGCCATTCGCCAGACTGGTGACCTGCAAGGTGGCCCCGCCACTGAGAATGGTGGCACCTGTGTAGGTATTCAGACCGCTGAGAGCCTGCGAACCGGAAGCACCGTTACGAATCACCGACATGGTGCCAGAACCGTCCGAAATGATGCCGGAAAACACAGCACTGCCGGTACTGGCACTGGTGCCAAGCTGAATGGCCTGGGTTCCGGACGCCGTTGAGGTGATGAAACCCGCGCCATTGATGGGTGCGGCAATCAGTGTCCGCAGGGAGGTGCCATTAGTATAGGGAGCCGTGGTGGCACCAGCGCCATTCACGTCAAGGTAGGCATTCTGACGCAGAGCATCAACCGTTGCGGCAGCAGGTGCGCCCAGAGTCTGAGTGTTTGTCCCCGAAGCACGGAGGACACCTTCGTCGATCGTCAAAGCACCCGTAAAGGTGTTCTGGCCGCTCAGCACCAGGGTGCCATCGCCCGCCTTGGTCACCGGCCCCGTACCCGCCGCAAGAACCGAAGAGATGGTTAGCGTCTTGGTGGTCAGCAATGGAGTGGCGGCGATTGTCCCTGTGCCGCCGGTAATAATGAACAACTCCTGGTTGGCAGTTACCGGTGCGATGGTGAAAGCACCCGTCGAACTGATGGTGGACGCCCCCCCCGCATTGTCCTGCAAAATGCCCCCCATAACCGTCGCACTAGTGGAAGTAATTGTCAGGTTGGCACCCAGGCTGAGGCTTGAACCCCCACTGATCCTAATGGTGTTAGCAACATTGGCACCAGTAGTCGAAAATGTCCCCCCGCCGCTGACGCTGTAATTGCCAGTACCAACGGATCCCGTGGCAAGCAAAGCCCCTGTAGGCGAACCCAAGGCGGCGATGTTCGTGTTGATCGCTGCTGTGCCCGCAAAATCAATCGCACCAGTCGTTGGATTGGTGAAGTAAACTCCGCTCAACACGCCGCTGGAGATGGCCGTGGGCAGCGTGGCAAACTGAATGCCCGCCAAGGTCGCCGCTGGCGCAAAGTTTGCCACCGCACCTGCGGTGCGCGTGGTGTAACCATTGAAGCTGAGGATGTTCGAGAACGTGCTGTTGCCTGCATCCACCTGCACTCTGCCAGCACCTGCGGACAACTGCAGCAGCCCCATCGTTTGCGTGAGATTCGCCGTCAGTGTCGCGGATGGATTCATCAATTCAAAGGTGCCGCCCGCATACCCATTGAGGGTCAGCGCATCGGTGTTGAAAATCAAAGTCTGCGCCGTGGTGAAGAGGTTGCCCCCGCTGGTACCGCTGGTGGCCGTTGGCTGCACCTGCAAGGTGCCACCGCCGACGGTCACCGAACCAGTAAAGTTGGTGGAGGCACCAAAGGTGATCGTAGCACCGGCAGCTATGGCGGTCGCAATGTTGCTGCTCAACGTGATGGTGGTGCCATTGATGTTGGTGATGACACCACCCGTGGGAACATTGGTACCACCTGCGGTCACCACCTGGCCGATCGCCAATCCTGCCGCACTGCTGACCTGGATCGTGTTCGTATTGGCCGCTCCGAGACCCGTGACGGTCACTCCCGAGCTTGCAGAGGTGTAGCTGCCTGCCGCAGGGGCGTAGAGCCAAGTGTCAGATCCCACCTTGGCCAGACTGGTGGTGTTGGTGCCCGAATTGTTCTGAATGACACCCTGAATCTGGTTGATGATCGATGAAGCGGTGGAACCACCGAGGAACAAGGTCTTCGCTCCCGCACCACCCGCACCGATCGCATTTTGGAAGATCAACGCCGAAGGCGATGTGCCGGTCTGGTTGGCCAGAATGATGCCCACACCCGTCGTGCCGGTGAGATTGATGACAAGTGGGGTTGTTTCACCCGCACCGGTGGTGTTGGCACCGAGGTAGCTGAGAGCACCGGCGTTGAGGTTCAACGCATTGTTGCTACCGGTGGTGGCGGTGGTGTTCTGGTTGAGCAAGGTCTTAATATTGGTCACCGCCAGAGTGCCGCCGGTGATGTTTGTACCGCCGCTAAAGGAGCTGTTGGATACCGCCGTAGTATTGGTGCCATTCATTAGCAGATAGCCCTGGCCCGACTTGGTAAGAAAGTGGTCGCCAGCACCGGCGCTGATGAAAAACCCATTCAAAATGGTGTCGCTGTTGCCATTAATCGTGAGTGTGCGGGAGGTGCCGTCTCCCAAGCTGACCGAGGAATTGATGATCAGAAGGCCGTTGCTGCTATTGGTGAAGACTTCATTGCCAACGGTGACGTTACCCGTAGATCCGTTCAATGCGCTGAAAGATGCCCCGTAACCATTACGACCTGAGAGCGTTAAGGTTCTGGCAGCAGCCGCTGTCATGGCCAGGTTCTGGAAGGTGACATTTCCGCTGGAACTGGCGAAGCTCAGCACGCCGGCGGATGAAATCTGCTGAGTGCCCAGGCCGGTGCCGCCGATTCCGCGGTCAACAAAAATAGTGCCGTTGTTGTCAGGCAGGCTGACATTGCGTGTACTGAAGCTCGTGGGAGCCTCAGTGCGCACTTCCAAAGTACCGTTGTTGAAGCGGATCGTGTTTGCATCTGTCCCAACGCCCAACGCACCACCATTGAAGACGCGCAGCGTGCCGGAATCCAGACGAAAATTGCCCAGGTAATTGTTGTTGGGGTTGCTGAGGGTGACCGAATTTGCCAGAGCTGAGCCGCTTTTAATAAAGCCTGTCTGGCCCGAGACCCCCCCGGTGAGCAGACCGGAAATGGTGACGTTTGTGTCGCCGTAGATTGTCAGGTTGTTCCCAGCGGCCACTGGGGCGATGAATACCGAGCCGGAAAGGGTGTTGTTGCCACCTTCAAAAGCGACGCGAGCCTCACCGGTGGCCACCACTCCTGCGGTGAAAGTACCACTGAAAGTATTGGCTCCAATGCTGAGAAGGGCTGCGCCCACGGTGTTCGGCCCACGGCCGGCGATCGTCAGGTTGCGATTGAACGTCAGGCCTGAAGAACCGCCCTGCACAGCCAATGTGCCACCAGGAAGACCCACCGTGCTGGCGCTGCCATTCACTGAAATCTGCCCGGTGCCTGTACCGAGCTGGCCCATGCTGCTGATTTCCAGGGTGCCGGAATTGATGTTGACCGAGCCGCTGAAGCTGTTGCTGGCATTGGTCAGTGCGAGGGTGCCACTGCCGGTAAGCACCAGATTGCCGGTGCCGCTGATCAGACCACTGAAGGTGGTGTGCAGTTGAGCCCCTGAAATGTTGCCCGCCTGGTTGTAGCCGCCGACTGTGAGTGTGGCACCGTTGGTCAACATCAAGTTTCCAGATCCCGAAAGCGCGCCAATGGTGGTGTTGAAACCGTTGAGATCAAGCGTCGCACCGGAGGCAATGCTGACGGCGGAGCCAAGACCAAAGGCACCGCTGGACTGAAGGAAGCCCTGAAAGGTGTTGTTGCTGAAGGTGCCGAAGGTGACCTGTGAGGCAACGCCTGCCTTCAGGGTGCCGCCATTAATCGTTGTGGCACCCGTGTAGCTGTTTGCACCCGCAAGGATCACGGTGCCGGTGCCGTCCTGCAAATAACTGCCGGTGCCGCCGCTGAGGAGGCTTGAAATGGTAAATGCTGCCGCATTGCCAGAAGCGGCGAACTGATGGACGATGACTTCCGAATTCGTAGCACCCACCTGCCCGCCGGAAAGCAGCGAAGTGTTTGCGTTGGCGGCACCGACCACGAGCGCACCACTGGAGAGCGAGAGGATGCCGTTCAGAGCTACGGACTGGTTTGCGCTGGCACCTGTGGTGTCAAAGGTCAGCGAGTCCGCACTGACGTCTGTGACACCGTTGTTCCAAGCCAGCGCGTTGGAGAGCATGCCATTGGTCGTGAAATCGAGGGTGCCATTGTTGCTGTTGTTGGCAAGAGTTGTGTAGCCGCTGGTCAGCGCGACCAAATTGCCAAGGCCGTTGATGGAGGCTAGGCCCAACGTCGTCCCGTTGGTTACCAAGGCGTAACCGAGCACCTTGTTGGCACCCGTACCTGCGGCACTCGTCGAGATGGTTCCTCCGGAGGAGGTGTTGAACAAGACAGTCGAGCCGGCGGTGCGGCTGATGGTGCTGCCAAAGGACATGGCATCTCCTGCACCCACAATGATGGTGTTCACACCGGCACTCAAACCGAGATTGCCAATGTTCTGGCTGCCACTGCCGTCATACATTTGGAGGGTGCCGCCGGCGAGGGTCGTTCCCGAGGTGCTGCCCAGTGCGCCGCCGAGAAAAATCAAGGTGCTTCCCGCACCCACCAAAGTACCACCGGTGTAGGTGCTGCTGTCTCCAGCAAGGAGCCAGGAGCCGCTGCCGGTAACGTTTACACCGCCCGAGATTCCGATGCTCGCGCCGAGAATTCCACTTCCCGCGCCAGTGAGGGTCAGTGTGCCCAGACCACCAAGCACTCCCGAATTGGTGAGACTCAGATCGCCCGAATCCACGGTGATGGTGGCGGATGAGCCGAGGGTGATCAAGCCGTCGTAAACATTCGAACCACCGGCATTGACCAATGCACCGCTTTGCCCTGCAGAGAAGCCAGAGCCATTCAGGGTGAGCGATTGAGTGCCAAAGTTATTCCCGCCCTGCAGCACCAGCGCCCCCACATTCACGGTGACTCCCGCAGATCCCACCCCGAGGGCGTTGCCGTTGGAGATGTTCAAGGCACCGCCGTTGATGATGGTCGCTCCAGCGTAGGTGTTGCTTCCCTGGAGGAATAACGTGCCATATCCATACTTGGTCAGTCCGCCATCACCTGCATTACCAATATCATTGGCGAGGATCGCCGAATTGCCATTGGTGTCGAAGCTGGCTCCGCCAACGCCAAAAGTGATCGCGCGGGAAGACAGGTCGAGCGACGCAATGCTGATGTTGGGACCGTACTGGACGCCGCCACCGTCGAGGGTAATTCCCCCCGTAACTCCAAAGGCAGTCACGTTAGCAGCATTGATGAAGCCACCGCTAACGGTTGTGCCGCCGGTGTAGGAACTCCCGATGAAGTTGACCGTTGTGCCAGTGGCAACAGTCACAGCCAAGATCACGCTCTTCATGTGCGCCGGCGCATTGGCGAACCGCATGGGCATCAAGACGATTGCGGATATTAACGGTGCCGGGCGCTCGATGCCGGTCACCATGTTTGCTTTCACCATTGCCGCCCACGGAAAGGGTGTTGGCCCCCAAGGTGATCGTGCCGCCAGCGGTGCCGCCGCCCGAGATCGAACCCACTGTGTAGGTGACCGGACCCGCGTTGCTCAAGTTGAGCGTCACACCTGCCGTGTTAAGGAAGTTCACTGCACTGTTGCTGGGAAGAGCTGTCGCAGCTGGCGCAGCAAGCGTGCCGCCGCTGATCTGAACCGGCCCGGAGAATGTATTCGTGCCACTGAAGGTGGTCGCCGTGCCGTTGGTGTTGTTCACCAAGATGCCGCCCGTGCCGGAGATGTTGCCAGCATAGTTCATAGCGATGGCAGCATTGGCAAAGGTGGCGATGGCACCGTTGTTAAGGTTGATTGCATGCGTCGAAGCGACGGTGCCGGCCACAGTTCCAGTCATGGTCGCATTGCCATTGAAGGTGATCGTGTTGCTGGCAGCCCCCAAGGGACCCGGGCCAGCCACGGAGTTGTAGCTCAGGGTGCCTGAGTTCAGCACGATACCGCCGGTGAAAGCGTTTGCCCCAGTCAGGGTAACAGTGTTTGGCCCCGATATGACAAGAGTCACAGCGCCGCCGCCATCAAGGATCGGACTGGCAACCGTGATACCCTGCCCAACTCCAGTGTTGAGATAAAGATTGCCGCCACTGCCAGTGCTCAGCGCGGTACCGCCGGTGATCGTCAGGACACCTGTACCTGCATTGAGCACGCCGCCAGTATTCAGGGTTAAGCCTGCGCCGATGGTCAGCGATGCCGCAACACCGGTGTATTTCAATGCACTGATGGTTTCCGTGGCCGTGGTCGTCAGCGCAGCAGCCAGCTGATATGCCGTCGTGGAGGTCGCGCCCGTTGCTGGGAGCGTGGTAAGCGTTCCAGCTCCCAGCACCTGACCGCTGGCATTGTAAACCGCATAATCGTTTTGAGTTCCTGCAGCTGTGCCGACGGTCAACCACGGCCCGATGATCTGTCCCGCCGTTGTTGCGGTGGCACCAGTAACCTTCATCTGATTGGTTGTGGTGTTCAAGGCACCACCGCCAACCAATGCCAGCGTACCGGTCCCTGTATGACCAAGGCTTGCAAAGGTTAACACCTCGGTGCTGCCAGAATTGGTCGCGTTCGTTGAGGCGATCACCGTCTGGCCCGAAGCTGCGTTGAGCGCACCCAACGACATCGCGTAATTGATCGCACCAGCCGTGTTGGTGTAGTTGATTGTCCCGCCGTTGCTGGTGATCCCCGCCGACGCATTGATCCTCGTCAAACCCACGTCTGTCACCGTATTGGTGATCGTAAGCGCCGCGCTGCCACCACCAAGCGTGAGCGAGGAGATGTTGGACAGAGCCGTGGACGGAAGATTGCCAGCGGTTGTAATGACCGGAGCCGAAAGTCCAACCGTGATGTTGTTACCAATCGTAAGTCCGCCGATGAAGCCCGCTCCGCTTCCGACAAGATTCAACGTACCAGCGATGATGCCGGAATAGGCCCCCCCGTTCACATTCACATTGGCCCCAGACACACTTGCGAGCGTCGAGTTGATGGTTGCGGTCACCGCAGCCCCGATGGCTGTCGCACCAGCACCGCCATCCAGCACGATGTTGTTGGTGCCAGTGGCGCCAAAGGTCAGCGTGCTGTCAGAGAGAGTGTAACCACTGGTATTAAACTGCAGGCCGCCAACGGTGATGCCCGAACTCAAATTGACCACGCCTGCGGCACCCCAAAAGACAGCCGTATCATTGTTCGAATTGTTCCAGGTCGTGTTCACTATGGAGGAACCGTTCCACCATTCGCCCGTAACGCCGTTGTCCCAGATGCCACTGCCCCCTAGCAGGCTCGTTCCTGTGAGGCTGTTATTCGAACCTGTCGCGTCCAAGTCCCAATACAACGTCGCCCCGCGAGAGGACTGCATGGGGAGCCAGAGCGTCATGAGGCACGTCATGAACCAGCCGAGAAGCGTGCGATATTGGCGTAATGTCTTCATATAATAAAATTGGAAATATCCCGAGTCGCTGCGGTCAAAAATGCAGGCATGCGGAGCCACGTGTCTTCTTGGAAAGACTTAAGGCTGCCACTTTCTTTACTTGTTTGCAGGTCTGGGTTGGTTGCATCTAAAGATTATCTTTGTATTTGAACACAGAGACCCCTTACCAGACAACCATTTTTTGTTGTTTCTCAAAAAAAATACAAACCATTGATTTCCAACAGTTTAAATCGCCACCGTTAAACCCGACCCAATACGCGTATGCCACCTAATTGACATCACCTGCAAAGCGGATTTAACCCATTATTTATGGTAAATATTGCTATTATATCTTCCTCTCCCATTCTCTCAGCCCGTGTTTTCACGCCGTGTCCCCGTCAGGAATCGAATCTTTATAGATTCGTTGTTTTATAAGGCTTACAGCCCGATGCATAATGTGTACGTGACGTTGAACCTCCCGGTTTGAATGGTGCAAACTGAATGTTTTACTGTTTAAAGTGAACTGCCGACCAGGAAAGAGGCGCACCATAGTTATTTAATTTGTGATGGTTCCAGCGGCACCACGAGCACACCAGCCAAGTCGGACCTTCCCTCACGGACCTTAAGGCCCTGCATTGTAAACCATTGTCTTTAAAGTCCATCCGTCGCCTCTTTGGTCCAGTAGTGATGTCACCCGTGGTGTCTTTATGGCTTTTAGCCTAAACTCTTTGCTTCCTTCACGCCGCCAGCGCCGTGTTCACGCGTTGGACCGTGCTGGCCCCCTTCCCCGCGATCTAGGCTACATTGCTCACGCTCTGGTCTGCTACGATGCCCCCCCCTCAATCGTGGGGGGTGACGATGGGTGGCTAGATGCGATGGATCAGGCGCTTCACCGTGCGCAACTCAGAACGATGAACCATCACCACTCAAATATTCAATCCGCATGATCGACATCAATTCAACCGCACTCATTCTTGTAGGCTATCAAAATGATTACTTTGCCGCCAATGGCATACTTCGTGGTGTGGTGGAAGAAGCAGAGCGGGTCAACCGCACGCTCGACCATACGATGGAGCTCGTCACGCATTTTGCGCCTTCGGATTTGACCATCATTTCAACGCCAATCATCCTGAAGCCTGATTATCGGGCTTTGGCGAATTCAGTGGGCATTCTGGACACCATCAAACAAGTCGGTGCCTTCAAAGAAGGAACCTTTGGTGCTGAAACGATACCCGAACTCCTGGCGTTTGCTGATCGCATCACCTATGTCTCCGGCAAGGTGGGTTTTAACGCTTTTGCACTGACGAACCTGGAGGAGGTGCTCAAAGAGAGAAAGATCAAGAACCTCCTGGTTGCAGGCATGGTCACGTCTCTTTGCATTGACTCGACCGGGCGCGCTGGGTACGAGCGCGGGTATAAAGTGACGATCCTCTCTGACTGCACTTCAGCGCGCACCCGGGTGGAACAGGACTTTTATTGCAGCCATGTATTTCCGCTTTACGGCGACGTGGCGACCAACCTAGAGTTGAAAGAACAAATGCCGATTGCCGGGCTGACAGCCAGAGCATTGGCAGCCTAGGAAACTCAGCGTTTCTGTCTGTCGTGAATGCGGCTGGTTCATGAACGAGAATCCAACATTACTTACGGATATCCATGTTGAGGCAACCTATCGCCTCACCGAGGCTCTGATTGAGTCCGAGAAACGAATGCGGCGGCGTGTGGAGTTTCTTTCTGAAGTGGTGTTCGAGACGGATGGGGACGGAAAACTGGTGTTCATGAACAAAGCCTGGACGGCCACTCTGGGATACGCAGTTGCGGCGTCCTCGGGAGGCCGACTGAGCAACTACGTGGTGGAGGAGGATCAGCCCTTGCTGGCAAAGCTCATCGCCGGAGGGGCGGCTTCCCGCCTGGACCGGCCTGTCATCCATTTTCGGCGTTCCGATGACGAGATTGTCTCCATGGAAATCTCCATCTCCGCATTGGATGGCCCCGGGGTTGTCGGGACGATGCATGACGTCACCAACCAGAGGCGAAATCAGCAGGAGCTGGAAAAGCTCTCCCTGGTGGCAAGTTTCACGGACAATCTGGTCGTGATCACCGATGCTTCCGGCTGCTTTGAATGGGTGAACGATGCCTTTGTCAAACGCACGGGTTACAGCCTCGACGAGGTGGCTGGGCTCAAGCCTGGCAGGGTGCTGCAGGGACCTGAGACAGATCGAGAAAAGGCTGCCATGATCGGCCAAAAACTGCGCAATGGGGAGTCATTTCAGGCGGAATTGCTGAACTACACAAAGTCGGGCGAACCTTACTGGGTGGAGTTTCATGTGAATCCGATCAAGGACAAAGATGGCTCTATCGTGCGCTTTATTGCCGTGCAGTCCGACATCACGGAACTCAAGCGCACCCAGAGCGAACTCAAGGCCGAGAAAGAAAAGGCTGAAGCCGCCAGTCATGCCAAGAGTGACTTCCTTGCCACTATGAGTCATGAGATCCGGACTCCAATGAATGGAATCATCGGCATGTCTTCCCTGCTGCTCGGCACCGAACTGGCTCCAACGCAGCGCGAAATGGTGGATGCCGTTCGTCATAGCGGTGACGCCCTCATGACCATTATTGAGGACATTCTCGACTTCTCCAAAATCGAAGCTCGCAAGCTCGAGCTTGTTGAAGAGGCCTTCCGGCTTAATGCCGTCATCAATGGTGTCATAGATCTGCTGCAGCACAAAGCCGCTTCACGTCACATCGGCCTGATTGTCAGTATCGCGCCAGATGTACCGGACTCCTTCATGGGGGATCCAGGAAGACTGCGGCAGATCCTCATGAATCTCGTTGGCAATGGCATCAAGTTCACCGATGAAGGCAGCATTCGCCTCGAAGTGAGTTGCCAAAAACCCATGGTTGCAGGCCCAGTAAACCTTGAAATCACCGTGTCAGACACCGGCATCGGCATGACGGAGGAGCAGCAAAGCCAGCTCTTCCAAGCCTTCACGCAGGTGGACAGCTCCACCACGCGCCGTTTTGGCGGCACGGGCCTCGGCCTCGCGATCAGCAAACGCCTTGTCGGACTGATGGGGGGGACCATCGGGGTCGAAAGCAAGCGCCACGTAGGTTCGCGCTTCTGGGTGCGGTTGCCGTTGCGGGTTGTAGAAACCCAGGCGAAGCATTTGGTAAGCGAGACCGGACCGACAGATGAAACAGCAGCCATTACACCCTCCGGTGGCATCAAGCCGCGCCTCCTCGTTGTCGAGGACAATGAGGTGAATTCCCGCATGGCCATGATGATGCTCCAAAAGCATGGCTTTCCAGCAGAAGTCGCCCGTGACGGCGAGGAGGCCGTGGAGCGCTTCACTAGCGGTGTGTATGACGGCCTGCTCATGGACTGCCACATGCCCAACATGGATGGCTATGAAGCCACACGTGCTATTCGCGAGATCGAATCCAACCCGCTCTGGAAACGACCGAGCTGCCGTATCATCGCCATGACGGCCAATGTCATGGCTGGCGAGCGCGAACGCTGTCTGGAAGTTGGCATGGACGACTACCTCTCTAAACCGCTCCGAGCAAGGCCGCTCATTGAGGCGCTGAACCGCATCCAAGTCCTCGCTGAAACCGAACAAGGCAACGAGTCCGCTGAAGACTCATCCCCAGCAGGTGATGCCCTCCAGTAGCTTGCGGAAGAACTCGGCACCAGAGACATCGTCGGAAACTGGTTCAAAGACACGAGCAGCGTATTCTTGAACTCGAAACGCTCGCAGGCACCGATGAGCAAATTTCGCTGAGTCGCTCCGCACCCTCCTTACCTTGCAAGGCAGCAGTTCTCTCTGGGGTCTCTCTTCCATTCGCAATCTCTAAAGGGAGATGGAGCAAAGGACCGAAAACGATCTCCCCGCCAACCAACGCTCCATCATCGCGCAGTTGTAGCAGCCAAGAACTCGATGACCGCAGTCATCTCCAGCCGAAACTATAATACCTCCACATGGCGTGGCGGAGTGGAAGCGCGCTCCCCCCCCCAAATGTGGGGGGGACTGAGAAATGGCGTGCGTCATTGTTCAATGAAGTTCACATTCAATACTCTAATAGCCCCACCCCATGTACGGACTCGTCAACAAAGCCATCGAAGAACTCGTCGTCACCAGTTTCGGGGAGGACAAATGGGAAGCAATAAAGCTCAAGGCCGGTGTCGATGTCGAAGTGTTTGTCAGCAATGAGGCCTACCCGGATGAAATGACCTACGATCTCGTCAGCGCGGCGTCGGAGGTGCTGGGGGCTTCAGCCAGTTCAATTTTAATCGCGTTTGGCGAGCACTGGGTGCTTCAGACGGCCTCGACGAGCTATGGCTCCATGATGCGGGCGGGCGGGGCTTCGCTGAAGGACTTCCTTATTAATCTGCCGAACTTCCACACCCGCGTGCAGATGATCTATCCAAAGCTCCAGCCGCCGCGTTTTGAGTGCTCGGACGTTGGAGAAAGCTCGCTGACCCTGCACTACTTCACGCATCGTTCGGGGCTGACGGATTTCGTGGTGGGTCTCGTGCAGGGTCTGGGGAAACTCTACTCCACTCCGGCCATGGTCACTCTCGTCGCGGCAAAGTCTGAGGGAGCGGATCATGATGTGTTTGAGGTCCATTGGAGTGCCGCTGCCGCATGAATCTCCGCCCCGACAAATCCAGCGTCATCAGCAGCCTGCCCACGCGCGAGTTTCTTCGCGCGTTCCCCTTCTACTTCGTCTGGGATGATCAGGATGTGATTCTGGAGGTCGGTCCGTCTTTGCCCAAACTGTGTCCAAAGGCCGTGCCAGGGGCGCGACTGCAGGATGTCTTTTTCTCGATACGCCCCCGGGGGCAGTTCAGCCATTCGCTCGCTGGTGAGCACCGCGACCACCTCTTCCTGCTGGACGACCGGCAAAATCACCGTGTCCTGCGTGGACAGGTGATCATCCTGGATGATCCGGCGCGCGGAGTCATGCTCGGCTCCCCTTGGCTCACCGATCCCGATCAGGTGGAGGCTTGCGGGCTGACGATGAGCGACTTCGCCGTCCATGACCAGACCATCGACTTTCTCCAGGTGCTGCAAACCCAACGCATCGCCGCCGATGATCTGCAAAAGCTCAACCAGCGCCTCAAGGCGCAGCGCACACAGCTCCGCGAGCAGGAGACGCACTCGCGCAAGCTCGCGCTGGTCGCTGCGCGCACGGACAATGCGGTCGTGGTAACCGATGCAGTGGGCCGCATCGAATGGGTTAACGAGGGCTTCACCCGTATCACCGGATGGCCCATGAAAGAAGTCATCGGCAAGACACCCGGCTCTTTTCTGCAAGGCCAGGAGACAGACCCTGCCACCGTTGCCTACATCTCGACCATGCTTAAGCAGAAGAGAGGCTTCAGCACCGAAATCGTTAACTACCACCGCTCTGGCTACAAATACTGGATCGCGCTCGAAGTGCAGCCTATCCTCGACCCGGCTGGCGAAGTGGTGAATTTCATGGCCATCGAGACAGATGTGACGAAGCGGCGGCGGGATGATCAAAGGCGCGCCCTGCAATACTCCGCCAGCCGCATCCTGGCCGATGCCGACTCGATGCGCGAGGCTGTGGCCAAAGTGATCCAGATGATCTGCACAAAGCTTAGTTGGACTGTGGGCAGCATGTGGATGCTCGACCCCGGCCTCCAAGAGTTGTGTCTTGCCGAGCTGTGGCATGATCCCACCAAGGATGTCTCATCCTTCGTCCAGATAAGCCAGGAAAGCCGCTTCACTTCAGGACAGGGACTGCCGGGCATGGTGCTGCAGACACAGCAGAGCCAGTGGCTTCGCGAGTTGCCCGAAAGTGCGGACTGTCCACGTGTTCAGGCCGCGCGAGCCTGTCGGCTGAAAAGTGCCCTGGCGTTTCCCGTGATAGCGCGCGGGGAAATCCTCGGCGTCTTCGAGATTTTCAGCACCGAGTTCACAGATCCCGAAGAAGCCCTGCTTCAAGCCCTAAGCGGCATCGGCAATCAGATGGGGCAGTTTATTGAGCGCAAATCGACAGAGCTTCAGTTGGTCAAGGCCAAGGAGGCGGCCGAGGCGGCCAGCCATGCGAAGAGCGACTTTCTCGCCACCATGAGCCATGAGATCCGAACGCCGATGAACGGCATCATCGGCATGTCCTCCCTCCTGCTGGACACCGAATTGCAGCCAAAGCAGCGCGAGATGGTGGATGCCGTGCGCCAGAGCGGCGATGCACTCATGACGATTATCGAGGACATTCTCGACTTCTCCAAGATTGAGGCCCGCAAGCTCGATCTCGTCGAGGAAGCCTTCCGTCTCGACGCTGTCATACGTGGTGTCGTCGATCTCCTGCATCACAAGGCCGCCGCGCGCGGGGTTGACCTCGTCGTGAACATCGCCCCGGATGTGCCCCCCTCGCTCATCGGCGATCCTGGTCGCGTGCGGCAGATTTTGATGAACCTCGTCGGCAACGGCATCAAGTTCACCGATGAAGGCAAAATCACCATCGATGTCCAGCGCCTCGAATCCCCGCCCGCAGGTCCCGTGAGCATCGAAATGAGCGTCACGGACACCGGCATTGGCATGTCGCCCGAACAGCAAACTCAGCTCTTTCAGGCATTCACACAGGTGGACAGTTCCACCACACGTCGATTCGGCGGTACGGGACTCGGCCTCGCCATATGCAAGAACCTTGTCGAACTCATGGGTGGCCAGATCGGCGTGGAAAGCGAGCATCATGCCGGATCACGCTTCTGGTTGCGCCTCCCTCTGCGCGAGGCTTTGCCCCAAGAACTCCCGCTGACGGAAGAAGAGGGTTCCCGTGGCGAAAGCGTTTCCGCCAGCGCACCAGATGGGATCAAGCCGCGACTCCTCGTCGTTGAAGACAACGAGGTGAATGCCCGCATGGCCATGATGATGCTCGAAAAGCACGGTTACCCCGCCGAATTCGCCCGTGATGGCGAAGATGCTGTGAATCGCTTTGCCAGCGGTGTTTATGACGCCGTGCTCATGGACTGCCACATGCCGCGCATGGATGGCTACGATGCCACACGCTCCATCCGTAAGATGGAGGCCAGCACAGCCTGGCAACGCCCACGCTGCCGCATCATCGCCATGACCGCCAATGTCATGGCAGGCGAGCGCGAACGCTGCCTCGAGGCCGGCATGGATGACTATGTCTCCAAACCGCTCCGTGCCAGGGCGCTTATTGAAGCCCTGAACCGCATCCAAGTCCTCCCTGAGAGCAAAGATGACACCGACGTTCCGACATGGTCGCCGGACGATGAAACCGCAGCCCATGACGCTATCCGGCAGTTGGCGGATGAACTCAGTGTCGAAGACAGCATTGAACTCATCGAAAACTGGCTCAAAGACACGCCGGAGCGCATTCTGGATCTCGAAAAACTCGTCGTCGGTGAGGATCAAGCCAGCCTGCGCCGCACTGCACACTCCCTGAAGGGCAGCAGCTCCCTTTTCGGCCTCACCTATCTGCACACGCTCTGTCGCGAACTCGAACAGCTTGCCGAAAACAACCTTCGCGCCAACCAGTCAGGGCTCGTCGCGCAGTTAAAGCAAGCATTCGAATCCGCCGCGCCCGCTCTCCGCGAGCAGATGGCACGCCTGAAGTAGCTCGGCTTTCCAAAGCCGATACCGAAGCCTCCTTGCTCCTATGGGGGTGCGCGGTAAGTGAGCCAAGGAGCACCCGGCTCGTGAGAGCAGAGCCACACCATGCCCACCCACCTGCGGGGATTTCGCCTATCTATTTCCACGCGAGTTTCATCACCTTATGAAACTCCTTTACGTCCACGAACGCTTCGGAGCCCTTGCCGGGGCAGAAGCCAATGCCTTCATCACTGCTGAGCAGCTTGGTCAGCGCGGTCACGCCATCGGCATCCTGCACGGACCTGGCACCGGCAAAAACGAAGACGGCTGGGAGCAGGTCTTTCCACAACGTTTTGGCCTCGAAGGTGATTCCGCCGCTCGCACCCGATCCGCTCTCGCTGCTTTCAAACCAGACGCAGTCTATGTCCACAAAATGGCCGACCTGAAGGTCATCCAGGCCCTCGTGGAAAGCGGCGTGCCGCTCGTGCGCATGGTGCACGATCATGACATCTACTGCATGCGCAGCTACAAGTATGACTACTTCACCCGGAAGATCTGCACGCGTGCCGCCAGCCTCTATTGCGCCGTCGGCTGTGGTGCCTGCGTGGTGAAAAACAATGCAGGCGGCTTTCCGCTTAAATACGTGAGCTACCGTGACAAGAAGCGCGAGATCGCGCTCAATCGCTGCTTCGACCGCATGGTCGTCGTCACTGAATACATGCGCGACGAGTTGCTGAACAACGGTTTCGACAAGAACCGCATCGAAATCCACGCGCCAGTGCCCCGCATGGGAGATCCCACACTTCGCAGCAGCTTCAGCGATCGCAATTTGATCCTCTACGCCGGCCAGATCATTCGCGGCAAAGGCGTGGACGTGCTCCTTGAATCGCTGGCCAAGGTGAAGAGCAACTTCGAGTGCATCATTCTCGGCGATGGCAATCACAAAGCCTCCTGCGAGGAGCTCAGCCGTGAACTCGGCCTCGCGGATCGAGTTCACTTCAAAGGCTTCATACCGCAGGAAGAATTGAAGGCCTACTACCGTGAATGCAGCGTCGTCGCTTTGAGTAGCGTGTGGCCGGAGCCGATCGCCACCATCGGCCTCGAAGTCATGCGATACGCCCTTCCTGTCGTAGCCTTCGACGCCGGCGGCATCAAAGATTGGCTCATCGACGGCCACAACGGCCATCTCATCCCCTGGATGAACCGCACTGCTTTCGCTGCAGGAATCGACGATCTCCTCCAAAACAAAACAAAAGCCCGCAAATTCGGCCAAAAAGGCCTCCAGCTCGTTTCCGAGCGCTACGACTTCGACGACTACATCTCCGATCTCGAACAGATGTTCGCAAACGTCTCCATATCCCGGCTCTCCAGAGAAAAGAATGCAGTTTCAAGGCATTCGAAACCCACCCTTGTCCACGCCTGACTCGGCTTTGGAAGTTCCCCACACCTGCGGGGAGTTACAAACCCAGCAAAAGCATCACATTCCTGGCATGACACATCCACTCTATATAGCCGAACAACAAGCCCTCCGCCTCATCAAGGCGCAGAGGCGTATCGGTCGCATGCAGATGCGCATTGGCCTTCACTTGAAGCGCTGCAGCTGGCTCTCGGTTGTGAATGGCACGCATGCTGCCAAACGCCTCTTTGACATCGTCATCAGCCTCATTTGCCTGCTCATGGCATCGCCCTTGTTCATCATCATCTCGCTACTCGTCCGCCGCGATGGTGGGTCGGTGTTCTTCAAGCAGAAGCGTGTGGGTCTGCATGGGCGCGAATTTGAGATGCTCAAGTTTCGCTCCATGTGCGTCGATGCCGAGTCAAAGCTCGCTGGGTTGCTGGCAAAGAACGAGAAGGCTCAGGGTATCACCTTCAAGATGAAGGACGATCCGCGCATCACCCGCATCGGCCGCTTCATCCGCAAGACCTCCATTGACGAGCTGCCGCAGTTCATCAACGTCCTGTGCGGTGACATGTCCATTGTCGGCCCACGTCCGCCGCTGCCGCGTGAAGTGGCTCTCTACTCCGCCGATGACCGCCGCCGTCTCCATGCACGTCCCGGCATCACCTGTCTCTGGCAGGTCGGCGAACGTCGCGGAGGCGTTTGGGAAATCGGCGACCGCAATGCCATCGACTTCGACGAGCAGGTCACGCTCGATGTCCGCTACATCGAGAGCCAGTCCCTGGTGCGCGACCTCTGGATCCTGTTGAAAACAGTCCCCGCCATCGTGTTGGGCAAAGGAATGTAACCCTATGAACGTCATCCTCATCTGTCCAGACAATCGCGAAGCTGCCGGTTTCGCCCGTCGCATGAAGCCCCTTGCGCTGCTGCCAATCATGGGACGCTCCCTGCTCGATCTGTGGCTGGAAAAGTTTGCTGGCGAAGGCGTGAGGGAGATCACGTTGATCGTTGCAGATCGGCCTGACCAAATACGCCGTGACGTCGGCAATGGCGGTCGCTGGGGCATTAAGATCACGGTTGTTCCCGTCTCTGCTGAGCCGGACATCGAACAAGCACGCGCAGTCTTTGCCACGGACGCTCGAACGCGAGTCGTGAAAATGGACTCACTGCCCGACTCGCCCCTAAATCCTCTTTGGGACAGCACCGAGGGTCTCTTTGACGACATGATGAAGCAGTTCGCTTCTGTGGATCTCAAATCGCGTCTCACGATGCGCTGCATCGCACCGGATGTGTATGTCAGCACTCGGGCGCGCATCGCACCGACCGCCATCGTTGAAGATTGCGCATATCATGCCCGGCTCCATCATCGAGGAAGCGGCTTACATCGACCGTATGGCTACTGTGCGCGGGAGCTGGGTCGGTCCAAAGACCTACGTCGGCGCGATGACCGAGGTCTCGCACTCCTTTGCCTGGGGCGCCGGTTTGGAGAACTGGCGGCTCGCCTCATTCATCGAGGTCACGGATGACTTCCTGCTCGCCAGCTTGAAGCAGCAGCCCTTTGGCGGAGCCCGCTGCGGGCCGGCCACGCGTTTGCTAGCACTGGTTCTGATGGTCGTCACCACACCGCTCGCCCTCATGAGCATGGCGTGGTCGCGTCTTGCTCGACAGAGAGCGGCCTTCACCCGCACACTGGTCATTCTGCCACCTCCGGGCACACAGGATCGCTACACGCGCACTGCCCCACTGCATGCGTTGAATGGCATGCGCGGCTTGTTTTCCCGCTGGCCGGAGCTATGGCGCGTGTGGCGCGGTGAAATGCATCTCGTCGGGAATCGCCCGCTTACACCCGCACGCGCTGCATTGCTCGGCGATGAGTTTGAGCAGCTCTGGCTCGGCTGTTCTGCCGGTGTCTTTTCGCTCGCAGATGTGGCAAACGACGGCCTGCAGGACCATGAGGCCGCTCTCGCCCATGCCGCCTACTACAGCGTTCAGCGCTCCTTCTGGATGAACCTACGCATCCTTATGCGCTGCCTCCCACGATTTTTGACGCTACGGCCGGAACACGACGGCAGTGTCGCATCCACCGCCATCAAAACCCACAATGCCTGTCACGCCTAATACGATGAACGCCACCACCCAAACAGCACCCGCCGAACTGAGCTCCGCCAACGCCCGACTCTGGAAAGATCGGGTCGTCAAAAACATCACCAGCGATCCACTGGGAACCAGCATTGACCTCTCCAACACGCGCTTCATCGACAGCTCGGGCCTCGGAGTGCTGCTCTCATTGAACAAGTCGATCCGTGCCAGAGGCGGTGTCATGAAACTGCTGAATCCCTCCTCCGCAGTCGCGCAACTCATCGAGCTGACCCGCCTGCATCGCGTATTTGAAATCGTTCATGCCTGATCTGCATACGGACTTTACCCGCTGGCCCGTCAAAGGCCTGCGAGCTCAATGTCTTGCGCAGTCTCAAAAATTACCTCGGGCAACCTGCTGATCCGTCTTCGTCGTCGTGGCGCAGAGAATAACGCCCTCCTGATCAAACGCGAGCTGTCCCAGAGTCCAACGCTGCAAATGCGGCCGCAGCATGGGACACAAGCTGCTCAACAACTGCCTGCGATCCACCTCAGTTGAGGGGATCGACGTATGGTGCTGGCGCGATAGCTTGCCTCACATGCACCGCCTGGTTGAAAGGAACGATCCTTCCAACGAAGCCGCCACCTTTGTCGTTTTCGTGCGCGCCGCCGCAATGCTCGTTCAAACCAAAATATGCTCTCTCACCCATGAACACCGATAGCCCCATCCCCGTCGTCATTCTCAGTGCCTGCGGCCAGCTCGCTGTCGGACATCGCCTCGGTTTTGAGGAGGCCACCGTATTGGTCGCCAAGCCTTTCATTCCCACGCTGCTGCGAAAAGAAATCGAACGACTCATCACGCCTGCCTCCCTCGCAGCCTGACCCCATGTCCCCGCTCTGGCTGCAAAGCCACGAAGCAAAAAAACCTGGCATCTTCAATCCACCCCAATGAAAGACCATCTCGACCTCTTCATCATGATCGACGCCTGCGGGTGGGAGATCATCAAAACGCGACCGCAGTTCCTTCAGTCCGCCGCACCGCATCGCCGCAAGCTTGAGAGCGTCTTCGGCTACAGCAGCACCTGCGTTCCGAGCATCCTCAGCGGACGCTGGCCTGACGAACATAAAAACTGGTGCTATTTCATCCACGACCCGGAGAACTCTCCATTCGCCCCGCTGACCTGGTTGCGCTGGCTGCCAAAGGCCTTCACCAGCCGCCGCATCGTCCGCCGTTACCTCACCAAGCTCGTGAAGCACTTCCTTGGCTTTAAGGGCTACTTTGACCTGTACAATATCCCATTTCAGCAGATCCATCTCTACGACTTCACCGAGAAAAAGAGCCCGCTGAAGCCCTGCGGCATGAACCGTGGCGAAAACATCTTCGACCAGCTCGAGGCGAGAAACGTGCCCTACTTCGTCACGAATCCCGATTTGAGCGAGGAATCCAACCGGGACCGCCTAAACGCTGACATCGCCGCCCAGCGCATCACTTTCGCCTTTCAATACTGGGCCGGTCTCGACGGCCTTCTCCACCGCGTCGGCAATCAGTCGCCAACGATCGACACCAAACTCGCCGAATACGAAACCTGGATCACTCAAACGCTCAAACTCGCCCATCAGCACTACAGCAACGTCTCGCTGCATGTCTTCAGCGATCACGGCATGGCGAATTGTGATGTCCACCTGGATCTCGTGAAGGAAATTGAAGCCCTCGGCCTCCGCATCGGCACGGACTACAACGTCGTCTATGACAGCACCATGGCCCGCTATTGGTTCTTCAATGAAGATGCCCGCCGACTCATCACCGACACCCTGAAAACCGTCATCGAAGGCCGCATAGTTCCCGATGACGAACTCAAGTCCATGCGCGCCTACTTTGAAGACGGTCGCTTTGGCGAGCTCATTTTTCTCGTCCGTGAAGGCACTCTGATCGTCCCCAGCCATATGGGCGAGCGCCCCATCCGTGCCATGCACGGCTACCACCCGCACGATCCGCAGAGCTACGCCACGCTCTTCAGCAGTACGCCGGACGTTCCCGCTGACATCACGCACATACCCCACATTCACCGCCTCATGACACAAGCAGTCGCACCTGCCGCCGCTATCACCCATCAACACGCCCTCGCCGCCTAATCTTATGACCCTCACCTATCCCAACTTCGTCCAGGACTTCCTTACCCGCTGGCACTTCAAGTTCACCCTGCCTGCCAAACAGCGTGCGACGCTTCACGGCGTGCAGCTCGACATCAGCAGACTCTCATCGCTGATGAAAAATCACATCCTGCAAGGCCGCTATGAGTTTCAGGAGCGTCGCTTAGCTCAGCAGTGCCTGACCAAAAACGACGTCATCCTCGAACTCGGTGGTGCCATCGGTTTCATCGGTCTCTTTTGCCGCATTGTCATCGGCGTGAAGCACCACCTCACCGTGGAGCCGAATCCCAACACGCTGTCCATGCTGCGCCATAACTACGCCCTCAACGGCCTCGCACCCCAGGTGGTCCAGGCGGCAGCATCGTGCGAAGACGGTGAACTCAGCCTCAATATCGGCGGCGAATTTTGGGAAAACAGCATCATCACCGCGCACGGCTCCGCCACGCAGATTACCGTCCCCTCCATGAGCCTCCCCAGCCTGGTGAAGATGATGTCAGAACCTCCCACCGTCCTCATCTGCGACATCGAAGGTGCCGAAACCTTCCTCGACTTTACCCAGCTCCCGCAATCCGTCACCCGCATCATCATCGAGCTTCATCCGAGCATCGTCGGCGAAGAAGCCAATGAGCGCGTCATCGCCCAGCTCCGAGCCTGTGGTTTCGAGACTCAAGGCGTCGAGGAGAATACCTGGCTCTTCGCTCGCTGACGCAACAATCTTTTGTGGGGGAGTGGCCTGGGGGCCGGAAGATGTGTGTCTTCCGGCCCCGGTTGTTTTTTGATCTTTCCCTCACCACCACCCACCTGGGGGGATTGTCCCTCCATCGCTCTGCTGGAATATTAATCCACACGCATGACATACACAGACGTCCAACACCGCATCTGGAGCAACGCTCTCTCAAACTACCTCCGCACCATCGTCGGCATCGTGGTCGGGCTGGTCACTTTCAGGCTGCTCTATCAATCATTGCCCAAGGAGTCTTTCGGCTTTTGGTCGCTGCTGTGGAGCGTCTTTGGTTACGGCATCCTGCTCGACTTCGGCTTTGGTTTCGCCGCGCAGAAACGCGTCGCGGAGCTTTCAGTGTCGAAGGACTGGTCGCAGCTCAGCCGGGTTCTCAGCACGATCCTCTACTTCTACCTTGGCATCGCTCTGGTGCTCGCATCTGTGGTCACTCTCGGTTCGCATCAGATCATTCGGCTGTTCGATGTCTCGCCCGCAAACCACGACGAGTTCCGGATCGCCATGATCGTGTTCTTTGCCGCCATCGGGCTTGCGTTTCCCCTCGGCATTTTTCCTGAGATCCTGCGTGGTCAGCAGCGCATCAGTTTGGCAAACAACATCATCACCGCCGCCATGCTGCTGCGTCTCGGTGTCATCGCCTGGGCGGTGCATGCCGGTTGGAGCTTTACGAACATCATGGTAACCGCGCTGTTCTTCGCGCTCATGCCCGACCTCATTTGCGCCGCCTTCGCGCTCAAGCACATGCCCGAGGTGCGGCTGCGTCCGCGGCTTTTCTCACGGTCCGTCATGCGCGAAACCATGGCCTTCTCCTTGTTCGCCTACATCAGCACTGCCACCAACATCGTGCTCGGTAAAACAGATCAGCTCGTGCTCGGTGCCACGCTATCCGTCAGTGCCATCGCTCTTTATCAGGCAGGAGCGAAAGTCGCTGAAGTTTTCTCCCAGTTCACCAAGCAGCTTCAAGACACGCTTTCACCTGCCGCCGCTCACCTGCATGCCTGTGGCGACCAGGCCTCTGTGCGCGATCTTCTCCGCCGCAGCACGCGCTGGAGCGCACTCATCGCTACGCCGCTTTACGTCTTCTGCGCCTTTGAGTTGAAGCCTCTGCTGCGCCTGCTCACCGGAGATGCTCAGATCGCCAGCGAGACGGTTCTCGTCGCGCAGGTCCTGCTGTTCTGGTTTTACACCACCACGCTCACGCACAGCGTCAGCAAACGCATCTACATGATGACCGGCCACGAACGGCACCTCATGTGGCTCGGCATTGGCGAAGCCGTAGCCAACCTCGCGTTAAGCATCACTCTCGTGCTGATCTTCCACAGCGTCGTCAGCGTTGCCGTCGGGTCACTGATACCGACGCTCTTCTTTGGATGGTTCAAACTCTGGCCCTGGATGGCTCGTGACATCGGCATTTCACCTCAACGTCTTCTGCGCGAGTCCGTCCTCGCTCCCGTGCTCTGCTCATTGCCTGCCGTGCTCATCTTCAGCACAGCACCCCTCTTTCCTCCGATTCAAGGCGATCTCCTGCTTTCCACTCTCCTTCCCGGAGCCATTGCCACCATTGTGACGGCCTGGGCGTTGTGGCAGGGCGCTTTGAAGTCAGAAGAACGCTCCGCCATTCTTGCTCGCCTGCCATTTTTCAAGTCCAAAACGGTCGCTCTCCTGCAACCTGCCTAACCCTCATGCAAATCGCTCACATCCTCCGCAAATACGAGCCTGCACAATGGGGCGGCACCGAGACCGCAGTGCTGCGCCTCATCCAGGGGCTGCAAACTCACGGTGTCGAGTCCGCCATCCATGCACCGAGGCATTCGCAACCCTTTGACCGTGATCCCATGAGTGATTCAGGCATCCACGTACATCCCTATCATGCTTTCGCGCCCGTGATCGGCATCTCCTCCCGTCAGCGCGAGGAGCTCGTCTCCTGGGGTGGCAATCTCTTCTCCTTCGACCTCATCACCCACCTCCTTCGCGATAATGCTGACGTCATTCACAGTCACGCGCTGAACCGCCTCGCCGGAATCGGCCTTCGCGTTGCTCGCTGGAAGAAGATCCCGCATGTCATCACCCTGCATGGAGGTGCGCTCGATGTTCCGTCCGAGGTGAATACAAAGCTCATCGCACCGCTGCAGGGCGGCTTTGAGTGGGGCAAGGCGCTAGGTGCAGTCGTCAAAAGCCGCCAGGTTTTGGAACTCACGGACGCCATCTTCACCTGCAATCCGCGTGAAGCCGAGCTGCTCCAACAGAAGTATCCGGGCCAGCGCATCATCGTGCAGCCACACAGCGTTCCCGCCGCGCAGTATGCCGTCGATCATCGCGCAGCAGCGCTCAAGGCGTACCCGCAGATAGCTGGCCGTGATCTCATTGTCACAGTCGCCCGTCTTGACCCCGCCAAGAACTTGCCCTGGCTCGTGCGACAGCTTCCCGAGATCAAACGCCGCCATCCGCGCGCCATGCTCGTGCTCATCGGTGCGGGAACCACGCAGCACGTCGTTGAAGATCTGAATCGCGAGATCGTGCGGCTCGGTTTGCAGAATGACGTGCTTCTCACAGGCGGTCTCCCCTCGGGTTCGCCGCAACTCATCGGTCTGATCCAGCATGCGCGTGTCTTTGCCCTCAGCAGCACTGCCGAGCCCTTTGGCATCGTCATTCTCGAAGCCTGGGCCGCCGGCACACCCGTCGTATCCTCTCGCACTTCGGGAGCATCATCCCTGATCACACACGGCGAAACTGGACTCCTCTTCGATCTCGAAAAGCCTAACACCTTCCACCTGGCCATCGATGCCATGTTCAACGATGTCATGCTGCACCGCGATCTTTGCGCAAACGCCCGCGCCCGCGTCCTGGCTGACTTCGATGTCCCGAGCATCGCCGCACGCGTCGCCAAAGTATATGGCGAATTGCGTGAAGAAGCCTCCCGCCCCGTAGCCCGGCTTTCGAATGCCGGGAACGCAGTCTCCTGGTTTACGAAGAAAACCCAGCGTGCCGATGCAAGGCCAAAGACGCTCGGCTCGGCTCTGGAGAGCAAAGCTGCGAAACGTGCAAGCTCCCAATCCAACCCCGCCTCTGAAGAGGTCAACTACTTCACAGCATGAGCACGCCGCATGTCAGCATCGTCATGCGCTCCTTCAACGAAGCCTGGGCGCTCAAGGAAACTCTGCCGGCACTTGCAGCGCAGGATTGCCCGAATGTTGAACTCATCGTCATCGACAGCGGCAGCACTGACGGCTCACAGGAAATCATCCGCGCCGCCAAGCCAGCACATTTCATTCAGATCACACCGCAGGAATACAACCCCGGCCGTGTCATGAACCAAGGCATGAGACTCGCCAGCTCCGACCGCGTGCTCTTTCTCAATGCCGACGCCACGCCACAGGGTGTCAACTGGCTCCGCCCGCTTGCAGACGCTCTCCTTGATGACAAAGTGGCCGCCTGCTTCGGCCGGCAGATACCGCGTCTGGATTGTCGGGCCGTCTTCGCCTGCGATTACGACCGCTGTTTCGGAATGCAGCGCGAGTCCGCAAAGTGGGGGCATTTTTTCAGCATGGTCAGCAGCGGACTGCGCAAAGACATCTGGCAGCAACGTTGTTTCCGCGAGGACCTGCAATACGCCGAGGACGACGAATACACCCGCTGGTGCAAAGCACGCGGATACGAAATTCACTACGTCCCCGAGTCCGTCGCCATGCACAGCCACAACTACACTCCGCAGCAGGCCCGCAAACGCGCCTTCGGCGACGCCCGGGCACTGGCACAAGCCGGCAGCGTGAGCCATCGCGATAGAAGCTGGTTCAAGACCGTCGTCTTGGGCGTGATCAACGATGCCCGTCACGACCTCCAATGGCTCGCCTCAAACAAGCACCTCACTGAGTTCCCTCACGCCCTATGCATCCGCTGGAACCAACGCCTGGGCAAACACAGCGGGTTTGTGCAGGCATAACTCCCCTCACCTGCGGGGACTGACTCCTCTCATTCCTTGGCCTATGCTTGCTCATACCAAAAATGAAGATACTCACGCTCACCAACCTGTACCCGCCCTTTTACGTTGGCGGATACGAACTCCGCTGCGCCGCCATCACCGAGGCCCTCCGAGATCGAGGTCACGACATTTGTGTCCTCACCAGTGACCACGGCCTCGAATCTGAACCATCACCGCCGAATCAGTCACACGTCCGGCGTCAGTTGCGCATTCACGGTTACTATGGCCATCCCTGGCTCGGCCTTGGTCAACTCCAGCATCTCGAAGCGCACAACAACAACACCCTGCGTGCCGCCATCGCTGAGTTTCAGCCTGATGTCGTCCATGTCTGGTGCATGAACGGCCTCTCGAAGTCGCTCTGCCTCACCCTGCAGCAAATCGGTATCCCCACCGTTTATGATGTGAGCGATCACTGGATCCTGCGCAGCCTTAAAGCCGATGTCTGGCTCGACTGGTGGAATCGACAAGAAGGCTCGCTCGCTTCCAAGACCCAGCGCGCACTCTGGTCGATCTCTGGTCGCCGCAAAGCGCTTCACCGCATCGCACCGACGAATCCCGTCAGCGACCTCCGTTTCCCGCGCCTCTACTTCACCAGCGCCCGGCTCCGCGAACTCACCGCCGAGCAGGGCTATGATGTCAAACACGGCAGCGTCATCCACTGCCCGGTCGATACCGGTCACTTCAGCGGGAGTCCCGTGACACGTATGCCAAAAAATTGGCTCTGGGTCGGCCGCCTTGCCGAAGACAAGGGCATCCTCACCGCGCTCCGTGCTCTCACTTTGCTCAAAGAGCGTTTTCTGGGAGAACTGCACGTCTATGGCAAGGGCGACGCCGGTTATGTCGCCATGCTGAAACAGTTCGCCCAAGACAACGCTCTTCCCGTCACCTGGCACTGCGCCACACCGGATCAGATGCCTGATGTCTATCGCGCGCACGACGCACTGCTCTTCACCTCCGAATGGGAGGAACCTTTCGCGCTCACACCGTTGGAAGCCATGAGTTGCGGGCTGCCCGTCATTGGCACGCTCACCGGCGGCAGCCGCGAACTCTTCCGACACGGTGAAAACGCCCTCACTTATACCGCAGGGGATGCCGCCCACCTCGCCGAGCAGATCCTTCTCCTACAGCACGATGCCAAGTTGCGCCACAGCATCACCGAAAAGGGTCACCACGAGGTACGTGAGCGCTTCGCCATGAAACCCATCGTCGATCAAGTGGAGGAGTTTCTCTGCGCATGAGCACGCGATTCACCCGCGACGGTAGCCCTGCGCTCGAACAGCACCTCGCCGAGGTATGCAAATGGGTACGTGAAGGCATCCAGGCTATCGTTCCCGAGGAAAAACTCGAAGGAATCGCACTCGCAGGCGGTTACGGTCGTGGAGAGGGCGGCGTGCTCCGTACAGATCAAGGCGACTGTCCCTACAACGATTTGGAATTTTTTGTTCTCATCCGCGGCAGTACATTTCTCAACGATCGCCGTTACAAAGCGGCTCTGCATGAACTTGGCGAGCGTCTCACGCCCGAGGCTGGCATCGAGGTCGAATTCAAAATCATCTCCAAGTCAGCCCTGCGCCGTTCGCCAACCAGCATGTTCTACTATGACCTTGTCATGGGCCATCGCTGGCTCGTCGGCGACGATACGCTTTTGGCTGCTACGGATCATCATCGTGACGCCTCGCGCATCCCGCTGCACGAAGTCACACGCCTGCTCTTCAACCGCTGCTCGGGTCTCCTTTTCGCCAAAGAACGCCTCCAGCGCTCCGACTTCTCACCTGATGACGCTGACTTCGTCGCACGGAACATCGCCAAAGCTCAACTCGCCCTCGGCGATGCCCTTCTCGCCTCTGAAGGACGCTACCACTGGAGCTGCATCACACGCCAACAGCGGCTCGAAACCGATGAAGCCATACGTCGGCATCACACTTCCGGCGTCGAGTTCAAGCTGCATCCATATCGCAGCACCCTGACACGCAATGAGCTCTTCCAACTTCACGCCGACGTCACTCAACTCGCTAAAGACCTCTTTTTGAAGTTCGAGTCCCAACGTCTCGGCCAAGCTTACTCCACAGCCGCTGACTACGCGCAAAGCAAACTCAACAAATGCCCCGAGCAACCTGCTTGGAAGAATCTGCTGCGTTATCTTCGCACGCCACGCCTTGCATTGGGCGTACCACAGCCTGTCAAACGCCATCCCCGCGAGGCGTTGCTGCACGCTCTAGCCATGATGCTATGGGACTGCTTGCCGATAAATCGCGAGCATATTCAAGCCTACCAGACACTCTGGCATCGCTGTAACTGAGGTTCTCGCCACTCGTAGATCGGCTTGTCAAAGCCAAGAACGCGCGCACCTGGAGTTCAGAGAAAATCCACCTCGTGGAGGTGTGCCATCGCGCACTCGACGCGGCACTGGCTGCGATGCGAAAGCCAAGCTGCATTTCGCGTCTCCTCGCCGGCCACAAGACTCGCCATAAAAGTTTGGCAAAGCCCCCTCACTTGCGGGCGATGCGCATTCTCGGACATGCCGCTTCAATAGCGACGTCATGAACATCCTCGTCATCTACCCCTACATCCCTTACCCCATCGACCGCGGCACCTATCAGCGCACTTTTCACCTTCTGCGTGAGCTTGCCCGGGAACACACCGTAGATCTCATCGCATTAAGCGAAAAGGGTGAGCGCCTCGAGAACCGCCATGTCTTCGAATCCTTCTGCCGCGACGTACACTTCGTACCGTTTCAGCATCCTGAGTGGCCGAAGCTCTTCCCTCATCGTCTCTTCAACCGCACGCCTTCATCCATCGAGCACTGGAATTTGCCGCACATTGCCAAAGCCATTCGCGACCAGCTCAAGCGCACCCCTTATGACCTCGTTCACGTCTGTGACATTGTCTTGGCGCAATACTTTCTCGACGAACACCAGGACATCCCTCTGAGCGTTGACCGCAGTCGTGTGGACCTTCAATTCCAACAGCAGCAGGCCACCTTCAATGCCCGCACGCTGAAGGACAAGCTCCTCGCCTGGGAAAGCCTTGTCAAAATGCACGGCTTTGAAAAGCGGGTAGCCAAACGCTGTCAGCTTCAGATTCTCTGCGGCCCCGATGACGAAGAATTTGTTCGCAAACACATCAGCACCACTGCGCCGGTCAAGGTCGTCGCCAACGGAGTCGATCTCGAATACTTCCGAGCGGCTGTCGAACCCGAGCCACGCAGCGCCAAGCCCACCGTCCTCTTTTGCGGTGCGATGGACTACACGCCGAACGTCGATGCCTTGCGCTGGTTCTTCGCCGAAATACACCACCGCCTCCTCCAGCGTGTGCCATCCCTGCAGGTGCTCATCGTCGGCAAATCGCCCATCGCTGAAGTGCTGGCCTACGCGCAGCTTCCCGGCGTCACCGTCACCGGCGGCGTACCTGACGTTCGGCCGTATTATCGCAGAGCCTGGCTGCAAATGGTCCCGCTCCGCATCGGCGGCGGCACTCGTTTGAAAATCGTCGAAAGCCTCGCCATTGGCACCCCAGTTATTTCCACCAGCATTGGTGCCCAGGGCCTCGGATTAACGCACGGCACTAACATCCTGCTTGCCGACACGCCCGAGACTTTCGCTGACCAGGTCGTCAATGCCCTGCAAAGTTCGCCGCTGCGCGAACATCTTCGCAAGAATGGTATCCGCATCGCCAAAGAACGCTTCGGCTGGCGTCGCATCGGCGCGGACCTCAGCGCCGGGTATCGCCGCTTTAAACCCGAACAGCGGAAACAGGTGCGACTCATGAATGTGCCTTTCGATGTCGTCACAATGCCGCAAACACTCGAACGAATCGGCGGCATGATCGATTCCAAGCAGCCTCACTACATCGCTACCGCCAACGTCGATTTTCTAGTGCAATCACGCCGGGACACCGAGCTTCGCCGCATCCTGAATGACGCCCATCTCGTTGTCTGCGACGGCACCCCGCTTGTCTGGCTCTCGAAACTGCTGCGCCGCCCCCTGCCAGAGCGCGTTGCAGGCTCCGATCTCGTCCCGCAACTGCTCGCACGTGCCGAGCGCGAAGGCTGGCGTGTCTTTTTCCTTGGCGGCGAGCCCCGCACGCTCAAGCAGGCCGTTCGCAATATCGAATCAAAGCATCCGAACATCCAGATCGCTGGTTCGTATTCACCTCCCTTCGCTCCGCTCGACAGGATGGATCACGAAGGCATATGTGAACGTGTGCGGGAGGCCAAACCCGAAGTGCTGCTTGTCTCCTTTGGCTGTCCGAAGCAGGAAAAGTGGATCGCCCGGAACTACGCTGCGCTAGGAGTACCGGTCTGCATTGGCGTCGGTGCCACCGTCGATTTCCTGGCCGGAACTGTCAGACGGGCGCCGCGCTGGATGCAGGTCGCAGGCATGGAGTGGGTCTTCCGCCTCGCTCAGGAGCCGCGCCGGCTGCTGAAGCGCTATTCAACCGATCTCCTGGTTTTCGGCATCGGCTCGATTCGCGAGATCGCTCTTTCATTCCTCACATCCAAAGCTCCTCAGCGCGCATGAATGTCGCCCTTTCCACCAGTGTCATGCAGCGCGGCAAGAGCGGCGTCGGCCAGTACATTTTAGCCCTCACACGCGCTCTGCTCAATCATGCCGACGAGGTGAAGTTTCATCTCCTTGTTTTGGAGGAGGACGTGCCGCTCTTCGACTTCGCCCGTGAGAAAATGCATATCGTGCCGGTGTCGGAGAAATGGCGTCCTGCCGTGAAAAACATCCTCTGGCATCAAACAGTGCTCCCGCGCTGGATCACCGCCAATCACATCGATGTGCTGCATGTGCCCAGCTACCGCCGCATGTTGCACAACGCCCCATGCCGGCTCATTTCCACCATCCACGATCTGGCCCCCTTTCATCTGAGTGGGAAGTATGACCTCGCGAGGATGTTTTATGGGAAGGTGGTCGTGAAACATCTCGCCCGGCAACAGGATCAAATCATCGCCGTCAGCACCAACACCGCACGCGACGTCCAGCGCTTCTTTGGCATCCCAGCGGGACGGCAGAAGGTGATTCTCAACGGAATCGACCACTTGCGATTTCACCCCGGAGATGCGCAAGCTGCCAAAGCCTTTGCCGGTCAGCGCTGGGGCCTCACAAAGCCCTTTTTCCTCTATGTTTCGCGGCTGGTCAAGATGCACACCGGCAGCGACTGGCAGCTCGTGCTCGCTGGTAGCGACTGGCACGGTGCCGAGCACATCCACACTGCCGTCAAAGCATCGCCCTATTTTGGCGATATCCGCACACTCGGCTTCGTCGAGGACGCAGTGCTGCCGGATCTTTACCGTGCCGCATCCTGCATGGTCTATCCGTCTCTTTTTGAGGGTTTCGGCCTCCCGCCCATCGAAGCCATGGCTTGTGGCACGCCCGTCATCAGCTCAAACGCGGGATCACTGGATGAAGTCGTCGGCAATGCCGCCCAAATAGTGAATCCCGAGCATGTTCCCGACATTGCAGAAGCAATGCAACTCCTCGCCACCAACGAAGGTCGCCGGGCTCATTTGATTCACTCAGGCTTGGAGAACGCCCAACGCTTCGACTGGGCTAAGAACGCTGAACAAGTGATGGCTGCATATCTGTCGTAGCTCGGAGCTCTGGAGCGCCCAGCTACATTTCGCACCTCCTACACCCAGCTGGGGGGATTGTCCCGCTGCCCCTGCGGAGGCATCATTTGTCATCATGACTGATCTCACTGTCTCAACATCTCTTCCGGCTTCCATCCCGCCGCGCGCACTAAACCGCCGCCCGTTGGTCAGGCGGCGTGCGAAAATCGTGGATGTCGATTCGCTCTCCGAACCGGAACAGCTTCCTGCCTCCATCAAGCTTCCCTTCGACCCGCTGCGCCTCCTCGACGCCCTCGTACGCCGCTGGTGGCTTATGGCGATCGGCGGCGCGGCCTGCGGTGGCGCGCTTTATTATGTCGGCCTGCAGCGCTTTGAAACCCTGCACTCCGCCGAGGCGCAGGTCATCAAGCAGGAAGCCGCCTCAGCCTTCCGCCAGTCTGACACGGGAGAGAGCTACAAGCCGCATGACTTCACTATTCCCACCTTTGTCAGCCTCATGCACTCCAACGCGATGATCGAGGCCACAAGCAAGCGCCTCAACAACCGGTTCCCCGAATATGTGCTGCGTGCCGGCCTCGTCGTCGCCCCGGTGCGAAACACGGACATCGTTTCAATCAGCATGACCTCCAATGAGACCCCTGAAGCCTCGCTGGAGATGCTCAAGGCCTATACTTCCGAGGTGCTGTCCCTGGCTCGCGATCTCCAACGCGGATCTGCCACCGAGATGCGCACATTCCTTCAGCACCAGATCGAGCGGACGGACAACGACCTTGTGAAAGCGAACGAGGAGCTCCTTGACTACGGACGTCGAGAGCACTTGATCGATGCCGGCAAGCAGATGGACGCCTGGCTCGGTGAACTCGGCAATTTCACCCTCAAATACGAAACAGTGAAGCTCGATCACGAAACGCTCGACCTGCGCATTCAGGCGGTGGAGAAGGAACTCGCCAAGGTGGACACGAACGCCGCCCGCCTCGACTCCGTGCGCAGCCAAATCGCCGAACTCGCCGTGCGCTACACCGATGAGCACCCGGCCATGATCGAGGCTCGTGAAAAGCTCAACGCGATGGAACGGCAGGGTCAGGCACGTGGCCCGAGTGTGGATGCTCCGCCAAAGCCCGGCGAGAGCAGCGTGGCGGAGAGTCTGTATCTGGATCTCGTGCGCCTTCGTTCCGAAAAGCAGGTCATGTCCGAGCAGCTCGCCAAACTCAACATCGTTCGAGACGGTTTGAACGATCGCCTGGCCCAGCTCCCGCGCAAGGCGATGGAATACGCCAGCATCAAATCGAAGCAGCAGACGCTGGAGGCCTCCCGTGCGCTGCTCGCGAGTCGCCAGCGCGAAGCCGTGCTCTTTGAAGAAAACGCGCAGGGCTTTTTCAAGCTCTTCTCCATGGATCGGCCGCAGGACGTCAGCACGGTGCCGCCGACTCAAAAGCTCGCCATGGCCACCGGCGGTGGTTTTGCTGCAGGTGCCGGGCTCGTGGGTTTTGCGGTCATCATGCTTACTTTGCTCGATGCGCGCATTCACAGTGGTGGCGATCTGAAACGCGCCACCGGTGTGCCTGTGGTCGGCATCATGCCGTTGGATCAACGCCATTTAAACGAAAGCGAGGCTGCGTGGGCTTTCCGTACTTGGACGCGCCTCCAGCCCATGCTTTTAATCCCGACACGTGGTGAGGCGACCGTCTGCGGCGTTATGCATGATGGCGAGTCCGACTCCGCCGCACGCATGACCCTGCGTCTCGCCTCTGCGGCCGCACGTCGCGGTCTGCGTTGCATCGCCATCACCTCGCAGCAAGGCGAGGCCACTGTGAGCCTGCGAGACGCCATGATCGAGCCGGATCTCGTCTCCACGCATTTGCGCGAGCATAGCGATGAAGTCTGCGTGCTGCACGTCGATGAATCCTGGTCCTGGACACCCGAGAATCGCCAGCAGTGGTGGGCGGCCATGTCGAAATGGCGGTCCACCCCGGAAGTCGTCATCCTCATCACACTGCCCTCCGTGGAGCAGCCGGAGTCATTGCTCATTGCCGAGAGGCTGCCGAATCTCCTGTGGTATGGCTCCAGTGGCAGCACTCGCGTGGAGCGCGTGAGCAGCACCCTGCGCATGTATCGCGATGCTGGCTGCCGCCTTGTTGCATCCGTGCTCGATAGAGCCCCCGCTTTGCGTCCGCTGGCCTTGGCGAAGTTCGCCGCCCTGCTGGTCCTTTCAGCGAACGTGGGCGCTGCCGAACCTGTAGCTCCGCTCTCCAAAGCCGTGAACGAGGTCTTATCGCCTGCGAAAGAAAGCCATCCAACACTCCTCCTCGGTCCCGGCGATGCCGTAAACATCGACATGCCCGGCTTCCCAGGCCACGAGCGCGAGGCGGTGTCCATCGGCCCAGACGGTCGTCTCACCTACTTGCAGGCACGCGACATCGAAGCCTCCGGTCTTTCCGTGGATCAATTGCGCGCCCGGCTCACCACCGAACTGCGCCGTTACTATCGTAGTGCAAAAGTCGTTGTCACACCTTTCACCTTTCAAAGTCGCAAGGTCTATGTTCTCGGAAAAATCGTGAAAAAAGGTGCCATCAATCTCGACCGTCCTATGTCCGTACTCGAAGTCGTGGCTGAGGCGGGTGGCCTGGAAACCGGCCTTTTTCAACAAAACACCGTCGAACTAGCCGATCTCGGCCACAGCTTCCTCATGCGCGGCCAGCAGCGGGTGCCCCTGAACATGGAGGCGCTCTTCATGCGCGGCGACATGACTCAAAACCTCCGCGTAGAGCCTGGCGACTACCTTTACTTCCCCTCTGCCAACTCGAACGAAATCTACGTCCTGGGCGATGTGAAGATGCAGGGCACGCAGGGCCTGCTCTCTCACAGCAGCGTCCACAGCGCCATCGCCCTTGCCGGGGGATTCACGCCGAAGGCCTACACACAGCGCATACTCGTCATCCGAGGCTCACTTGAGAAGCCTGAACGCATCGTTGTCGATATGAATGATATTTTGACCGCCCGCAGCACCGGTTTTCGGCTGGAACCGAAGGACATCGTCTATGTCGCTGACCGTCCGTGGGCACGGGCAGAGGAACTCGTGAATATTGCGATCAACGCCTTCCTCCAAGGCGCCGTCTCGAGCTGGACGCGCGCCAACGTCGGCCCTTTCATCAAAGATCCGCTCCTCCCACAAATCCGTTAAAGCCTCGTTGGTGGCTCGGCTCAGGCGAGCCAAGCGGCAAAAATGCCTCTTCCAAATCGCTGCCCATGCCGTTAATTTGCCGCATGTCCGAGACATCCAGCGAAATCCCCGCTTTGAAAACCCTCCGTGTAGCTGTGGTCGAAGACGATCCTACGCTGCGGCTCTTCATGAAGAAGCTGATCCAAAAGCCCGCCAACGGCTTTGAATTCATCGGAGCTTGGGAAAGCGCTGAGGAAGCGGCGAAGCCGATACTTGATTCGCAACCGCACGTCGTCGTTGTCGATCTCGAACTGCCCAAGGTCTCCGGCATGGAGTTAATCCGCCAAATGTCACCGCGCATGCCGACCACGGCCTTCGTCGTGCTTACTATCCACGATGATCCGGAAAAGGTTTTCGCGGCTCTTCGCGCTGGAGCCAATGGTTACCTTCTCAAGACCGCCAAACCGAACGAAATCGCCGCCGGCATCCGCCAGGCCAGCGAAGGCGGCGCGCCGCTAAGCCAGGAGATCGCACGACTGCTCATCAAGTCCTTCCAAGAGCCCCTCACACCGCAAAAAAAGGAAATCCCCGGACTGACACCTCGCGAGGGCCAGATCCTCGAACGTCTCGCTCAAGGCATGGTGCCCAAAGAAGTCGCCCACGACCTCGGCATCAGCTACGAGACCGTGCGCGACTACCTGAAAGCAGTTTATTCAAAGCTGCATGTCCGCTCCCGCACCGAGGCCGTGATCAAGTATCTGGAGCATCAGCAGTAGCTGGTTCAACCACCACCCAGCTGGGGGGATTGTTGCAGCACCAGATGACGCCGAACGTTCTGCGTCATGAAATGCCTGCTTTTACTTCCACTCTTGCTCCTCACCGCCTGCTCTTCCGTCACGAAAGGTCCGACCTTTGATGCGCGGGGTGGCACACCCGCAGCCGTCTCTTCGCCGAACTTTGAATCCGCCGCCCCGAAGGAGCCGATCAATCCGCAATGGCTTCAAAAGCCCGCCAAGGCCTACACACTTGGCCCCGGAGACAAGATCGAGCTCGAAATCCTCGGTGAGACAGACACTCGCACAGAGACCTTCGTCACCCCCGACTCCAAGGTGTATTTTGATTTGCTTCCGGGCATTAACGTCGCTGGCAAAACCACCCCTCAGCTGCAAACCGAGCTCGAGAGCCAGCTCATCAAGTATTACAAGCAGCCTCAGGTTGCCGTGACGCTGCGTGAAGCGGTAAGTCAGCGCGTGTGGGTGCTCGGGCGGCTGAATGCACCCGGTATCTACCCGATGACGCAGCCCCTGCGCGTGCTGGACGCGATTTCTAAGGCTGGCGGCCTCTTCACCTCCCGCTTCACCGGCACCACTGAGGAACTTGCCGATTTGAAGCACAGCTTCATGATTCGAAAAGGCCGCACCCTTCCGGTGGATTTTGAAAAACTCATTCGCGACGGTGACATGTCTCAAAACATTTACCTGGAGCCGGACGACTATCTCTATCTGCCATCAGCGCTGACAAACGAAGTGTATGTCCTCGGCGCCGTGACTCAGCCCCGGCCGATCGGCTTCATGAATGAGATGAACCTCATGTCCGCCCTCGGTCGCGGTCTTGGGCTGCGGCCCGACTCCGATTTGAAGCATGTCTCGATCATCCGTGGCTCCCTCACCAATCCGAAGATCGCCACCGTCAATGCGCTGGAAATCATGAGCGGCAAGGCAACCAACGTGCGCTTGGAGCCAGGCGACATCGTCTATGTGCCAGGTGCGGACTCCATCTCCCTCGGCGGTTTCGCCCGCGCAGCCATGAGCACTTTCGTCCGCCTCGTCGCTGCCAATGAAGGCAGCCGCGCTGGTGCGCCGGGCGCAGCCGGTGTAGGCGTGAACATCAACATCGGAGGTCCAACTCGATGATCGCGTTCGCTCTTTCAGTGGCTCGGCTTTTTAAGGCCAACAACGGAGCCACCCGGCTCACCAAAAGAACTCCGCGTCTCGAATCACCGCATGACTCAGCGCTTGAGAGCCAGGCTGCTCGAAAAGTACGAGTCCTCATCATCGCCGAAGCAGCGAATCCGGTGCTCACCAGCGCAGCGCTTGTTGGCTGGTCCTGTGCTAGAGCCATCGCGGCGGAGACGGATGCTCACATCGTCACCGAATGGCGCAATCGCGATGACTTCCTTCGAGCCGGACTCATCGAAGGCAAGGACTTCACCGCCATCAACAATCGCCGCCTGCAGCACCTCTCATGGAGCCTGACGAACAAACTCAGCGGCAAAGGCAACTTCAGTTGGAGCCTCTATGCCATGCTTTCCAACCTGGTGTATCCGTTTTTCGAGCGTGTACTCTGGCGCGAGTTTGGACCGCGCTTGAAAGCGGGCGAGTTTGACGTGGTACAACGCATCCTGCCTTTGTCACCAACGACTCCGAGCTGGATCGCGCCGAAGCTGAAAAAGATGGGCATTCCATTTGTACTCGGTCCGCTGAATGGTGGTGTGCCATGGCCGAAGGGTTTCGCAGACCTTCGTCGCAATGAGCGCGATCTCGCAGGAAAGCTTCGGGCTCTCTACAAGTTCACCCCCGGGCTGAAATCCACCCGCGAGTGCTCCAGTGCGATTTTGTCCGCCTCGCGCACCACGCTGAATGAGATCCCTAAAGCGCTTCAAAATCGCTGCGTCTTCATCCCCGAAAATGCGATCGATTTGGCGAAATTCCCCCTCACACCACGAGAATCAGCACCTGTGGATGCCGCGCAGCCATTGCGACTTTCCTTTGTCGGCAGGCTCGTCGCGCTGAAAGGCATCGACATGCTGATTGAGGCCGCCGCGCCCCTGTTGCGCACCAGTGGAGCCACTCTTGACATCATCGGCGACGGGCCGGAACGCGCTCGTTTGCAGGCCATGATCGACTCCATGAATCTCACGGCCTCAGTGCGCATGGATGGCTGGATCGACCACACGAAACTCGGCGACCGGCTGCGTGAAAGCGATCTCTTCGTCTTCCCGAGCATTCGCGAATTCGGCGGCGGCGCTGTCCTTGAAGCCATGGCCCTCGGCATCCCGCCCGTTGTTCTCGATCACGGCGGCCCCCCCGAACTCGTGCCACCTGGGACTGGCTTTGTGCTGCCAATGAGCTCGCGTGATGACATCGTCAACCGTCTGAGGGATCTGCTCATCAATGTTTCTGCACAGCGCGATGTCCTCGTCGAAGCAGGAAAGCGTGCGCAGGAGCACGTGCGCCAGTTCTACACTTGGCAGGCAAAGGCCAGGCAAATCGCGCAAGTCTATGACTGGTTGCTCGGCCGCCGCGAAACCAAACCCGACTGGGGCACTCCCATGGGGTCGAAATAGCGTTGTGTTCACCCCCTGTCATGACGACTCATAAACCCTTTCTTATTCCATCTCTCGATGGCTTGCGTGCGGTCGCGATCCTGATCGTTTTTCTCAGCCACGCGGGGCTTTCCCATATCGTGCCGGGGTTGTTTGGCGTGACGATATTCTTTTTCCTCAGCGGCTATCTCATCACCACGCTCATGCGTCTGGAGTGCGAACGCACGGGTGCCGTTAACTTGCGGAATTTCTATTTTCGGAGGGCTTTGCGCATCTTTCCTCCGTTCTACCTGGTGCTTGTTGGCATCACGTTGCTAGGGTTTTCAGGGGCGGTTGAAGGTGGCTTTTCATGGACGGCGATGGCGGCGCAGGCAGGGTTTGCCTCGAACTACTGGGAAATCCACGGTGGGCTGCAGCCGGCGGGCACGGAGGTGATGTGGTCGCTGGCGGTTGAGGAGCATTTTTACCTGCTGTTTCCGCTCTTCTATCTTGCGCTGCGTCGTGGGCTGCCAAACCCGCGTCATCAGTTCATGGCGCTCCTCGGTCTCTGCGGCCTCGTACTCGCATGGCGCATGTTTCTTGTGCATGGCTGGGGGATGATCGACCTCCACAACGGCAGTGTACATCATCCCCGCACCTGCCACGGCACCGACACACGGCTTGACGGTTTGCTTTTTGGTTGTGCTCTGGCGGTGTTTGGAAATCCTGCCATGGACGCGTGCAAACACAGCCGTCGCGTGCTTTTGTGGATCGCGCTGCCTTTGAGCGTGGCGGCGCTCGTCGCGAGCTTCCTGCTGCGTGACGTGGCCTTCCGCGAGACATGGCGCTACACGATCCAAGGTCTCGCGCTGATTCCGGTTTTTATCGCCGTGATTCGCTATTCTGACTGGATGCCATTTCGCTTTCTGAACTGGGCCTGGGTGCGGAAGTTTGGCGTGCTTTCGTATGCGTTTTACCTCGTGCACTCACTGGTGATCGCGCTGGTCAAAACTCACCTGCCGCTTTCGAAATTGTGGCAGGGCGCGGTGGCCTTTGTGGCGGCTGTCGTTCTCGCCTGGGCGATGCACGTTCTGGTCGAAAAGCCCTGCGCACATCTGAAGAAGCGCTTCGCGTCGAAGTAGCTTCCCGTTCACTTCGCAGCAAATGCAGAGGGCGATGTATCCTGGATTTAGAAAGAGGCCAAGGGGCTCGAAGTGGATCGGGAGACCTGCAATCCGGCTGAGGAGACCAGGCTATGAAAGCCTGTTCCTCGTCCGGTAGTTCATCTCCATGCCGGAAAGCATGCCCGCGAGCATCAACCAGTGAGCCAAGTTCTTGGTCTGAGTCAGGATGCGCTCGACCATGCCGTGTGGATAACAGATCGCGAGGGCGACGAAGATTCCGAACGCAACATACCCGGACAAGCTCTTGCCACCATGGCGAATGGCACGCAGGCCATACCAAAGGGTCAGTGCTTCGAATAAAAGGAACGCACTCCAGCCAAGCCAGCCGTTTTCGGACAGCAGCAGCCAGTAGAGGCTTTCGGTGAGCGGATTCGCCCAG
The DNA here is from genome assembly GCA_002279765.1 of Verrucomicrobia bacterium 12-59-8. The sequence goes on along the minus strand of NCCR01000017.1, from coordinate 4,590 downwards.
TAGTTCTCGTCGATGATGGTGAAACCGCGCTCGCGATCCCATTCTTCGAGCACCTCGCTGTATTTGAAGCCATACGGACGGCTGTTCGCGACACCGTAGTTGTTCCAGCCGATCCCGAGCAGCGGATAGTCATGAAGCATGGCCTTGGACTGCCGGTTGAGCACGGGGCGGAGATCTTCCGCATTCTGCTCCTTGCTCGCCTTCACTTCCTTCAGGCGCGAATTCAGCGAGTCCATCGCGAACATCATCACCATGATCGCGCCAACGATGCCCATGAGCGTGGAAAGCGTTGTCCGCATTCCCGGACCTCGTATCCAGGCCATGAGCAGTACCACGGCAGCACCGCTGGCATACGCGGCCAATGCAGCACGTGACACTGACAGCAGCACGCACAAACCAGCCGCCCCAAACGCAGCAAGACACAGCCAAAGCAGCCTTCCTTTGACGTCCTTGTGCATGGCGGCTGCGAAGACGACACAGGCGCTCATATAGGCCCACATCGACATCGGGTTCTGATGCTCGAACCATCCCTTGATTTGAAAGTAGCCATCGAGATAGCGCATTTTCAGGCAGATCCAGCCCTGCACGATCAAACTGAGCGCGAGTCCGGTGATGGCGGCTCGCAGGTCTTTTTCATCGCGCAGGAAGAGCGCGGCTGCGGCGAAGATGAGCGTGCTCTTGAAGACACGGACGAATGTCATGAGAACATACGACGGCTCCCAGGCATTCACGATGGAAAGCAGACCAATGAATGCCCAGCCGAGATAGACAAGTGTTCCGGGGGGCAGTTTGGCGCGGCGCGGCATCGAGGGCTCGCGAGGGCCGCAGCACACAGCGAAGATGAGAGCGATGGCGAACACCTCGATGAGCGAAACTTCGAAGCCCTTGGTGTGCCCCCGGTAGGTGTCGATGCTGCCAAGCATCAGGGTGAAGCGCCCCGGTTGCAGCGTTGGCATGAAGATCATGAGCCCAAACAACACCCGTTGCCACGAGCGACGCGTGGCCAGAATCGTGCCCAGCAGCGGCGCGAGGCCACCATAAAGCGCGAGGGCGATGATGAATTTTAGGACATCCTTCACAAGGCCTGCAGTCTGCTCGATGCCAGGCATCAAGGCATTCCCCCCATCTGTGGGGATGGCTGTAGGCGGCAGCGTGGACCACCATGGCACCACATGAAAAATCTCCTTTGCTGCTTTGCACTCCTCACGGTCCCGCTCGCCACACAGGCCAGCGTGATAATCACCTATGCCGAAGATCCGAATTCGACTCTCTCATCTCTAAAAAGTACACAGGTCTTCAACTTCAACTCGCTCTCTGGCGGCACTAACAAGAATGTGGTCTGGGATGGAGTAGGCACCTTCAATCAGCTTTTCATCAAGAGCGCAGACGCCTACGGAGGTGCCGCAGATGCCCTGAACCCGAAAGGTTCTCTTTATTCCCTGCAAGGTGCCGGCACCCCCGTCTTGAGCAGCACGCTCAAGCTGGACACTCCTTCATCCTACTTTGGCATGTGGTGGTCGGCGGGGGATGCAAAGAACGTACTCGAGTTTTACAATGGTGACACGCTCCTGGGCAGATTCACCACTTCCAGTCTTATGGATCCGTTGCCTGCGAGCTACGATGGAAACCCGCTCAACCGCAAGATCAACAGCGGTGAGCCCTATGGATTCATCAACTTCTTTGCCGACGAGACAACCGCATGGAACCGCATTGTGCTGACCAACGATGGCAGTTCAGGTTTTGAGTCCGACAATTACACGACGCGCGTGGCTGCGTGGGATCCTCTTGTGGATGGTGCCCTGCCCGGCGTGCCTGTGGCCATTGTGGAAGGCAAAACGACGACTGCAGTGACGGAGAAAATGATCGCCGGCACGCGATGGAGTCTCGATGCCACCTCCGTGGCCGCGATTCCCGGTGCGCCAGCACCTCCGTGGTGGTTGCTCGTGGTCTTTGCTACCATTTTTATCACGCGCGGTGAGAAATCCATGAAGCTGACCGCCTGAGTAATGCCCACCCGCTTCATGAATCCCGAAATCCGTCGCACCGCCCTAGCGGCTGCTTTCATCACCCTGGCGCTGCACTTGGCCCAGTCTCGTGATTTGCTGGTGGATTTCACCCGTCCCGTGGTGATGGCCAGTCTGCGATGGCTCGGCATCAACGCGATTGATCGAGGCGAGGTGATGGTGGTGGGCCATCTGCATGTTCCTTGGACACGCGACTGCGCGGGGATCAATCTCCTGCTGATCTTGCTCGCGCTGACCGTATGGGTGAACCGACAAGAGCGCAGTTCCCGCAGCTTCTGGCTCCGCATCGTCAGCATGGTGCCTGCCGCGCTTGCTGCGAACGTGCTGCGAGTGCTGTCTTTGATCGCCTACCGAATGCTGGCCTATCCTGGCATCGAAAGCCCGCAGACGCATTACTTCATCGGATTTCTATGGCTGGTACCCTTCGTCGCCCTGATCACGCCTAAAGATCATCGCCCACGCTCTGCCGGCATCATGGAAACACTTCAGGCCGCTGCTGTGGTGTCTTTGCTCGCTCCGATGTCCGGAACGCCAAACGCCGAACTAGTGACGCTGGCAGCGGTGACTTGGCTCTCGCGCTGCCGCGTGCGTGAGACCTCGGCGTGGCTGCTGCTTGCGTGGATTGCGTCCGGCATTGGAGTCGCCATCGTTTCCATGGAGTCGTTTTGGCTGCCCTGGCTCCTGCTGTGTCCACTGCTCGTCAATTGGCGGCAACTGAGAGTGCCTGCCATCATCTGCTTGGCCTGTGCGCATTCACTGATCGCCATGCAGCCCTGGGCATGGTGGCTTGCCACAGCCGGTTTGGCCACAGCCTGGCTCTCGGGTCGTGGCGTTACACCCACCAATAGGGACGCCCGTCACGAAAGCCTGCAATACCCGTCTCTTACAGAGCAGGGGGCCTTCTTCGCTGCGCTGGCTCTGCCATTTCTCGCTTCCACATTGCTCTCTTTGGGCCAGGAAAGCTGGAAACCACCCGTCAGCGTCGAAGCTCGTTCGATGAACCAAAATGGCTACGAAATCCGCCTTCATGGCCAGCCGGACCACATCGGCCTCGCCTGCTACGTGGCGGCCAGTCGTGACCGCCATCACACCGTCAAGGTCTGTCTCAAATACCGCGGTATCGAGGTCGTCAGCGTCGAGAATTGCCCGCTGGTTTTCACCGCTGGGCGTCATTGGTTCCGTGAATTCTTCCTCCAAGATCAAGCCTTGCTGCCCGACTACTCCGCGTATGTGCAGCGCACCTTCCGTCCCTGGTCGGATCCCGGCGTGCATCTCATCTTTGTCTCCCTGCGTGAAAAGCAGTCCGCCTCCGAATTCAGCGCCGCCTGCGAACAACTCGCCCATCAATTCCACCAGCAATGCCTGCATCATCCGACCATCGCCCAACAGTAGCTAAGCTGGGCGTTCTCATTCGCTTCTCAAACTCCGCCAAAACATTGCCGGACGTCCTCGCAGCACTCCAGGCTCAGACCTTGCAACCCGATGTCATCCTCGGCGTCGATTCCGGCAGCAGCGATGGCTCCGAAACACTCATCCGCAAGGCAGGCGGGCAGGTCGTCTCCTGGCACCATCGCTACGAACACTCCAAGGTGCTCAACTTTGGACTGAAACACCTCCAGACAGACCTCGTGCTCGTGCTCAGTTCCCACACGGTTCTCGAAGACCCCGCTACCCTCACCCGCATGGTGGAGGTCATGCATCACGCCAGCAGCGCCTGCGTGAGCCTCAAATGGGACGACGATCCCTTTTACAGCGATGCCATCGGCTGGCCCGAGCTCCACACAAAGGGCCTCAAATTTGGCTCCATTTACAGCAACAGCATGGGCATGATCCGCCGCTCCCTCTGGGAACACACCCCCTTCGATGAATCTCTCAGCACCGCCGAAGACTACGCCTGGGCCATTACCCAACTGAAGTCGGGATACATCTGTCACCGGCTGAATTGCACGTTCAGCTACCAGCGCAGCAGCACCAATCGTGACTTCGAATTCGCCCAAATGGTCTTCAGCTTGTCCAAGCTGAATCGGCTCAAGGTGACCTGGCTCGGAGTAAAAGACAGCCTCAAAGCCTGGCTTCGAGATCTTTACCTCCGCCATTCTGCAAAAAGCCTGCATCGCTCACGCCTGGCCGCCTGGTATTTGACCAGATGAGCTGAACTGCGCCCGTTGCTAGTGCCGTTGGCGTCAGGGATGCCCCCGGCCTGCTGGATTTTCTGATCCATGCGGTGCTGCACATTCGCCACTCAAAGCGCCGCCATATCCCCCACCCGCGAGCCCTGAGCTTGCCGCAGCTTGTTTCGTCATCCCGCGCCGCCTCCGCCGCCGAATCTTCATTTTAGCACCCTCTCCCGCGTAACGCCTACGTCACGAAAAACGCGATAGATTGCCCCATATTTGACAAGTCCACCTAAGCAATCAGCGCGCCCACCGTATCCCCGACAGGAATCGAACCTGTATTTAGAGTTTAGGAAACCCTCGTTCTATCCATTGAACTACGGAGACAAACGGAACACCCGGCACGTTTCCACCGGTTCAGCCCATCATTCAACTTCGGAATGCAGGTTGCA
>NCCR01000155.1:2272-36817 GCA_002279765.1 Verrucomicrobia bacterium 12-59-8 | reverse complement strand
CGGTGGTCTGGCTCGGTGCCACGGACGAAAAAGTGGAGGGCGAGTGGGTCTGGGTGGACGGCTCAAAAATGACTTTCACCGCCTGGGGACCTACTGAGCCCAACAACACCGATGGAGCGGAGCACTACCTGACATTTCTCAAAGGAGGCTGGAACGACGCCGGCAAGGAAGCGCTTTCCTACAAGATCACTCCTGTGGTGGGCTACATCTGTGAATGGAAGGCAAAGTAGTGCGGCGGGTAACCGAGGGCCGATTTTTCATTCCGGCTCCGCCAGCACCTGAGCGCAAAGCACATCTCGCAAATAGTTGAGCAGTTCGCGCGGGGTCTGCTTCCGCTTTTGAGTTTCGATCCTGGCCCAGTTTAACAAGGCCCAAAGGCGGATGAGGGGCATGCCTTCGGAGCTGAGGACGAGGGTGTTGCCGCAGCGGCAGTTGGCCAGGGTGACGGTGCCGACGGGGCGCAGGGGCTGCCAGTGGCCCAGTTCGGCATCGTAGGGGATGGCATCGCCCTGGTGCTCGGTGTTTTGCAGGTATTCGCGAAAGGTGGCGAACTGGCGCTGGCAAAGCGGGCAGGCCAGAGGGAAAAGGCCCTCCAGATGCTGGCGTATCGCGGTCACGACTTCGGCTTCAGTCATGATGGGACGCTGCTTGGCGTTATTGGAAAAAGTCGGCGCACACGGTGGGTAAGAACAGCGGGGTGGTTTAGCTGTTCACAGCAAAATGACGGCCTTCTATAGTGAAGCGTCCACGTGGGAGGCATTCATTTTGGGATGAGGGAATGATCACCCCTTTGTTTTTCTCTGCGCGGCAGGAATGTTTTTCTGACGCGCTGCGATGCACTGACGTGGGGCGGAGAACGTTACGGATCTTCGCCCGCGAAGGTGGCGACGACGCGGGGTTCGCTGCCAGTCTTGAGGGAAAAGATTTCACCGCTCGCCGCGAAGGGGTCGGTGGCGTAGCGCTCGGCGAGGTCGGCGGCGAAGTCGTCCAGCAATTCGGCCTTGGCGGGGAAGACGTAGAGGGCGTGGCGGTCGGGCGCGGCCACCCAGATTTCGGGGCCAAACAGCTCCGCGAAAATCTTGGGCAGGGAAGGGGCGAGGAGCAGCGTGGCGTAGAGCGGCGAGTCGCCGCGATAAACGGCATAGGCGATCCTGCCGTCAGCGCCTTTGATAAGTTCGGGCTTGAGCTGCAGCAGGCGCTTGTCCGCCGCAGTCCTGGCGCGGGCGGCGAAGGATTCGACGCTGAGACCGAGCTTGGTGAAGGCTTCGGCGGAGTAGGCCTCGACCCCGCTGGGGGAGGCGGTGGTTTCGCGGTAGCAGTTGAAGGCCGTCTGCTGCGAACCCGGCAGGGTCATGGAATAGGCCCCGCGCATGGCCTTGGGCTCCGGCATGAGTAGGAGGGACTCCAGCTTGCGCTCCGGCGCGACGAGCGGCTGCTGAGCGGGCAGGAAGTTGAGCGAGAGGAGCAGGAGGCAGGAAAGCAGGCGCATGGCCTGGCAGTGTGGCGCTAACCTGGAGGAGAAGCAAACATCTGCACGCTACCAGAAGCTCCCTGCGGCAGGGAGGGGGCAAGATGATGAAATGAAAGTCTTGCGAAATTCGCGGAAAATGGGCAGACTCCGCCGAATATCTTTCCCTACGAATGTTTAGTCGCAGTCCCATCCTCCTGCTGACAGGATTGTTCGTGGCGGTCGCCCTTACGGCGCACGCGGCGACACCGGTGGTCACGACCACGGTAGCCACCGGCGTGACGGACTCCGACGCTGCGCTTAATGGCACCATCGATCCCCTGGACGACATTTTTGAAGTGCGGGCGGAGTATGGGCTGACGGCGGCCTATGGCTACGTGACCCAGGGATCTTCCACTCTCTTTGGGACGGGAGTGCAGGCCTGCAGCTTTCGCCCTTCGGGACTGGCGACGAACACGACGTATCACTTTCGCATCATTGCCACCACTTTGGATAGAGCGAGCACGTACGTCGGCAATGACATGACCTTCACCACGCTGGCGAATCCGCCCACGCTGGGGGCGGTGGGCGCCGGGGTCTCAAATCTCCAGCCGGGGGAAGCGAGCTTTTCGCTCGACTCGCTCCTCTCCGGCAGCTCTCAGGTCACGGTGACCTACGAATATGGCCTGACTGCGAGCTATGGTTCATCCGTGGTCAGCCCTACGAAGGTCGAGAAGGACCTGATCGCCTACACGACCTGCCATGCCAAGGCGACGGGGCTGGCACCCGCCACGACGTATCATTTCCGTGCGAAGGCGGTGAATGAGCAGGGAACGGTTTACAGTGCGGATGACACCTTCACCACGCCCTTGTGGCCTGTGCTGGTCACGACCGCAGCCACGGGTGTGACAGACCTCGCCGCCACGATGAATGGCACGGTGGTCACCAACGGGGTGGTGTTGAATGTCCTCTTTGAATACGGACTGACGATGGGCTACGGGCAGGAGCTAGCGGCTGCGAACGGGATGAACAACACCAGCGCCGCGCCAGTGTCTGTCCAGCCGCAGGGGCTGCAGCCGGCCACGACCTACCACTACCGGCTGAAAGCCAAGTATTACTGGGATCAGAGCTACGTCTATTACGGGGCGGACCAGACTTTCACCACAGGGGTTGCGGCCACACCGCCGACGGCGGGGAACGTGTGGGGAGAGAGCGGGGGGACCACGACTGCACGGGTGTACTGCGCGCCGGTTTTTTCGGGAAGCTCACCCACCACCGTGGTTTTCCAATATGGACTGACGACCGCGTACGGCAGCTCGGCCACCGCCGAGAGTGAGGTTTCGACGAACGTCAGCGGAGCAACGGTGTGGGCGGACCTCACTGGCCTCACTCCCGGCACCACGTATCATGTGCGCTGCGTGCTCACCAATGGCGAGGGCACGGTTTCTTCAGGGGATACCACCGTCACCACACTCCAGCCGCCGGTGGTCATCACGGGCGCGGCGACCAACGTGGGCGATCTTTCTGCGGTGCTCAATGGCTCCGTGAATCCCAATGGTACCAGCACCACGGCCACGCTGAGTTTTGAATGGGGTGCCACCACAAACTACGGCAACACTGTGGGTGCGACGCCGGGAAGTCTGCTCGGCGCGGGCACTTTCACCGGGAACCTGACGGGGTTGCTGCCCGGCACGACGTATCACTATCGGGCGAAGGTGCATTACTCGTTCCTGGCGGGAGTGGACTACTACGGGCCGGATGTGGCCTTCACCACCGGTGCGCCCAACACGCCGCCGAGTCTGGGGGGTGCATCCACCACTCGGGTGACGACCAGCACCGCAGCAGTCAGTGTGTCCAATATCAGTGCCGGCAGCTCAGATGCCGAAATCTTCTGGGAATACCAGGCCGCTGGTGGCAGCGTGCAAACCGTGCCGGGCAATCCGGCCACGCGGACGCTTGGCAGCACGGGCGCGGCGGCAGTCACACTCACGCAACTTCTGCCGGGCACCGCCTACACGTTCCGCTGTGGGGCGACGAACGGGCAGGGGACAAGCTACAGCGCCTCAGGCTCTTTCACCACGCTGAGCGCCCCGACGGTCACGACGGCCGCAGCGTCGAACCTGGCGGACCTGAGCGTCGTCTTGCACGGCTCCGCCACAACGAGCGGGGGCGGTGGTTTTGGCCTCTTTTTTGACCTCGGCACGTCCACCGACTACGGCACGACGGTCACTCCGAGTGGCAATTATCTCACGGGTTCGAATACCCTCACACCCGCTGCAACAGCCAGCCGCCTGCTGCCGAGCACCACGTATCACTATCGTTTGCGAGCGCAGGAAGTGATCTTGATCAGTGGTCAGCCAAGCCTTCTTGCAATCAGCTATTATGGCGCAGATCAGACGTTCACCACTGGAGCACCCGCCACGCCGCCTGTGGCGACAACGCAGAGTGCCTCGACCATCGCAGCGGCAGCGGCAACGCTGAATGCAAGCTTTGAAACCGGCAGTTCACCAGCCACGGTCGTTTTCGAATACGGCACCACCACCGCTTACGGCAGCCAGTACTCCGCTCCGGCGGCGTTTGACGCGAGCACGGCAGCCACTACGACCTATGCACTGCTGGGGCTGACGGCAAACACGGTCTATCACTACCGCGTTATTGTGACCAATGGTGAGGGCACCAGCTCAGGGCAGGATGTGAGCTTCACCACCTTGTCTCCGCCCACGGTCACCACAAGTGCCGCCACGAACGTTAATGCCACGAACGCGATGCTCAATGGCACCTGCAACATGCAGAGCGGCATTTACACCACCACGTTCGATTATGGTCTTACGACCGCCTACGGGCAGACGGCCACGCCGGGAGGAGTCTTGATCGGCGGTGGAGGGATCCTTATTGGTGGCGGTGGAGTGATTGGTATTGGCGGTGTTGGTGGGATTCTTATTATTGGGGGGAACACTTCCCAGAACGTCAATGCCATTGCGCCATTCCTACTGCCACAGACGACCTATCACTTCCGTTTGAAGCTCAGCGATGGCTACGGCAACAACTACTATGGTGACGATGCCATCTTGACCACGGTTTCACCAGTGCAGGTCTGGCGTCAGCAGAAATTCAACACGACGCAGGATGCTGGCGACGCGGCAGACATGGCGAACCCGGCTGGAGACGGCGTGCTCAATCTGCTGAAATACGCGCTCAACATGGACCCTGCCACTTCGGGTGTGCCACCGCAGCCGCAGTTGAAGGATTACGCAGGAGCGCAGCATCTCAGCCTCACTTTCCAGCGTGATCCCGCGAAGACGGATGTGACCTACGAGGTGCAGGCGGCGGACAGCCCCGGCGGCCCCTGGACGACGCTAGCCTCCAGCGCAGGTGGGGCGGTAACCAGCGGGCCGGGCTTCGTGGGTGAAACAGGAATGAGCACAGGCATTAATGGCCAGATTGGCATCCTTCTTCCTTTGCAACCTTTGAACGTCGAAGTGAAGGACACCGTGAGCATGCAGGATGCGCCACGGCGATTTATGCGGCTGCAGGTGACGCGGCAGTAGAGGCATACTCTTTCCATGGAAGCTGCGCGGATTTGGCTGAATTGGCTGCCGGTTGTTCACAAAAGTCCAATCGCTGACAGCAAGAATGTGAATAATTATTTCAAAAAGTGTTAAAAAGAGCTTGCGAGCACCAAGGGACTCGCCAGAATGCGCGCTCCCCAAGGCCCGGCTTCCTCAACGAAGCTGGCAAATCAAGATCCTCCACGGAGGCTCTTCATTATCGGAACCAGAACCGGAAAAGTCTGCGTATGCTCATTGTGAGCATGGCGCGCTGTCCCCCGAAACTGGCTCCGAATTAAGCCAAGGTTTACAGCTCTTTCACACCATGCCCACCATCAATCAACTCGTCAGACACGGCCGCAAAGATAAAGCGGTAAAGTCGAAGTCTCCTGCGCTTGCCAAGTGCCCGCAGCGTCGTGGCGTCTGCCTTCAGGTGATGACCCGCACCCCCAAGAAGCCTAACTCTGCGCTGCGTAAGGTGGCCAAGGTGCGTCTGACCAACGGTTACGAAGTCATTGCCTACATCGGCGGTGAAGGTCACAATCTCCAGGAGCACAGCATTGTGCTGGTGCGTGGCGGACGTGTGAAGGATTTGCCGGGTGTTCGTTACCACATTGTGCGCGGCACCTTGGACTGCCTTGGTGTTGATGCCCGCCGTCGTGGTCGCTCCAAGTACGGTGCAAAGCGTCCAAAGCCAGGTGCTGCCGCCGCTGCCGCGAAGAAGAAATAATTTCCGCTGATTTCACTCCTAATTTTCCCACGCCATGGCCCGCAGAAAACGCGTTTATAACAAAGAGGTTCGCAAAGACAGCCGCTACGACAGCGAACTCGTTGCCACACTCATCAGCAACATCATGCTTGATGGCAAGAAGTCGCTCGCTGAGCGCATCGTTTACTCCGCCATTGAGGCGCTCAACGACAAGACCGACAGCGTCGATCCTCTTGAGCTTTTCAATGTGGAAGTCAAAGCCCGTCGTGTCGGTGGTGCCACCTACCAGGTGCCGCTCGAAGTTTCTCCTCGCCGTCAGGAATCCCTCGCCATGCGCTGGATCGTTGGTTTTGCCCGTGGCCGCAAAGGTCAGGCAATGCACCGCGCCCTCGCCAATGAGCTGAAGGACGCCGCGCAAGGGCAGGGGAACGCCGTCCGCAAGCGTGACGACGTTCACAAGCAGGCCCAGGCCAACCGCGCCTTTGCCCACTTCCGCTTCTAATCGTTTCCACTTCACTCTTTCCGTCCACTTTTCGTTTTTCCGACCCCATGTCGAACCCCAATTCACCCAACCGCGAATACCCACTTGAGCGTACCCGTAACATCGGGATCTGCGCCCACATTGACGCGGGCAAAACGACCCTGACTGAGCGTATTCTGTTCTACACCGGCATGATCCACAAGATCGGCGAAGTGCATGACGGTGCAGCTACCACCGACTGGATGGAGCAGGAAAAAGAGCGCGGAATCACCATCACCTCCGCTGCTGTGACGGCACGCTGGAAGCAGCTCAAGGAAGAAGGCATCTTCAAGTTGCGCGAGATGGAAGACATTCGCGTCAACATTATCGACACCCCTGGTCACGTGGACTTCACCGCTGAAGTGGAACGTTCCCTCCGCGTGCTTGACGGCGCTATCTTCGTGCTGTGCGGCGTGGCAGGTGTGCAGCCTCAGTCTGAAACCGTGTATCGTCAGGCAGAAAAGTATCGCGTTCCTCGTATCGCTTTCGTGAACAAGATGGACCGCACCGGTGCCAACTTTGACAACGTGGTGAATGACGTTCGCAAGAAGCTCGGTGCCAATGCTTGGCCGATCCTCATCCCGATTGGTGCTGAAGAAGATCTGATCGGTCAGATTGACGTGGTGAACCAGAAGGCGATCATTTACAACGATGACGAAAAGTTTGGCTCTTCCTATAAAGTGCGTGAGCTCGAAGGAGCTGAAATCGCGAAGGCCAAGGAAGCTTATGACGGTCTTGTGGCAGAGATTTGCAACCAGGACGAAGAACTGGGCATGAAGTTCCTCGAAGAGCTGCCAATCACGATCAAGGAAGTCAAGGAAGCGCTTCGCCGCACGGTGATCTCCAACAAGATCATTCCAATGGCCGGTGGTTCAGCCTTCAAAAACAAAGGCGTGCAGTATCTGATCGACGCTGTGATCGACTATCTCCCAGGGCCGCTTGACATTGAGCCACAGACTGGCCAGCTCGTGGACGATCCTGACACCAAGGTTGAAGCCAATCCTGATGACGCTGGCAAGTTCTGCGCCCTTGGCTTCAAACTCTGGTCCGACAAGTTTGGCCGTCTGGTGTTCTTCCGTGTGTATTCCGGCAAGGTTTCCAAGGGTGACACGATCTACAATCCACGTACCCGTAAATCTGAGCGCGTGGGTCGCCTTATTCAGATCCAGGCAAGTGTTCACAAGGACATCGAGACCTGCTACTCTGGTGACATCGCCGCCCTCGTGGGTGTGAAAGATGTTCGCACTGGCGACACATTCTGTGATGAAGATCTCGACATCTTGCTCGAACCACCAACATTCCCAGAACCCGTTATCTCGATGGCCGTCGAGCCAAAGACCAAGGGCGACCAGGAAAAGATGGGCAACGCCCTCCAGCGCCTCTCCGAAGAAGATCCGACCTTCTTCGTCAAGACCGACGAAGAAACCGGCCAGGTCATCATCGCCGGCATGGGAGAACTCCATCTCGAAATTCTCTGCGACCGCCTCAAGCGCGAGCACAAAGTCGAAACCACCACAGGCAAGCCGCAGATCGCCTACCGCGAAACGCTCACCATGCCAGCCGATGGCGAAGGAAAGCTGGTCAAGCAGTCCGGTGGTCGCGGTCAATACGGTCACGTTGTCATCAAGGTGCGTCCTGGTGAGAAGGGCTCGGGCATCGTCGTCGAAAACAAAGTGGTCGGCGGTACGATTCCAAAGGAATTCATCAATCCAGCCAAGGCGGGTTGCGTCGAAGCTGCTCTCAACGGCATCATTGCTGGTTATCCAGTGATCGACATGCACATCGAACTTGTCGATGGATCCAGCCACGAAGTGGACTCCAACGAAAACGCCTTCAAGATGGCCGGTATCTTCGCCGTCAAAGACGCTCTGAAGAAAGCCAAGTGCATCCTCCTTGAACCGATCATGGCTGTGGAAGCTTCCACACCTGAAGATTATCAGGGCGACATCATGGGTGACTTGAACCGTCGCCGTGGCAAGATTCAGGGTATGGACAGCCGCGGCACCACTGCCATCCTGCGCGCTGAAGTTCCCCTTGCTGAAATGTTTGGTTACTCCACCGCCATCCGCACTCTATCTTCCGGACGCGCCAGCTACTCCATGCAGCCTTCTCACTTCGAGCAGGTCCCGCATCAGATTGTTGAGCAGATCGTCGAGCAGCGTGGAGGCTCCAAGTAACGCCCACGCGCATTGAAACCCTACCCTAAGGACCATCGTCATGACTAATCAACGCATCAGAATCCGCCTTCGCGCCTATGACTATCGCGTGCTCGACAAAAGCACTGCCGATATCGTCGAAACCGCCAAGCGCACCGGCGCACGTGTTGCAGGCCCCATCCCGCTGCCTACACGCATCGAGAAGTTCACCGTGAACCGCTCTCCGCACGTCGATAAGAAGTCGATGGACCAATTCGAAATCCGCACGCACAAGCGCCTGCTGGACATCGTTGACCCAACCTCCCGCACGGTGGACGAGCTCAAGAAGCTCAATCTTCCATCCGGCGTGGACATCACCATCAAGATCTAACTCGATCTCATTACTTTTAAAAACAGGAGGACACACTCATGAGTCTCGGATTGATTGGTAAAAAACTCGGAATGACCAAAGTTTACGACGCTAAAGGCGACGCAATCTCGGTCACAGTGGTTGACGTCAGCGGCAACACCATTCTTCAGGTGAAGCGCAGCGATGGCAAAGACAAGTATAGTGCAGTGCAGGTGGGCTATGGCGACCAGTTGAAGGATTCTCGCGTCACCAAGCCGCTGCTGGGCCACTTTAAGAAGCACGGCTGCACGACCGCCAAGCGTATCGTCAAAGAATTCCGCCTTACTGGCGACGACCAACTGCCTGCTGCTGATGCCAAGCTTGACGCGAGCATCTTCAGCAACGGACAGGTAGTGGATGTCATTGGCAACACCAAGGGCAAAGGTTTCCAGGGCGTCGTCAAGCGCTGGAACTTCGCTGGCCAGCCGGCTACACATGGTCACATGATGCATCGTCGTCCTGGTTCCATCGGTTGCCGTCTGACTCCCGGTCTAGTCTGGAAGAACCAGAAGATGCCCGGCCATGACGGCACGACCCGCTGCACCACGCAGAATCTGGTCGTCGTGCAGAGTCGTCCTGAAGAAGGCATCCTTCTCATCAAAGGCGCACTCCCCGGCAACACAGGCAGCATCGTTGTGGTGCGCCCCGGCAAAAAAGCCGTCGCCAAGAAATAATTACGAGGAACTGAACCATGTCCGCGACCATTCTCTCAGCCGACGCCGCCAAGGCGGCCAATATTCAACTGACCGAGGGCTATAAAGGCTCTCAGGCTCTTAACGACACGCTGGTGGCCTACCGTGCCAACCGCCGTCAGGGCAATGCCCATACCAAAAACCGCTCTGAAGTTTCCGGCTCCGGCAAGAAGCTCTGGAATCAGAAGGGGACTGGCAATGCTCGTATGGGCAGCAAGCGTTCCCCTATCTGGAGTGGTGGTGGTGTCGTCTTCGGACCACGCAACACAACCGTCTGGGCCAAGAAAACTACCAAAGGCACCAAGAAGCTCGCTCTGCGCGCCGCTTTGACCGCCCGCATCCTTGATGGTGAAGTGCTCACCACTGCCAGCTTCGCTGTGTCAGATGGCAAGACCAAAAGCTTCATCGCCGCTGTCAATGGCCTTACCACTGCCAAAAACGTGCTGCTCATCGGCACAGGCTTTGATGAGCTCACCTTCCGCGCTGGCCGCAATGTCCAGAACGTTCAGCCTGATCATGAAAGACCTTCATAAAGTCATCAAAACCATCCGTCTCAGCGAAAAAGCCACGCTGCTGGGCGAACAGAACAACGAGTACGTGTTCTCCGTGGATGTCGAAGCCACCAAGATCGACATCAAACAGGCCATCGAAAAACTGTTTGGCAAAAAAGTCACCGGTGTCCGCACTGCGAACTATGACGGCAAGGCCCGTCGTGAGCGCCGCGCCGATTACGGCCGCACCAATCACTGGAAGAAAGCGATCGTCCGCCTCAAGGCTGGCGAAAAGTTCGACCTCGCGTAACCCCAGGCCCGCAACCCTTTAACTTATCCTACCGTCATGGCGCTGAAAACATTCAAGCCAACCACGCCCACCAATCGCTACAAAGAGTGGAACTCCTTCGAGGAGATCACCAAGCATTCGCCGGAGAAAAGCCTCACCGTGGCTCTCCGCAAGTCCGGTGGCCGTAACAACACTGGCCGTATCACCTGCCGTCATATCGGTGGGGGTCACGACAAGCGTTACCGTCTCATCGACTTCAAACGCTCACGCCGTGATGAAGCAGCCAAGGTGGTCGGCATCGAATACGATCCGAATCGCTCAGCTCGCATCGCCCTCATCGAATACAAGGACGGCCAGCGTGCTTACATCCTTGCTCCAAACGCCCTCACAGTGGGTGCCTCGGTGATGGCCGGTGAAAAAGCAGCCCCTGAACTGGGCAATGCGCTTCCCCTGAGCAAAATCCCTCTTGGTACTTCGATCCACAACATCGAACTCTCCCCTGGTAAAGGCGGCGTCGTCGCCCGTGCCGCTGGTCAGGCTGCTGTGCTTTCCAACCGTGAAGGTGACTTCGCTCTAGTGCGCATGCCATCCGGTGAAATCCGCAAGATTCTCTCTGTCTGCTACGCTACGATCGGCCAGGTCGGCAATGTCGAGCACATGAACGTCGTCAGCGCCAAGGCGGGCCGCACCCGCTGGCAGGGCACCCGCCCAACCGTCCGTGGTATGTGTATGAACCCGATCGACCATCCAAACGGTGGTGGTGAAGGTCGTTCCAAGTCCGGTGGTGGTCGTCAGCACCTGCTCAGCCCCTGGGGCCACGCGAAGGGTGAGAAGACCCGCAACAAGAAGAAGGCCACGAACAAGCTCATCATCCAGAGCCGTCACGCCAAGAAGTAATCCATTCCTCACTCACGCATTCACATGGCACGCTCCCTCAAAAAAGGTCCTTTCGTTCAGCAAGCCCTCCTCGACAAGGTGGACAAGCTCAACGACGCCAAGCAGAAACGCCCTATCAAAACTTGGGCTCGTTCCTCCATGGTTACTCCTGACCTCGTCGGCCACACCTTCCTCGTTCATAACGGTAAGGATTTCGTCTCTGTCTATGTGACAGAAAACATGGTGGGCCACCGCCTCGGCGAGTTTTCCCTGACCCGTCTGTTCAAGTCTCACGGTGCCGTTACCGTCAAGGCCGCCAAGTAATCCCTGAGCATCGAGTATTTTCATGTCACTCCGCACCTCCATCACCTGCACCACTCTCTCACTGCTTGTCGCAGCGGGCGTGTCAGGTCTGCGTGCGGATGACAAGCTCGAAAATCAGGAATTGCACATCTCGCTTCAAGTCGCCGCCGTCAAAATCCAGGCACAGGATGCTCAAATTCTTGCCGCCAAGGATAAGAATGACGCCCTGGCTCAAAGCGCCGCCGCTGCCAATGCTGAGACCAGCGAACTCAAAGACCGCTACGAAAAGCTGCGCGGTCTCCTTGAGGGGCTTGGCGTCGGGGCTCTCGAAAACTCTAAAGATCAAGCCCAGGAGCGTCTGCTCGCCGCCCTCAGCGACCTGCGCATCATGAAGGAGCAACGCGATGAACTCGCCAACGCTCTGATCGAACTGGCCGAGTCGGGTATGGGCTTGATGAAAAGCGCTCAAAACGCTGATCCTGCCGCCGCCGACCGTCTGAACAAAGCCATCACTCTGGCCGATGCCGCGCTTGTTAAAGCAGGTGGTGGTGAGAATGGCCAAGCTGCTGGCGACCTGCAAAACGCCCGTGTCGTCAGCTTGAAGAATGAACTCGGCATCGCCGTCCTCTCCCTTGGTGCCAAAGATGGCGTGAAGCCAGGCATGCCTTTCGAAATTTACCGCGAAGACAAACCTATCGCCAAAGTCCTTGTCACTGAAGTCCGCAATTCCGTCTGTGGCGCCGTTGTCCAGGAACTTGCCGCTGCTAATGATCCCGTCCGCGTCGGCGACCGGGGTCGAGTCGATCTCAACAAATCTCTCTAACGAAGTCCAGAACCCCCCCTCGCTTTATGTCCGTCCGTTCCGTCCTCAAATACGCCAGGATCTCCTCGCAGAAAGCCCGTCAGGTCACACGTGCCATCACCGGCATGCCCGTTTCCCAGGCGCTGAGCGTTCTCGACTTCACTCCCAAAAAAGCCGCCTTCCTCGTGGGCAAGACTCTCCGTTCCGCAATCGCGAATGCTGAGAACAACCACGAGCAGGATGCTTCCGAGTTCATCGTGCAGTCAGCCGTCGCCACTCCAGGACCTGTCCTGAGCCGTATCATGCCACGTGCCCGTGGATCCGCCGCTCCGATCAAGAAGCGCATGACCCACATCACCGTCATCATCGGCGCGCCAAAGGCTGAGGAAGCCGGGGCCGAAGGCACAAAGAAAGCGCCGAAGTCCGCCCGCCGGAACGCTCCTGCCCTCAAGAAGGCAGCCAAAGCCAAGAAAGCTTCTGAATAACCGCAACGCCCCCCAACCGCACCTCTTCACTTTATGGGACAGAAAGTAAATCCGATCGGCTTCCGCCTCGCAGTCACCAAAGACTGGCGCTCCAAGTGGTACGCACCTGAAAAAGAATACGCAGACTCGCTTCACAGCGATCTCGCCATCCGTGCTTACCTCAAGGAAAAGCTCATGCAGGCTGCGATCTCCAAGATCGTCATCGAGCGCGCTTGGAACCAGGTCCGCGTCACGCTGCACACAGCCCGCCCAGGTCTTGTCATTGGCCGTAAAGGTCAGGAAATCGACGTGATGAGCCAGAAGGTCTCCGAAATGTGTGGTGGCAAACAGGTCAAGATCGACATTTTCGAAATCAAGCAGCCGGAACTTGACGCCCAGCTCGTCGCTGAAGCCGTCGCTGTGCAGCTTGAGCGCCGTATTTCTTTCCGCCGCGCTATGAAGCGTTCTGTGCAGACCGCCATGGACATGGGTGCTGATGGCATTCGTCTCCGCTGCGCCGGTCGTCTCGGTGGTGCTGACATCGCCCGTGCCGAATGGTACCGCCAGGGCAAAGTGCCACTCCAGACCCTGCGTATCCCGATTGATTATGGCTTCGCTGAAGCTCGCACTGTTTACGGCATCATTGGCGTCAAGTGCTGGATGAACCGGGGCAATGCTCCTGAAGGTGTTTCCCGTCCTTCCGGTGACCGCCGTCCACGCAGAGATGACCGTGGAGACCGCCGCCCAGGCGCTCCTGGTCCTCGTGGTGGTGATCGTGGTCGTCCAGGTGGTGGTGGTGGCTATGGTGCCCCCGCTCCAGCACCTGCCCCAGCAGCCCAGGCATAAACTGCCCCCCTTTACTGAACTAAAACCTTTCCACCGGACCTAGACGTATGGCCCTTCTTCCTAGCAGAGTAAAATATCGTAAATCGCAGCGCGGCAACCGTGGCGGCAACGCCACCAGCGGCAACAAGCTGGACTTTGGTGACTTCGGTCTCCAGACCCTTGAGCGCGGCTGGATCAAAAACATCCACATTGAAGCCTGCCGAGTCGCCATCACTCGCTTCCTGAAGCGTAAAGGTAAGGTTTTCTGCCGCATTTTCCCTCACAAGCCAGTTACCCAGCGTCCACCGGAAGTCCGAATGGGTAAGGGTAAAGGCGCTCCAGAATTCTGGGTCGCAGTGGTACTTCCAGGGCACATGCTGTTTGAAATCTCCGGCGTGAACGAAGCTACTGCTCGTGAAGCCTGCCGTCTGGCCAACACGAAGCTGGGCCTGCGCTGCCGCTTCGTTAGCCGCGAAAGCCTGCACAAATAAAACAACGCGAACTGAATTTATGAAGATCAAAGAACTCCGTGAATCGACTGTGGAAGAA
Organism: Verrucomicrobia bacterium 12-59-8; assembly: GCA_002279765.1. The sequence continues at coordinate 22,758 of NCCR01000155.1, read as the reverse complement.
CTCTCCGCACGCCGTCGCGAACTGAAGCAGGAAGCGCTGAATCTGCGTGTGCAGCAGAGCGCAGGTGGCGGTCAGCTCGAAAATCCAGCCCGTCTGACCCACATCCGCCGCGAGATCGCCCGGATCGAAACCATCATCACCGAGCGCACCCGCGCTGCGGCCGCCAAGAAGGCTGCCTGATCCGGTCATCAACCCCCTGAAGCATTTTTAACATCATGAGCGAGACCACCGCAGAAGCCCCTGCAGCCACCGAAAAAACAGCCGTGCGCAAGACGCGTGTCGGCGTCGTGGTGTCCGACAAAATGACGAAGACAATCGTCGTCAAAGTCGAACGCCGCGTTCCGCATCCAATCTTTAAGAAGATCGTGCGCAAGACCTCCAAGTTCTATGCCCACGACGAAAACAGCGTGGCCAAAGAAGGTGACAAGGTGCTCATCGCCGAAACCCGCCCGCTCTCCAAGCTGAAGCGCTGGGAACTGATCGAAGTGCAGAAGCACTAATCGTATTTTTTGAACCCCCTAACCTGACCAGGAGAAACAGTTTATGTTGCAAATGGAGTCCTCAATCCCGGTGGCTGACAACACCGGTGCCCGACTGGCCACGATGATCGGCGTGCTCGGCAAGAAAAACACCCGCTTCGCCTACGTCGGCGACATCATCACCGCCCACGTGCGTGAGTCGACCCCGACCGCCGCCGTGAAAAAGGGTGAAGTCGTTCGCGCTGTGATCGTGCGCACCTCGCACCCGATCCGCCGCGTTGACGGTTCAATCCTTCGCTTTGACCGCAATGCGATGGTCATCATCGACAAGGACAACAACCCGCGTGGCACCCGCATCTTTGGCCCAGTGGCCCGTGAGCTGCGCGACAAGAATTTCATGAAGATCGTTTCCCTCGCACCCGAAGTGCTGTAATTCCAATGAGCCGTACCAAGACCCACGTTAAAAAAGGCGACAATGTCGTCGTCATTTCCGGAGCCGCCAAAGGTGCCCAGGGCGTTGTCCTGGCAGTGCAGACTGGCAAAAACCGGGTGCTCGTCGAAGGCGTGCGCATGATCAAGAAAGCGATCAAGCCCACCCAGCAAAATCAAGCCGGTGGCTTTCAAGAGCAGGAAGCCCCCATCCACATCTCCAATGTCAAGCGCGTTGATGCGCCTGTGAAAGAGAAGAAAAAGAAAGTTGCGAAGAAGAAGGTCAAAGCCTAAATCAACGCCCCCCATTTGCCTCCCCCCTCGTCATCGTCGCTCCGCACGGTGCGATCATCGAGGGAAAGGCGGCACAGCCAAACTGAATCATGGAACATATCCTACAGACCCTCTATAAAGAAAAACGCACTGAGCTGAAAACCACGCTCGGTCTTGACAACATCCATCAGGTCCCTCAGCTCAAGAAAATCGTCGTGAACTGCGCCATCGGCAGTCAGGCGGAGCGCAAGCAGGCGATCGAAGACGCCGTGAATGAAGTGACCCTCATCACCGGCCAGAAGCCTATCATCACCAAGAGCAAGAAGGCTATCGCCAACTTCAAACTTCGTGAAGGTGAAAATGTCGGCGTCAAGGTCACCCTTCGTGGTGGCAAGATGTATGACTTCATGATGCGTCTCGTGCGCACCGCTATCCCGCGTATTCGTGACTTCCGTGGTGTCGCCCCCCGTGCCTTTGACGGTCGTGGAAATTACACCCTCGGCGTTGCCGAACAGTCCATCTTCCCGGAAATCGAGCTCGACAAGATCAAGCGCCAGCTTGGTTTTGACATCACCTTCGTCACCAGCACGAACAATGATGACCATGCGCGTGAAATGCTGCGCACCCTGGGAATGCCATTCCGCACCCGCGTCGCTCAGCCGAAGAAGGAAGATGGCACTGAAGCCGCAGCCGCATAACCCCAACACCCGGACACCCTCAGCGTCATGACCGACCCGATCGCAGACTTTCTTACCCGCATCCGCAACGCCTGCTCAGCACAGCAGGAGCAGGTGCTCATTCCCTTCTCCAAGTTGAAGGCCGAACTCTCCCGCATCTTGCAGGAAGAAGGCTACATCTGGGGCTACGAAGTGGACACCAACGCCACCCATCCCCGCCTTAAGCTCAAGCTCAAGTATCAGGACAAGACCGCCGTCATCCGCAAGATCGACCGCGTCAGCAAGCCTGGTCTGCGCAAGTATGTCGGCAGCACCGAGATTCCTCGCGTCCTCGGCGGCCTGGGCATCTCCATCCTTTCCACACCACGCGGCATCATGACAGGTGCCAAGGCTCGCAAGGCCAAAGTGGGCGGTGAACTCCTCGCCACAGTCTGGTAACCCCCAACCGTCACAACCATTATGTCACGCGTAGGCAAACAAATCATTTCCATTCCAGACAAGGTCACCATCAAATTGGGTGATGACCGCTCGGTTCAGGTCAAGGGCCCCAAAGGCGAACTCGGCTGGACTCTTCCGCTTGGTGTTAAAGTTAATACGGATACCAAGACGATCAACGTCACCCGCGATTCAGAAGACCGTAAAGTGCGCGCCCTGCATGGCACCACCCAACGTCTGATCACGAATATGCTCATCGGCGTCAGCCAGGGTTACACTCGTAATCTTGAGATTCACGGCGTCGGATTCCGTGCTGCTGTCAAAGGTACAAACATTGACCTTCAGCTTGGTCAGTCCCATGACCGTCTGCACCCCATTCCAAGCGGTGTGAAGGTGACCGTCACCGAAAACACCAAGATCGCCATCGAAGGCATCGACAAACAGGTGGTCGGCCAGCTTGCTGCTGACATTCGTGCATACTATCCGCCGGAGCCTTACAAGGCCAAGGGCGTGCGTTACGTGGGCGAACAGATTCGCCGTAAAGCTGGCAAGTCCGTCAAATAATTTCCGGAGATACTCATCATGGCTCTTACTAATCGCAAAGAAATTCGCGCTCGCATTCACAAGCGCATTCGCCGCAAGCTCAGCGGCACAGCCGAGCGTCCCCGTCTCGCAGTGTACTTCTCGAACACCAACGTTTACGCCCAGGTCATCGATGACGCTGCTGGCACGACGATCGTTTCGGCATCCACCAAGGAAAAAGGCTACGGCGCTGGCAAGGCCAACGTCGAAAACGCCACCAAGATTGGCACTCTCCTCGCCGAGCGTGCCATGGCTAAAAACATCACCGAAGTGGTCTTTGACCGCGCTGGTTTCATTTATCATGGCAAGGTGAAAGCCCTTGCAGATGCCGCCCGCGAAAAGGGCCTGAAATTCTAAAACCGCCCCACGCATATTTTATGGCCGAAGAAACAGTAGTTATCGATCCCCCAGTCGCCGCACCAGCGGAGGCTCCAGCAGCTCCGACTCCTTCCTACGGTGGTTTCCGTGGTCGTGATGATCGTGCGCCGCGCGAGACGGACGGCGTCGAAAAAGTCGTTCACATCAACCGATGCGCCAAGGTGGTCAAAGGTGGTCGCCGCTTCAGCTTCAGCGCACTCGTCGTTTCCGGCGATGCCAAGGGCAAAGTGGGCTGCGGTTTTGGCAAGGCCAACGAAGTCTCCGACGCCATCAAGAAGGCGACTGAAGCTTCCCGCAAGAACATGTTCTCCATCTGCCTCAAGGACAGCACCATCCCTCATGAAGTGGTGGGCTCTCACGGTGGCGGACACATTCTCCTCAAGCCTGCCACGCCAGGTACTGGCATCATCGCCGGTGGTGGTGCACGCGCCGTGCTTGAAGCCGCTGGTGTCAAAGATGTGATCGGCAAATCCCTGGGATCCAGCAATCATGCCAACGTCGTTCGTGCAACGCTTGCCGCTCTTACTGCGCTGCGTCCTGCAGACGAAATCCTCCGCGCACGCGGTAAGGAAATCAAAGAGCGCAAAGCTCTCTGATCGAATCAATCTATTCCTCTTAAATTTCCATGAGACTCCAAGACGTCGAAGCGCCGCAAGCGCATCGGCTGTGGCGAAAGCTCCGGTCACGGTAAAACCTCCGGCAAAGGCAACAAAGGCCAGATGGCCCGTGCTGGTCGCGGCATCCGCCCCGGCTTTGAAGGTGGCCAGATGCCGATGCATCGCCGTCTGCCAAAGAAGGGCTTCAACAACAAGCAGTTCCAAGACGCCATCGAAGTCGTGAATGTCGGTGAGCTTAACGATGCCTTTCAGGATGGCGCTGTCATCAATGAAGCCGCACTTCGTGAAGTCGGACTCGTCAGCCGCAATTGCGACATTATCAAAATTCTCGGCACTGGAGATCTTGCCCGCAAGCTCACCATCGAGGGCGCGAAAGTCAGCGCCACGGCCCGTGAAAAGATTGAGAAAGCCGGCGGTTCCATCGCCGCCTGATTTTCCTGACCCAACCAACCTTTTGATGGGCCGGTCTCCGCGCAGCAGATGCTGTCAGGAAGCAGGCCCATCTTTGCTTAGAGTCTCTCCTCATGATCTCTGCTTTCGCCAACAGCTTCAAAGTCCCCGAACTTCGCTCGCGCATTCTTTTCACCCTGGCGATGATTGTCATCGTCCGCATCGGCACGTCCATCACGCTTCCTGGCGTTGATGCGACTGTTCTGAATGCTTGGATTGAAAACAAAGCAGGCGACAATGCCTCCGGGGCCGCCCAGGTCGCCGCGCTTCTCAACATTTTCAGCGGTGGCGGCCTGCAAAACTGCGCTATCTTTGCCTTGGGCATCATGCCCTACATCAGCGCCAGCATCATGCTGCAGTTGCTTACCGCAGTCTGGCCTCCGCTTAGCAAGCTGGCCCGTGAGGAAGGTGGGCGTCAGAAGATCACGCAATACACGCGTGTTGCTACCATTGTTCTGTGCGTCTTTCAGGCGACTCTGCTAGCGCAGTCATTGGCAGATCCACAGCAAAACTACCTGATGGCCGGTCTGCAGGATGCCATCGACAAGCTGGGAGGAAGACCCTTGGTGCCAAACTATGGCCTTGGTTTCGTGTTCACCAGCGTTATCACCATCACAGCTGGCACCATGCTCATGATGTGGCTGGGGGAGCAAATCACTGACCGCGGCATTGGCAACGGGGTTTCCATCCTCATTTGCGTTAACATCGTTTCTGATCTTCCCGGTGCTCTGATCCAGGTCTGGCAGACTTTTGTAGGCAGCATCAAGGCCAGCCCGGCCAGCGCCTTCACTCTTGTCCTGCTCATGGGTTTCATGATTCTCGTTATCGCTGGCGTCATTGCCTTGACCCAGGCGACGCGACGCATCGCTATCACCTACGCCAAGCGTGTCGTTGGCCGCAAGGTCTATGGTGGTCAGACACAGTATCTGCCGCTGAAGATCAATTATTCCGGTGTCATGCCGATCATCTTTGCCCAGGCCATCCTGCTCTTTCCTTCCACCATCCTGGCTTCGCTCTTCAAAGATGTGAACTGGATTCAGCGCATGGCGCTGTTTATCAGCAGCGGCTGGGTTTATTACGTGGCTTCCTCATTGCTGATCTTCTTCTTCAGCTATTTTTGGGTCGCCACCATGTTCCAGCCCACGCAGATTTCGGAAGACCTTAAAAAGAGCGGTGGTTATGTTCCAGGCATCCGCCCGGGCAAGCCGACTGCCGACTTCCTCGACTTCACCATGAGCCGTCTCACCTTTGCCGGTGCGATCTTCCTTACAGGTCTATATGTGATGCCAGGCGTCGTCAGCAGTTCGATGAAGATTTCCAGCTCCGCTGCACAGTTCTTTGGTGGCACCAGCCTGTTGATTCTTGTTGGCGTGGTGCTTGATGTCATGCGCCAGGTCGAAACGCATCTGTTGCAGAGCCATTATGACGGTTTCCTCAAGAAGGGTCGCATTCGTGGCCGCGTGGACCGCATCCAGCAGGGTGCTCGTGCCGTGGATTCCACTACCGTTGTCTGGTTGTGGGTCGCTCTCGCCATCATGGTATTGATTGGCGTTGTGTATAAACTGGCTCTCAAGTGAGTTTCATCCAGCGCGTCATGGCTTTTGTTAAATCGGGGAACATCCCCATTCGTCACGGCGCTCAGCAGCAGGGCATCCGCAAGGCCTGTCAGGTAGCGCGTGACGTGCTGATCAAAGCCGCCTCACAGGTACACGTCGGAGTGACGACTGCTGAGGTGGATCGATATGCCGCCTCTGAGATGAAGGCGTGTGGTGCCACCAGCGCCTTTCTGGGCTACCGCCAGTTTCCTGGCCACATCTGCATCTCCATCAATGAGGAGGTCGTGCATGGCATCGGCGGTCCGCGCGTCATTCAAGACGGGGACATTGTCAAAATTGATGTTGGGGTCTATTACGACGGCTGGGTGGGTGACAATGCGCTGACGGTGCCTGTTGGCAACGTGGCCAAAGAAACTCTGCATCTGCTCGCAGCCACGGAAGAATCTCTGCTCAATGCAGTCAAATTCGCCCGTGATGGCTGGATGCTTGGAGATCTTTGCCACAGTGTCGAGCATCATGTCACCCAGTATGGATATACCGTCGTGCGTGAGTTTGTCGGTCATGGTGTCGGACGGAAGCTCCACGAAGAACCTCAGGTGCCAAACTATGGCAAGAAAGGTGAACGTCCGCGTCTCAAAGCAGGCATGACCCTGGCCATCGAGCCCATGATCAACATGGGTACGGGCAAGACACGGATCCTTGAAGACAAGTGGACGGTGGTCACCACGGACCGCAAACCGTCTGCACACTTTGAGCATGTGGTACTCGTCACGCCTGACGAGCCTGAAATCCTGACTGCACGTGACCGCATGTTTCCGAAGGGGGTTGCTGACCTCACGCCTAGACCGGTCTCAGAACTGGGCTGATTCATATTTCATGGCGGCCGCTACACCTGGTCGGCTTGAAACCTAGATGTTTTTTTTGTTATGTCGTGCTGTTACTGGACTGCTACCAAGCACATGCCAGATTCGTAGTTTTGCGTGAGACTCAGCAAGGAATGTGTTCCTGGTGCGCGACTAGACTTTTGACATGAACGAAACCAAGCCTTCAACCAGTCCAACGCCAGCAAAAGGACGTGCTGGATGTTTTGTCATCATTTTTTTGGCTCTTGTCGGCGGCGGCTGGCTGTGGATGCACCGCCCGGAACCAGTGGCAGGAGGTGCCGCTGGCGGTAGAGGAGGCGCACGTGGCGGCGCTGCTGCTGTCACCGTGGCGGAGGTGAAGCAGGAGGACTTCGAGGAGTGGGTGAGCCTGGCTGGCACTGTCACGCCGCTGAATGTGGTGGTGGTGCGCTGCCGGGTGGACGGGCAGTTGGACAAGGTGCGCTTTGTCGAGGGCCAGATGGTCCAGGCGGGAGATTTGCTCGCTGAGATTGACCCGCGTCCCTTTCATGTGGCGCTGGATCAGGCCAGAGGCCAGCTCGAACGGGATGAAGCCTTGCTGCTCAATGCACGCAAAGATCTCGACCGTTACAACACACTGCTCAAGCAGGACTCTATCGCCAGACAGCAGGTGGACACCCAGGTGTCGCTGGTGCGGCAGTATGAAGCCGCTCTGACCTCGGATCGCGCGGCGGTTGCCAGCGCAGAACTGCAGCTCAGCTACACCAAGGTCACGGCACCGATCACCGGGCGTGTCGGGTTGCGTCAGGTGGATGCTGGCAACATGATCCGGTCCTCGGATGTGAACGGTCTGGTCATCATCACGCAGATGGATCCCATCGGACTGGTGTCTGCTATTCCGCAGGAGCGTGTGGCTGCGGTGCGCCAACGTCTGGCTGGAAGTGGGCCAGTGCTGGTCGAAGCCGTGGACAAGGAGATGAACAAGCTGCTGGGTCGAGGGCAATTGTTGACCACCGACAACCAGATTGATCTCACCTCGGGCACACTGAAGCTGAAGGCGCAGTTGCCGAATGCCGAGGGTTTGTTGTTTCCTAACGAGTTTGTGATCACGCGACTGCTGGTGAACACGCAGCTAAATGCCACCGTGGCACCAGCAACGGCGATCCAGCGCGGGGCGAAGGGCGCATATGTTTATGTCCTCAATGACGACAGCACCGTGGCTTTGCACAATGTGGTCATCGGTCCCACCCAGGGAGAACGCGCTCTGATCCTTGAGGGATTGAAGCCGGGAGACAAAGTGATCACTCAAGGAGTCGATCGTTTGCGTGATGGAGCCAAGGTGGAAGTTATCACACCCGGCAAGACACCTGCTGGAGAAACTTCCAAAGGCGACAAACCCAAAGGGGAAGGGAAGGCTGGCAAAGGAGCTCCTTTGCCGTGATGCCTGGAACCGCATGAGGAATGACGCATGAATCCCTCCCGCATCTTCATCGAGCGCCCCGTCGCCACCACGCTGCTGATGGTTGCAGTTTTGCTGGTTGGCGGGCTGGCCTACCGACTGCTGCCGGTGTCCGCTCTGCCCCAGGTGGATTATCCGACGATCCAGGTCGTCACGCTCTATCCCGGTGCCGGGCCGGAGGTGATGACTTCCTCCATTACCGCCCCCCTGGAGCGTCAGTTTGGTCAAATGCCCGGCCTCGCGCAGATGTATTCGATCAGCAGCGGCGGCTCTTCGGTGATCACGCTGCGTTTCATACTCGGCCTGCGGCTGGACATTGCGGAGCAGAGCGTGCAGGCGGCGATCAATGCAGCCGCTACGCTGCTGCCAACGGATCTGCCCAATCCACCGATCTATAACAAGGTCAATCCGTCCGATGCCCCCATTATCTCGCTGGCCCTGACATCGCACACGCTGCCGTTGATCAAAGTGCAGGATGCCGCTGACACACGGCTGGTGCCCAAGCTGTCGCAGATTTCCGGTGTGGGACTGGTCTCTCTCAGTGGCGGCATGCGGCCGGCGGTGCGCATCCGCGCCAATCCGGTGGCCCTCGCCTCACGCGGTCTGAGTACGGAAGATCTGCGCAATGCCATCGCCTTGGGAAATGTGAACCAGCCCAAAGGCGGCTTCGACAGTGCCACGCGCAGCAGCACGGTTGATGCAAACGACCAGCTGCTTTCCGTGGATGACTATCGCAATCTCGTGATCGCCTGGCGCAATGGCGCCGCAGTGCGGGTGGTCGATGTGGCCGAGGTGGTGGATGATGCCGAGAACGTGCGCCTGGCCGCCTGGGCGGACGTGCAGCCAGCGGTGGTCGTCAATGTGCAGCGCCAGCCGGGAGCCAACGTCATCGAAGTGGCGGACCGCATCAAGGCGCTGCTCCCGAAGCTGAAGGAAAACCTGCCGCAGGCGGTGGACGTCCAGCTGCTCACGGACCGGACGACCACCATCCGTGCCTCAGTGGAGGATGTGCAGTATGAACTGCTGCTCTCCATCGGCCTCGTGGTCGCGGTCATCTTTGTCTTCCTGCGCAGCCTGCGCGCAACTTTAATCCCAGCGGTCGCGGTGCCGCTGTCGCTCGTCGGCACCTTTGCCGTGATGTGGCTGTGCGGTTTCAGCCTGAACAACCTGACGCTCATGGCGCTGACCATCGCGACCGGATTCGTCGTGGACGACGCCATCGTGATGATCGAAAATATCGCCCGCTACATTGAGAATGGCGAGCCACCCATGCAGGCTGCGCTCAAAGGTGCGCGTCAAATCGGCTTCACCATCATCTCTCTCACGCTCTCGCTGATTGCCGTGCTGATTCCGCTGCTGTTCATGCAGGACGTGGTGGGTCGGCTGTTTCGTGAGTTTGCCATCACGCTGGCCATCTCCATCATCATCTCGGCGGTTGTCTCGCTCACCTTGACTCCGATGATGTGCGCCCGCCTACTGAAGCATGGCGAGGAAGGGCCGGTCGCGCAGATGGTGGCCCGCGGTTTCGATGCGATCATCTCGCTCTATGGGCGCGTGCTGCGTGTCGTGCTCGATCATGGCGCGACGATGATGCTGATTTTTGCCGCCACACTCTTGGCGACCGGGCTCCTGTATCAAAGCGTGGCCAAAGGCTTTTTCCCATTGCAGGACACCGGCCTCATCCAGGGCTTTGTCGAGGCGCCGCAGCATGTCTCGTTCGCCGCGCTGGGGAAGCGGCAGCAGGAGCTGTCACGTTTAGTGCTGGAGGATCCCGCCGTAAAGAGCGTGTCATCATTCATCGGTGTGGATGGCGTAAACACCACGCCCAACAGCGGGCGCATGCTGATCAATCTCGTCCCACGGCATGAGCGAGATGCGACTGCGGCGCAGGTCGTCCGGCGTCTGCAGGACAAGGCCAACCGCCTGCCGGATGTGCAACTCTATCTGCAACCAGTACAGGATTTGAACATTGAAGACCGGGTGAGCCGCACTCAGTTTCAATTCACGCTGCAGTCGCCCAGCATGATCTCGTTGCAGACATGGACGCACCAGCTTGTTGATGAACTGCGGAAATCCCCACTGCTGGCGGATGTGGCCGACGATCTGCTGGACAAAGGTCTGCAGGCGCGCGTGGTGATCGACCGTGAAACGGCGAGCCGTCTCGGAGTGACGGTCGCTGCCATTGATGCGGCGCTCTACAATGCTTTTGGCCAGCGGCTCGTCTCGACGATTTTCACCCAGAGCGGGCAGTATCGAGTGGTGCTGGAACACGCTTTGGAATTCCAGTCAGGCATCGCTGCTTTTGACCAGGTGCGCGTGCCAGCCACCGGCGGGCAGCAGGTGTTGCTGAATACGATGGCCAAGATTATCGAGGAACCGGCCGATCTGGCCATTGCGCATCAGGATCAGTTTCCTGCCGCGACCGTGTCCTTCAATCTGGCGGCTGGTACTTCGCTGGGGGCCGCAGTGGCCGAAATCGAGCGCATCAAAGATGAAATTGGTATGCCCGAAAGCATCGAGACCGCCTTTGCCGGAACGGCGCTCGCGTTTCAAAGCGCACTGAGCAATCAGTTGCTGCTCATTCTTGCCGCCGTCGTCGTCATGTATCTGGTGCTTGGCATCCTGTATTGACGATTCTTTCGATACTGCCATCCGCAGCGGTGGGTGCGTTGCTCGCGCTGAAGCTGACGAACACCGAGCTTGGGGTGATGGCCATCATCGGCATTGTGTTGTTGATCGGCATCGTGAAGAAGAACGCCATCATGATGATCGACTTCGCCATCGAGGCAGAGCGCGAGCAAAACATGCCGCCGCGCGAGGCGATCTATCAGGCCTGCCTGCTGCGCTTCCGCCCGATTTTGATGACCACTCTGGCCGCCTTGCTCGGTGCGCTCCCGCTGATGATTGGAGGCGGGGAAGGGTCTGAACTGCGCCATCCGCTAGGACTCACGATGGTGGGCGGTTTGCTGGTCAGCCAGCTGCTCACGCTTTTCACCACGCCGGTGATTTATCTGATGTTTGACCGCTTCGTTCCCTCACACCGGGAGCAAGCTGTGACCGCCAGTCCTGCCATCGCATGAGTTTTACCGACACCTTCATCCATCGGCCTGTGGCGACCACGCTCGCCACGCTGGCGGTCGCGTTGTCGGGTGTCTTGGCTTACACATACTTGCCGGTATCGCCGTTGCCACAGGTGGATTTTCCTTCGATCTCGGTCTCGGCATCTCTGCCAGGCGCAAGCCCGGAGACCATGGCCGCCACAGTGGCCACGCCGCTGGAGCGCACGCTGGGCCGCATTGCAGGCATCACGGAGATGACCTCATCGTCCTCTCTGGGCACCACGAGTATCAGCCTGCAGTTTGACATGAGCCGTGATGTGGACAGCGCCGCGCGGGACGTGGAGGCCGCCATCAATGCGGCGCGCAGCCTGCTGCCCACCGGCATGCCGGGCAATCCGACCTATCGAAAGTCCAACATGGCGGACTCGCCCATCATGATCATGGCGATGACCTCGGACGTCGCCACACCGGGGCAGATGTATGATGTCGCCTCGACGGTGATCGCGCAGAAGATTTCACAGATCGAAGGCGTGGGCAATGTCAGCATCGGCGGCAGTTCGCTGCCCGCCGTGCGTGTCAGCATGAACATGCCTGCGCTGACGCGCGCCAACCTCACCATGGAAGAGGTGCGCGCCGCCATTACCGCTGCCAACGTCAACCGGCCTAAGGGCGTGGTGGAGGATATGCACCGGCGCTGGCAGGTGCTGGCCAGCGATCAGCTCTCCAAGGCGGATGAGTACAAGGATGTCATCGTGAGCTATCGCAACGGTGCCGCAGTACGGCTGGCGGATCTCGGTGAGGTGACGGACGCCGTGCAGGATGCCTACAACTATGGCAGTACCAACGGCAAGGTTGCCGTCTCGTTTATCGTCTTCAGGCAGGCCGGTGCCAACATCATTGAAGTGGTGGACAAGATCAAGGCGCTGGTGCCGAAGCTGCGCCAGATGGTTCCTGCTGCGATGGATCTGGACATCACCATGGAGCGGACGGTCACGATTCGTGCCTCGATTGATGACGTGCAGTACTCGCTGCTGATCGCCACCCTGCTCGTCGTCCTGGTGGTGTTTGCCTTTTTGCGCCGGGTGCGGGCCACGTTGATTCCGGGCGTGGCGGTGCCGGTTTCACTCCTCGGCACTTTTGGGGTCATGTATCTCTGCGGCTACAGCCTGGACAATCTCTCGCTGATGGCGCTCACGATCAGCACGGGCTTTGTCGTTGATGACGCGGTCGTTGTACTGGAAAACATCACCCGGCATGTCGAGAACGGTGTGCCGGTGATGGAGGCGGCACGCCGGGGGACGCGTGAGGTGACCTTCACAGTCATTTCGATGAGCGTCTCGCTGATTGCCGTGTTCATTCCCATCCTGCTCATGGGCGGGCTCATGGGCGGGCTCATGGGGCTGTTGTTCCGGGAGTTTGCCGTTGTGCTGTCGGTGGCTATTGCCGTTTCTCTGGTGGTTTCCCTCACGACCACGCCGATGATGTGCGCACGTCTGCTGAGCACCGAAAAGCAAGGTCACAAGCCTGGTTTTTTTGCACGGCTGTCTGACGACATGTTTCATTGGATTCAGTCGTTCTATGCCGACACGCTTGCCATTGCGCTGCGGCATCACTGGGCCACATTGTCGGTGCTGATTGGCATCATGGGCCTGACCGGGTGGCTGTATGTGACGATACCCAAGGGCTTTTTCCCACAGCAGGACGCAGGCTTGCTTATTGGCAACATCAGCGCGGATCAAAACATATCCTTCCAGGCCATGCGTGACAAGCTCACCGAGATCGCACGGATTGTGCAGGCCGATCCTGCAGTTGCCAAAGTCAACGCAAGCTGCGGCTCTGACTCACGCATGGGCGGGCCGAAGAACAGCGGCAGGGTCTTCGTTTCGCTCAAACCGATGGGCGAGCGTGATTCACTCGATGTGGTGCTGGCACGTTTTCGCGGCAAGCTGTCAAAGATTGCGGGGGCCACGCTGCTGCTGATGCCTGCGCAGGATCTGCGCATTGGCGGGCGCTCCAGCCGTGCCTTGTATCAGTACACGCTGCAGGCCGGTGATGTGGAGACATTGCGCAAATGGGAGCCGCGCGTGCGGCTGGCATTGCTCGGACTCAAGGAGGTCACGGACGTGAACAGTGACTTCGAGGACAAGGGCACGGTCACCCGGCTGGTCGTGGATCGTGACGCCTGCGCCCGTCTCGGCGTGAACATGCAGGCGGTTGACAGTGCGCTGAACAGCTCATTTGGCCAGCGCATGGTTTCCACGATCTATGCTCCGTTGAATCAATACCGCGTGATTTTGGAGGCTTCGCAAAACGATGATCCCGGCGCTTTTGAACAAGTGATGGTGCGTGCCGGCTCTGGCAAGCTGGTGCCATTGAACCAGCTGGCGCGGTGGGAGTTCGCGCCTGCGGCGCTGTCCATCAGCCATCAGGGACAGTTCGCAGCGCTGACCTTTGCGTTCAACATCCCGCCTGGCGTGGCGTTTGCCGATGCCACTGAGGCCATCACGAATGCGGTGAACAAGCTGCACATTCCCGAAGATGTGCAGCGTGTCTTTGCCGGCACGGCGGGTGCGTTCCAGGCTTCGCTCGACAGCCAGCCGATCCTCATTCTCACGGCGCTGCTGGTCATCTACCTCGTGCTGGGCATTCTCTATGAGAGCTTCCTGCATCCGCTGACGATCCTCTCGACGCTGCCTTCCGCAGGTGCGGGGGCCATGCTGGCCCTGTACGTTTGCGGCATGGACTTCACGGTGATGGCGATGATCGGCATCTTCCTGCTCATCGGGATCGTGAAAAAGAATGCCATCATGATGATCGACTTCGCGCTGCAAACCGAGCGTGAGAGGGGGCTCGATTCGTTCCAGGCCATCTTTGAAGCCTGTCAGTTGCGCCTGCGCCCCATTTTGATGACCACCTGCGCTGCAATGCTTGGCGCATTGCCTCTGGCGCTCGGCACCGGGGTTGGCTCTGAGCTGCGCCGACCGCTGGGCGTGGCCGTTGTCGGCGGTTTGATCGTCAGCCAGATGCTCACGCTCTATACCACGCCGGTGGTGTATCTCTTCCTTGACGGCCTGCGCCTGCGTTTCCTGAAGAAACACCACGCGGCACCTGCCATGCTTTCTGCTTCTGCTCCCGCCACCCTATGAACCGTCTATTATTCAGCATGCTCATGCTTGCCGCCGCAGGCTGCAGTTTCTCTCCGAAGAAGCAGGCACCGGTGATGAATCTGCCGGCGAACTTCAAGGAGAGCGGCGGCTGGAAAGTGGCGCAGCCCGCCGATCATCTGCCACGTGGCAACTGGTGGGCCATTTTTCATGACAGAGATCTGGATGCCATCATGCAAAGCCTGGAAGTTTCAAACCAATCGCTGCAGTCCGCCGTCGCGAAGGCGCAGCAGACCTCGGCTTTGCTCACGGCTGCCAAGCTTGCCTTTCTGCCGACCGCGTCCACCAGCGCCGACTATACCGTCAACATGAGTGGCGCTTTCGGTGGTGCCAACAATGCCAACTCCCTCAACGCGCGTGGTTCGGGATCAGGCGTGAAGAAAATTCAATCCGTGGGCGGCACAGCCAACTGGGAGATCGATGTCTGGGGCCGACTGCGGCATACCGCGCGCGCCACCAAGGCGGACTCGGAGGCGGTGAAGGCAGATGTGGAATCCACCCGCCTCACTCTGCAGGCGCAGGCGGCGCAGAGCTACTTCTCCCTGCGTGCTGCAGATGCCCAAAGGCAGTTGCTGGAGCGCCAGGTGGCCAGCTACGCCAAGTCGCTGCAACTCACGCAAAACCGCAAAGCCCAGGGGGTGGCCTCCGAAGCGGATGTCGCCCTCGCAGCGACGCAGCTCGCGACTTCTCGCGCGGCCCTGATCGAAACCGGCGTGATCCGTGCGACGATGGAGCACGCACTCGCCGTGCTGACCGGTCGTGCTCCCGCTGATTTTGGCTTAAAGCCAGCCACTCTCACCTCGCACATTCCTGCGGTGCCCGCCAGCGCGCCCTCCACGCTGCTGCAGCGGCGTCCGGATATCGCCGCTGGTGAGCGGCGTGTGGCGGCTGCCAATGAGCGCATCGGTGCCGCCATTGCCGCCTTTTTTCCAACCATCAGTCTGGGGGCCTCCAGTGGCTGGCGCGCGCTGGCACACTTGTTTGCGCAGGGCAATAATTTCTGGTCGTTCGGGCCGGATGCCACGCTGAACTTGCTCGACAGCGGACAGCGCATCGCTGCCAAGGCACAGGCGGACGCCACCTGGAGGCAAGCCGTGGCAGACTACCGCCAGTCCGTGCTGACCGCCATGCAGGAGTCTGAAGATGCGCTCTCCACCCTGCGCATTCTGGCCGCCGAATCGCAGGCCCAGGACGAGGCTGTGCGAGCGGCACGGGAGAGCGAGCGCATCACCAGCAACCAGTACGAGGCAGGCACTTTGAGCTACATCAATGTGGCCACCGCCCAGGCCTCCGCCTTGAATGCCGAGCGTAGCGCCATTGATCTCCGCTCGCGCCGTCTAAACGCCACTGTAGCGCTGGTCAAAGCGCTGGGGGGCGGGTGGTGAGCGCTATCTATTTTTTGCCCTGTGGCGGAACATAGGTCTTGCCGTCGAAGGTGCCGCCCACCATGTCCTGAACGGATTTGAGCTGGTCGTTCATTGAGCTGTTCAGGGCCTCGCCGCTGGTCTTGGAAAAATCCACTGCCCGGCTGGAGGTGGAGGAAACTTCTTCCTCCGGTGCTGCCGGCGCGGGCTTGGGTGAGTCCGTGAGCGCATGCTTTACCAGCCAGACGCCGCCACCCAAGGCCAGCAGGATCAAAACAAACGAGGTGCCGGAAGTAGAGGAATCACTCACAATACCATTCTGAACGCCGGGACTTGCCCCAAGATTGCGGTTTCCAAGGCGGAAATTGGCGGCAACTTCCTGTGCGGCCTAATTTTTGCCTGTGTCTGCCCGTTCCAGCCATGAACTCTCGCATGCCCGACCCACACGTACAGGATGAAGCCGCCGTGCTGGTCAGGCGGGCATTGGACCAGCATGAAAGCACACTTATCGCATACACAGCCGGTATTCTCGGTGGAGACATCGAGCGTGCGCGTGATGTCGTGCAGGATGCCCTGCTGCGGCTCTACCTCACCGAGCCGGAACGCGTTCGTGAGAATCTTAAATCCTGGCTGTTCACCGTCTGCCGCAACCGTGCCTTCGACATCCTGCGCAAAGAGCAGCGTCTGGACCTTGGCAATGAGGAGGTCATCGCAGCCGCCACGGATCAAGAGCCCGACCCTGCGCAAAGTGCGGGCATGCATGAGCTTTACGAGCACATCTGGAACTGTGTGGACCGCCTGCGGCCCAACCAGCGCGAAGTCGTACGGCTCAAATTTTTGCACGACTGCTCCTATCAGGAAATCGCCGGAATCACCGGACTCAGCGTCGGCAATGTCGGCTTCATCATGCATCACGCGATCAGGAAGCTGCGCGATCTGATGAGCACCGACATGAGCGAAGAATACACCCCCACCCATTCATGACCCCCCAGGACAATCCTCATTTCACCGCTTATGCGCTCGGAGAGCTGAGCGCCGAAGAGGCGCGGGCTTTGCATGACGTGCTGGCCACCACGCCTGCCGCCGCTCACGAACTCGAGCAGATCGAAGCCGTGACGGATGCATTGCGCCACGGCGCGCCGATTCCGCTGTCACGCCTCACCCACGAGCAGCGTCATGCCGTGCTGCATCCGTCCAATCTGCCGCGGCGCATTCAGCCGATGATGCCACGCCAGCCTGTAAAGCGTCAGCCGCAGACTTTCTGGCCGGTCATGGGCACGCTGGTCAAGCTCGCCGCTGTTATCACGCTGACTGGCGCGGCATTTCTGGCCGGATGGTCCTACGCTCCGGAGATGCAATCTGCAGTGCAGATGGCTGCCGCAGCATCCAAGGCTGAACTTTCGGCGAAAACCAATGCCAAACCTGAGCCTGTGGCTGAACATGCCACGTTGGCTGCCGCGCCTGTCCCCCTGCCGTCGGTCGTGTCCGTGCCTGCGGTGGAAAAAGCGGTGGTGGAAGTCACGCCTGCGCCCGTTGCTGCGCCTGCTCCCGCTGTGAAGCAAGTGCAGATTGCCACCAAGACAGTACTGGTCAATGAACGGCCATCTGCTCCGGCGGTGGCGGCTTCAGGTCTGGGATTTACCATTCCTGGGGGCCGCGGCACTTTTGTCAGCACGACGAAGCAGGCTGTAGATCAGTTCAGCCTTCATCCTGGGCAGATCAAACCACTGCCGCCCAAACCCAAGGGGCAGGTGTTTGCCTCACCCCAGACGAAACATGACAAACCGGAGGTGGCCCAACCGGAACGGGGAGCGGATTTGTACATCCACTCCTGGAAAGCCGAAGTGGCCACCTGCCCATGGAATACGGCCAATCGCCTGCTGCGCATCGTCATTCAACTGCCCGCCGACCAGGCTGCGGTGCTCGCTGCGGATGCCAGCTTTTCGCTGCAGGTCACTTTTGATCAGGCAAATGTGAAGCAGTACCGCATGCTGTGTGAGCGGCATCTGGCGGCCGCCGAGCTGCGCAGTGCAGGCACGCATGTGCTGTGGTATGAATTCCAGCCCAATGGGAGCAGTGAGATCCCTCGCGATAGCGGCCGGCAGATCGCCACCGTCATGCTGCCAAACGCCCACTTCACCTCGCAGGCTGTGGGCCCCTTTGACAGCAGCAAGCTGCAGATCATTGACCGCGGGTATTCGCTGCAAAATGCACGTGAGGAGTTTGTCTTTGAGACCTCCGTGGTGGGCTTTGGCCTGCTGCTGCGTGGCGCGGACCATCTCGGCGGTCTGAATCATGATTTGGTGCTCAATCTCGCCAGGCAGTCACGGGGCGCAGACAGTGGCGGAGAGCGTGCCCGCTTCATCCGTCTCGTGCAGGATGCCCAGCATGCCACGGGATTGTAACGTGCCGCGCGCGGCAGTCAGACGCAGCCCATGATTTTGCCGCTGAAGCGTGCGCTGGGAGGCTCATACAGCTTATGTCCCAGGGAAAGGTAGCGTTCACGGAGGTGGTCGCGGTGCTCATTGAGCACATGAACCCAAGGACTGCGCCGCATCGCAAAGGCGGGCTCGCCTGCCAGGTTGGCAAGATCCTGATCGCGTCCCAGGAGGTGGCCGAGGCGCCTGGCGCGTTTGATGCGCCGTTCGGAGCCCCGCAGTTGCGGCAGCGCCAGGGTTTGAAAGTAGAGATCCTTCACGCGATGCCGCCAGCGGTGCAGCGTCCGTTTATCCTTGGTTTCAAACCCTAGTTTCATCAACTGGCGGCCTTTGCGATAGCAACGGGCATGTTCCGCCAGAATCTGCTCTTCGGACAGCGTCTCAATGCAGGTGCTGTCGATGAGCTGTCCCATGGCATAGAGCTGATGATGCAGATACGAGGCCGGTGGGGCCTGGTGCGGCAAGCCCATGAGCTGCGGACGATGTTTCGGAGCGAGATGAAAACGACGTGTCAGTTTGTCGATGAGCCTGCTCTGCACCACGTGATCACGATTGCCTGCACAGGCGTTTTTAACGCTGCGCAGATGCTGGCGCATGGCCTGCAGCGTGTGTTTCTCGATGCCTGCACGAGCCAGACGGAGCAGAGCCAGCATCTTCTTCACCCGCAACCGCAGCTGGTGTGTGGCGGTCTCCTCATGGGTGGAAATTCTCCGCACATCATCCTGCGCACGTTCGCACAGCTGATGCAACAAACGCTTTAACTTCCGGCCCGGCAGTCCCGTGGAGTTACGGCTTTGTTTCATGAGCAAGTATTCAGCCGGGGATCGTGCCGGACGGCAAGAAAGAGTTTTTCACATTCGTCTGCAAATAATGGCAACAAGTACGCCACACCTGTGAATTGTCTGATTGACTCCAGTCAATCGATCAACTGGGATTGCCGTCACATTCGATTTGCCAGTTTTTCGGCCTCCCAAGGCGGAGTTGCTGAAAACTTTCGTTGATTCGCGTGCCTCCGATGCCAGCGTGCATCCGTAGTCTTTTTCTAACCCATATCATCCCTATCATGGCCAGCGAAGCAGTTCTTACCCTCACCGACGCAAATTTTGAATCTGAAATCTCCTCTTCCACCGTGCCGGTGATCGTGGATTTCTGGGCTGAATGGTGCGGGCCATGTCGCATGCTGGGACCGATCCTTGACGATCTGGCCAAGGAACAGGAAGGGAAGGCGAAGGTTGGCAAAGTGAATGTGGATGAGTCGCCGAAGCTGGCCACCCAGTTCAACGTGCGCTCCATTCCGATGCTGATCTTCTTCAAGGACGGCAAGGCTGTGGAAACTGTCGTCGGTGTGCAATCCAAAGACGCATTGACCAAGCGCCTTGCGGCGCTTGCCTGAGGTGCCCTGCCTCAGGTCTTCGGTCCTGTGCCGTTACTCATCTCCAAACGAGATGCCAATGGCACGGGATGCTCTGACGATTTCGCTGTCTTTGCTCACCAGGCGGAGCTGATGCACCGCTTCCTCAATGGGCACATCGCCCACTTGATACTGCTGGTAGCTGACCATGCGGCCAAAGCTGCCCTGTGAAATGAGTTCGACGGCCTTGGCACCGAAGCGAACACCCAAAATGCGGTCGAGCGCTGTGGGGGCACCACCGCGCTGCAGGTGGCCGAGTGTGCAGGCACGGGTTTCCTTGCCGGTGTCCTTTTCGATTTGTTTGGCCACGTAGTCGCCGATGCCGCCGAGGCGGTCCTCTCCCTTGGTTCCGACACGTTCTTTGGTGAGTAGCTCACCCGATTCGATGCGCGCGCCTTCAGCCACGACGACCAGAGTGCTGTGGCGTCCGGCGGCATCGCGTTTGCGAATGGCCTTGGCCACATGCTCGAGGTTGAAAGGAATTTCAGGCAGCAGGATCACGTCTGCGCCGCCAGCCATGCCGCCATAGAGGGCGATCCAGCCCGCATGGCGTCCCATGACTTCCAGCACGATGACGCGCTTGTGGCTTTCCGCCGTGGTATGCAGGCGGTCCAGGGCATCAACGACCGTGGCCACGGCTGAATCAAAACCGAAAGATGTGGCGGTGGCCTGAATGTCGTTGTCGATCGTCTTGGGCACACCGATCACGGGAACGCCCATTTGGTACAACTGCAGGCCGGTGGTGAGGCTGCCGTCTCCACCCACCACAATCAATGCACCCACTTCGAGGTGGCGCAGCGTGTTCTTCGCTTTTTCGACGATTTCGACCGGGACCTGGGAGACATTGCCTTCGCCGACTTTGGCAACGAAGTG
>NCCR01000155.1:700-2253 GCA_002279765.1 Verrucomicrobia bacterium 12-59-8 | reverse complement strand
CGCCCGGAGGAAGGAGGCCTTCAAAGCCATCGCGGAAACCCACGACTTCCCAGCCGAGAGTTTGAGCCGCGCCGACGACGCCGTGGATGACCGCATTGAGTCCTGGGCAATCGCCGCCGCTGTTTAAAATTCCGATTCGCATGGTGGTAGGTTGGAAAATGAAGTTTGAATGAAAAAGGGCAGAAACGATGCCGCTGGAAGATTAGAAGTGGTCGAGCATCTGGCGCTTGTCAGTGATAGGACGGCCTGCAGCCACCCAGCGGTCGTAAGCAGCCCAGCCCTGGTACAGCAGCGTGCGCGCCTCTTCAAAGGGGCTGGCTGAACCGAGCACAACGACGACCATGCGGTGGCGGTAGATGAGGCTCGTGTTGTCCGCTTGCACCTGGACACTGGAAGGCTTTTCAGCCGATATGACGACGCATCCGCCGGAACGTGCCGTGTTGCCGGTTTTGACTCCGTCAATGCGGTCCACGCCGAGCAGTCGGTTGGTGTTGGTGAGTGCCACAGAGATCTGCTGCCCGGCACGGTAAATAGTGATGTTGCGGCTGGTTTGATTGGTGTAAAAACGCAGCGCAGGGCGTGACACGGCATAGATGGAAAGCCGCGCGATGTCAGCCGCAGTCGAGTAGGGCAGGGGACGGGAGTTTTCCAGGCCGTGCGGATTGGTGAAGTGTGTGGCGCGCGAACCTTCGCGTTTGGCGAGCTGGTTCATCTGCCGGACGAACTCCTCCATGGGATGACCGGCGCGTCCCAGCCGTGCCAGATGATCTTTCCCGACAAAGTCGCCCAGTGTGATGGCGGCGATGTTGTCGCTGCTCATCATCGTCGCGTAAATGAGATCACGCAGCGTGGCCTGATCTCCTGGCTGTAGGCCGATGCTGCCTGGATCAGAGATTTGGAAGGCGTAGGCCGGCACGGTCGCCAGCACGCCGACGCCGACCTTCGAGGCTTCAGCCCAGTCGAGCGTCACCATGGCGGTGGCGATTTTAGCAATGCCGCCGACGGGACGTTTTGACTGCGCGTCTGCGGCGACGTGGACTTTTTTATTGAAGGCATCGACGACCAACACGGCTGACTGCGCCTGCAGGGCAGCACCACCGGTGACGAACGAGAAACAGATGCCAAGAATCAATGCGCGGGAGCTTAACCACGCCATGCTGGGGGAAGACATAGACATGGAATGTTTAACTGTCTGCGCCAGTATCGCAACCGTGGATTTCCCTTCATGATTTTCTAATTTGACGCTGGCGCGGTTGAATTCATGCTCCGCCTCTATCATGGCAACATCCCAGCAGCAGGCCCTCGCCCTCATCCAGACCTATTACACCACGTTCAACTCAGGAGATCGTGAGGCTTTCCTGGCATTGCTGACGGATGATGTGGTGCATGACATCAATCAGGGCGGGATTGAAACTGGTCATGAGGCTTTTCGTGCGTTTCTTGCACGCATGGACCGCTGCTACCGTGAGCAGGTGTGCGATCTCGTGGTATTCGCCACGGAAGACGGCACCCGCGGTGCGGCGGAGTTTTACATCGAAGGCGAATACCTCTCC
>NCCR01000155.1:0-665 GCA_002279765.1 Verrucomicrobia bacterium 12-59-8 | reverse complement strand
GGCAGCGCTACCGACTGCGAGTCGGCGCATTCTTTGATCTGCGAGACGGCAAAGTCCGGCGCGTGACAAACTACTACAATCTGGAGGAATGGCTGCGGCAGGTCGGCGCGCAGCCCTGATCAAATCCGAGGGCCTGCTACTTTTCGAAGAAGGATGACTCTTCGCGGTCACCGACTTTGAGATACCGGTAGAACACCTCAAGCTGGAGCGTGCAGAGGCACTGGCGGTAGATGGCATCTGCGGCATCGCCTGCGGGCCAGTTCGGACGGCCAGCCTTGAAGGCACCATCGGACTGCTGTGCGGCGAGCACCTGTGGGAGGAACTGCTGGTTGTAGAACTTCCAGTCGTCACCGCCCTGCTGGAAGAACGCCTGGGTGTAGTAGTACCAGCAGTAGAGGTTACAGTTTTTGTTCCAGTCCAGCGGTTCGGCGGTGAGGAATTCACGCAGAAATTTGATGCCCTTCTTGATCGCTGTGGTTTTGCCCTTGGCCATGGTCTGCAGTCCGAGGATGCCGACTCCGGAAAGGCTCCACTGGTTGTAATGCTGGTCACGATTGGAGCCGCCAAAGCCGCCGTCCTTCGTCTGCATGGTTTCAAGGTAGTCGGTCATCTTGCCGATGCAGCTGTGCAGGCCGTCGATTTTCAGCCCAGTGTTCTTGGCGGCT
>NCCR01000154.1 GCA_002279765.1 Verrucomicrobia bacterium 12-59-8 | reverse complement strand
GCAAAAAGATCTGCGATCTCGTCAAGAAGACCGGCCTCAAGTACATGATGATGGAGACCGTCGTCTATGCCCGCGAGTACCTGTTCATGAAGGAGCAGCTGGATCAGGGCAAGCTGGGCAAGCTGCAGTTTGTGCAGGCCTCACATCAGCAGGACATGGACGGCTGGCCGAACTACTGGCCCGGCCTGCCGCCGATGTGGTATGCTACGCACTGCGTCGGCCCGGTGGCTGGAATGATCGGCAAGCCCGCTGAATACGTGAGCTGCTTTGGCTCTGGCACCGTGCGCAAAGAACTGCAGAAATGCTACGGTTCCCCCTTTGCCGTCGAGACCGCGCACATCAAATTCAAAGGCACCGATGTGAGTGCCCGCATCATCCGCAGCCTGTTTGACACCGCCCGCCAGTATCGTGAAAGCATCGACGTCTATGGCGACAAAGCCTCCATCGAATGGCCGCTCATCGAGCATGAGCCGCTCATCCTGCACCGTGCCAAACTGCCCGAGCACAAGATCCCGAAACTGATCAAGACACCTGATTTCGCCAAACGCCTGCCGAAGCCCATTCAGCGCTTCACCACGAAAGGCGTCTATGATCTCGGCAAGAAGACGCATCTCAGCTTCACCCAAGGAAGCGGCCACGGCGGCAGCCATCCGCATCTGGCCAACGAGTTTGCCAATGCCCTCGCCGAAAAGCGGCCGCCCTTCCCGAACGCGGCGCAATCCGCCAACTGGACCTGCGTGGGACTCTGCGCCCATCAGTCGGCAATGTCCGGCGGCAAGATTGTGAAATTGCCCGCTTTCACGCTCGGGTGATATTGTTGCCCAGTTGCGCCGCAACTGGATAACTATGCCCTGCATGCCTGCTTCGTCCGAATCATCGCCCTGCATCGCCGTCATCACCGGCGGTGCAGGGGATTTGGCGCAGTCGATTGCCACCGAGCTGCGGCAGGCCGGGTTTGAGGTGCTGGCCCCCGGACGTGACGCGCTCGATGTGACGAGCGCCGACTCCGTGCGCAGCTTTTTCGCGGGATTGAAGCGGCTGGATCTGCTGGTGAACAACGCGGGTGTTTGCCGTGATGTCTCCGTGGTGAAGATGAGCGAGGTCGAGTTCGATCAAGTGATCGATGTGAATTTGAAAGGCGCTTTTCTCGTGTCACAGGCGGCGGTGAAACAGATGTCGAAACAGCGCTGTGGCCACATCGTGAACATCGGTTCCTACTCAGCGTTAAGCGGTCCGGCGGGACAGGCCAATTATGCGGCGGCGAAGGCGGGGCTGATTGGATTCACCCAAAGCATCGCCAAGGAATATGGTGCACGAAACATCCGCGCCAACTGCGTGCTCCCTGGCTTTCTGGAAACCAAGATCACACGCCACCTGCTAGAGGATGCCGCGTGGCGCGAAAATTTGCTGAGCCACCACACCCTGGGCCGCCTGAACACCGCGCAGGACGTGGCTCGCTTCATTCTATTCCTGCACAGCATGGAAAATGTGAGCGGCCAGGTGTTCCAACTCGACAGCCGTGTGCGTCGCTGGGCATAGGTACGACAGACACTCTTGTCTGTCGATCAGCGCTCCGCCAGCACATGCGGCTTACAAGCCAACCAACGACATCGCTACGGCGGAGCAATGCTCTTTAGCGTCGAGATCATGCGTGAACGGTTTGTGTCAACGGTGCCGCTGATCGACGGGCAAGAGTGCCCATCGTACTACAAAGCAAACTCCAGCGGCAGCGGCGCGTCCCACCCCGATGGAAAGCCTTCCAGATTCAGCTCCAGCCGCGAGGAGTGCAAAGCCTGACGTGGCAGGATGAGTCTGGCTGCGAGCGCCTCTGTCCACCCCGTCTCAATAAACTCCAGGTAGCAGCGGTCACTGCGGCCATAGAGTTTGTCCCCGACGATGGGCAGGCCGAGATGGTGCAGATGCACGCGAATCTGGTGCATGCGTCCGGTTTCGGGCTTCGCTTCGACCAAGGCGAACCGCATGCCGTCACGCTCGAAACGCTGCAGCGTGCGGAAGGCTGTGCGACATTCGGCACCTTGCGGGTGGACGATTTGTTTGACCCAGATGTCAAAGGCTTGCACGTCGCGGGCGTTCAAGATGGGCGCATCCAGCGTTTGCTCCTCCCACTCGGGCCAGCCATGGACGAGGGCGACGTAGGTCTTGTGAATCTTGCGCTCCTGCATGGCCATGCCGAAGAGACGGGCATGTTCGTGATTCTTCGCCACGAGCACCACGCCGCTCGTCTCGCGGTCGAGGCGATTGATGATGGAGACCTGCCCGCCGTTGGCAATTTCATAGGAAAGCAGATCGCACAGCCGATGCCAGAGCGTGGGCGGGCCCTTCGGATCGCCAGGGTGGATTTGCAGCGGCGCGGGCTTGTTGACGACGATGTAGTCGTCTGTCTCGTCGATGATGGTGAAAGTGGCGTTGTTGCGAATGCTCACAGGGGTCACATTGCGGGAAGGGCAATCTGCCAGCCGTAGATGATGGGCTGGGGATTGTGGACATAATCTGCATCATCGAAGTGCCACCACTCGGATTCCAATTGGATGAAACCGGCCTGCTTCATGGCCGCCTTGAGCACCTGTAGATTTTGGTTCACCAGCGGATCGCCGCCACGGTAGTTCGGGCTGGCATGGGCCATGTCCTGATCAAAACCAGTGGGCATGCGCTGTTCACGGCCCTGAGCATCCACCAGCGTGAGATCCACAGCAATGCCACCACAGTGGCGACTCCAGCCCGCATTGGGAGAGAGAAACATGCCAGTGCTGCCGCCGGCTTTGTGCAGCGTTTCCTGCGCCTCTGGCGGGCGATACGCATCCCAGATACGCAGGCCGTAGCCCTGGGTGCGCAGGATCGCCTGGGCCTGCTTCAGTTTTTCCGCTGTCTCATGCCGTAGTAAGCAGGGCATGTGGGAAGGGTAGATGGGATGACCGGTGACATTGTCGGCGGTGCCGTAGCGCAGATCGATCTCGATGTCTGGAATCATGGTGCGGACATCGACGAGACTGCGCTTTTGGGCGAGTTCGACGGAACGGCTGGGCACCAAGGCGCTGCTTCGCTGCTCCTGGTGAGTGCAGGAACTGCTGATGATGACGAGAGCAAGGAGGGTGGGGTGCAGGCTGCGCCAGGAATCTGAAGTCATGCGGAGTTTTTGCTTCCGTACTCACGCACGGCAGGCCAAGTTTGCAAACTCAGCCAACATCCATGCGCTTTCAAATTCTCAACACCCTGCTGCACTTACTGGCCTTCTACATGGGGGCGGGCATCGGCTCCTTCCTCAATGTGGTCATCTACCGCATGCCGCTGGGAATCTCGGTGAACAATCCCAAGCGCAGTTTCTGCCCCTCCTGCAAATACAAGATCCCCATGTGGCAGAACATCCCGCTACTGAGCTGGCTGCTGCTGCGCGGCAAGTGCGCCAATTGCGGCGGCGGGATTTCCATCCGCTATTTCCTGGTGGAACTGCTGACCGGTGTGATGTTCTACCTGGTCTTTCTGAAGATCAGCGGGGAGTATGCTCCGGGGGGCAATCCCTGGCCCATGCTCCACCTATGGGGGCCGCACGTGCTCTGCCTGTGGGTGTTCATGAGTCTGCTGATCTCGGGCACGTTCATCGACATCGACCACTTCATCCTGCCGCATAGGATCACCATCGGTGGAACGGTGCTGGGTGTGCTGGCCTCTTGGTGGGTGCCCGCGCTGATGGTGGAGACCACGCATACGCGTGGAGTACTGATCTCACTGGCGAGCGCCGCACTGGGCCTCGGTGGACTGTGGATGGTCGTGGAACTCGGCAAGCTGGCCTTTGGCCGGAAGAAATTCGTCTTTGCCAAAGAGGAAAGCTGGGAAGTGACGCAGCCAAATGAGAACGAGCCGCCGGTCGTGACCTTCGGCGAGAACAAGTATGACTGGGCCGACCTCTTCATGCGTGCGACGGACCGCATGGTGGTTTCCTGCAACAGCCTCCAGGTCAATGACCGCTCGTTCGGTGCCGTAACCGCCGAATTGTGGATGGAAAAGCTCAAGGTGCGTGAGGGCACGAACTTGGTGGAGTTTGCGCTCGAAGGGGTCACGAAATTGAAGGCCATCACCACTCAGGTGGTGATCCCGCGTGAAGCCATGGGCTTTGGCGATGTGCTGTTCCTGATGATGATCGGTGCCTTCACGGGCTGGCAGTCAGTGCTGTTCACCATTCTGGCCGCCTCGGTGATCGGCACGGTGTTCGCGGTGATCCATCGCCTGACAGGTAAAGCCGAATGGGGCGCAAAGATTCCCTTCGGCCCTTATCTCGCGATGGGAGCAGCCCTGTGGGTCTTCTACGGCCCGCAGTTCGTCGAATGGTATGTGAGCAAGACGATGTGGCGGTGAACGCGTGCTGTGGCCGGCTTATGAGCGTATCCGCTTCAAATCGACAATGCGAAGCTCATCCACTGGGCCATCGTGCCAGTAGGTCACGAGAAATGGACGAGCAGCCTTCACAATGAGACAGCGACCTGCGGCGTCAGTTGTCAGGTAGTCGGCATCCTCATTCCACCAACTGCGCTGAATTTCTTCCAGAAGTCGTAGAATCAGCCTGCGTTCCGCAGCCTTCATGCCCAGAATCACGTGCTACACATCCTCGTCCAGCACGTTTTGGGCACATCAGCCATGGCTCACATGCCCTCACGTTCCAATGCTTGGTGCAGACGATCCAACTGCTCGAAGGACACCTTTTTTCCTGAATCCATGCGCTGCATGCGTTCGCTCAGATTCAGACGATACGCGGCATCTTTCTCGTTCGAAAGATGTTCAAGATAAGCTGCTGCGAGAAAGCGATCTTCGTCTGACATGGCGTCGATTTGCTCTTTGACCTGCATCGTTGTCATGAGGGTAAATTAGATGCTTTGCTCGATTCAAGCAAGCCGGACGGCAAGCCGCTACTCCGCCTTCTTCGCGCCTGCTTTCTTTTTACCAGCCCCTTTTCCTTTGGGTTGCTCCGGTGGGTTGACCTCGCCTTCGAAGGCTTTGTTCCCGAAGGCAAAGCGCGGTGGGGGCATGGTCTCCTTCACTTCGTCCTGCAGGCGCAGGATTTCGGCTTTGAGTTCCTTCACGGTGTCGGCATAGGCCGGGTCGTCGTAAAAGCTCTTGGTCTCGAGCGGGTCCTTCTCACGGTCCATCAGCTCCCAGTCATCGACGTCCGGCTTGTAGTAATGGATCAGTTTGTAGCGGTCCGTGATGACGCCGTAATGCGGGCGCACATGGTGCGGCGCCGGATACTCGTAGTAGTGGTAGTACAGCGATTTGCGCCAGTCGGCGGGGGTTTCACCTTTGAGCAACGGCACGACACTGCTGCCATGCACATCGGGGAGATTGGGGGCTCCGGCAATGTCGAGGAAGGTGCTCGCGAAGTCGATCAAGCTCACAATTTTGCTGCTCGTGGAGCCAGGCTTGATCACGCCGGGCCAGCGCACGAGAAACGGTGTGCGCAGGGATTCCTCAAAGATCCAGCGTTTGTCGAACCAGCCGTGTTCGCCCAGATAAAAGCCCTGATCGCTGCTGAGCATGACCACGGTGTTTTCCGTGAGGCCTTCTGTGTCGAGGTAATCGAGCACGCGGCCCACGTTGTCATCCACCGCCTTCACGCAGGCGAGGTAGTCGTGCATGTAGCGCTGGTAGCGCCATTTCACGAGGTCACGGCCCGCCGGGGCTGCCTCCCGGTATTTGGCGTTGCGTGGTTCATAGTAGGCGTCCCAGTCTTTTCTTTGCTCCGGGGTCAAATTGTCAGGGGCGACGAGTTTCACATCGCGATCCGTCGTGCTGCGGTCGATGCCCATGTCGTGGTCACTCACCGCCTTGCTGCGGCCGGAGTAGCTGTCGAACAACGTCTCTGGCTCCTCGTACACGCGGTCCTTGTCGAACCCGAGGTAACGCACGGGGGGCTCCCATTCGCGGTGCGGGGCCTTGTGCTGGCACATCATCATGAAGGGCTTGGTTTTGTCGCGCTGCTTGAGCCAGTCGAGCGTGAGATCTCCGATGATGTCGGTGACGTAGCCTGGGTATTTCACATTCTTGCCGTTGTCGATCATCGGCGGGTTATAATAGGCCCCCTGTCCGGGCAGCACGTTCCAGTAGTCGTAGCCCACCGGGTCAGTCATGAGGTGCCATTTGCCGATCATGGCCATCTGGTAGCCGCTTTTCTGCATCACCTTCGGAAAGGTCGGCTGGCTGCTGTCAAACTTGCTGTTGCTGTTGTTGTAGAAACCGTTGGCGTGGGAGTATTTGCCGGTCTGGATCACTGCACGGCTAGGGCCGCAGATCGAGTTCGTCACCAGGCAGCGGTCAAAGCGCATGCCTTCCTTGGCGATGCGGTCCATGTTCGGCGTTTCGAGCAGCTTGCGGCTGTCGCCGTAGCAACTCATCGCTTGATAGGCCAGATCATCGCAGAAGATGAAGACGATGTTGGGCGGCTGCGCGGCGCTGGCGGCGGACGCGAGAAAGAGTGAGGCAAAGAGAGAACGAATCATGGTCGGTGAAAGTGCTGCATGTCCAACGCGGGAATGGTGGACGCTTTTCAAAAAGAATCAGCCCGCATGCCCCATGGCGGCGGCCATGAGTTTTTCCTGCGTGGCTGCACCACTGGTAAACGATCCGCCTATGCGGCCGGCATTCAGCATGAGGATGCGGTCGCTCATGCCGATGAGTTCCGGCAGTTCGCTGGAGACAAGGATCACCGCTTTGCCTGCGGCGGTGAGCTGGTTGATGATCTCGTAAATTTCCAGCTTGGCTCCCACGTCGATGCCACGGGTGGGCTCATCGAGCATAATGACCGTGGGTTCCGTGAGTAGCGCTTTGCCAAGCACCACCTTTTGCTGATTCCCGCCGGAGAGCTTGCCAACGATCGCTTCGAGCCCGGTCGCTTTGACACGGAGCGATTTGAACATGTCCTGATTGCGCCGAATCTCCGCATTGCGCTGGATGAATCCACCCCGCGTGACGCTGGCCAGGGATGACAGCGAAAGATTGAACCCGATCTCCTGTTCCAGATGAAGGCCGTAACGGCGGCGATCCTCTGAGGCGAGCACCATGCCGCGCTGGATGATCGTCTCCGGCGTGAGGCCGCTGAGCGGCTGCCCTTTGAGTTCTACGCTGCCGGAGGCATGACGTCCCCACGCGCCGAACAGATGCATTAGCAGTTCCGTGCGTCCTGCACCCATCAGTCCGCCAATGCCGAGCACTTCACCTGCACGCAGTTCAAAGCTGATGTCACGCAGCCGTGGGCTGCCGGTTTCCGCATCGGCGACACTCAGGGAATCGACGCGCAGAATCACCTCTCCCGGCTGTGTCGTGCGGCGCGGGAAGAGATCGCCGATTTCGCGCCCCACCATGTGGCGGATGACTTCGTTCTTGTTGGTGTCAGCGGCGTTGCTCGTGCCAACCGTTGAACCATCGCGCAGCACCGTGATGCGGTCAGCGATGCCGAAGACTTCGTCGAGCTTGTGTGAGATGTAGATGCTCGCGATGCCGCGCTGGCGGAGATCACGCAGAATATCGAGCAGGATCAAAACCTCGTGTTCGGCCAGTGCGGCGGTCGGCTCATCGAGAATCAGGATCTTCGAGTTTTTGGCGAGCGCCTTGATGATTTCGACGAGCTGCTTCTGCCCCACGCCGAGCGTGCGCACCGGCGCGGCGGGATCGAGACCGACTTTAAAACGGTCGAGCAGCGCCTGCGCCTCCCGATACATGCGTGGCCAGTCGATGAACACACCCCAGCGGCGCGGCTCACGCCCCAGAAAGATGTTTTCCGCCACTGTCATTTCTTCAACCAGCGCCAGTTCCTGGTAGATCACCGCAAGGCCGGCCTTCTCTGCATCTTTGATTGTGGCAAAGCGCGCCTCTTCACTGTTCAACTCAAACCGCCCTTCGTAGCTGCCATGCGGATGAATGCCGGAGAGCAGCTTGATCAGCGTGCTCTTGCCCGCGCCGTTTTCACCACACAGCGCATGAATCTCACCCTCGCGCAGATCAAAGGAGACATCCTTGAGCGCGGTGACGCCGGGGAAGCGCTTGGTAATGTTTTGAGCACGAAGAATCATGGCTGGGTGGATTGGAACACTTCGCTTTCCTTGCGGAAGCCATCCTTCACAACGGTGTCCCGCAGGTTCTCCTTCGTGACAGAGATGATGTCGAGCAGAACGGAGGGCACGTCCACCTTGCCGTTGGCTACCGCATCACGCGCAATGACGGGCTGGCGACGTGCAAGTTTCAGCGCGAGTTCTGCCGCCTGAGTGGCGATGCTTTGGATGGGTTTGTAAACCGTCATGGCCTGCGTGCCCTGGGCGATGCGCTGGCAGGCGGCGAGATCGGCATCCTGCCCGGTCACGATGATCTTGCCAGCGAGCCCCTCCTCCGTGAGCGCCTGGATCGCGCCACCGGCGGTGCCATCGTTGCTGGCCAGGATGGCGTCGAAGTTTGGGCCGTTTTTGGTGATGGCCGCATTGGTGATCTTCTTCGCGCTTTCGGGCTTCCAGTCTTCCGCCCAGTCCTCAAAGATCACCTCGATTTTGCCGGCGGAAATGAGCGGCTGCAGCACGTTGTCCTGACCCTGCTTGAAGAGCTTGGCGTTGTTGTCGGTCTTGGCTCCGTAGATGCGGATGAGGCGCAGCTTGCCTCCGGCGGGGATGCGATCCGCGAGGAACTTTGCCTGAAGTTCGCCGACCTTCACATTGTCAAAGGTCAGGTAGAGGTCGAGATCGCAGTCAGTGATGAGACGGTCATACGAAAGCACGGGAATGCCGGCCTGATGAGCGAGATTGACCGCCTTGGCCATCGCCGCGCCGTCGTGCGGAATGATGACAAGCGCATCGACCTTTTGGGTGATCAGGCTTTCGACATTCTGCAACTGGACCGCGTCATTGCTGTTCGCGGACTGCACGAGTACATCAGCACCTGCGGCTTGCACTTTGGCAGTGAACAAGTCGCGATCCACCTGCCAGCGTTCTTCTTTTAGCGTGTCCATCGACAGGCCGATGACCGGTCGCTGCCGCACTGCCGTGACGCCCGCACCACCCCGGGCGATCACGAGACCGGTGACGATGCTGAGAGCGCAGGAGACGAGAACGAGCAGTATGCGAACGGGCATGACTGCTGTTTTAGCGAATGTGGACTCGTAGTGCAAGCGTCCCGCTTGCTGTTTGGAAAGACAACCGGGGCGGTCGTGCTATTTGCTCTTCTTCGTGGCGCTTTTTTTAGCAGCGGCCTTTTTCGCGGGAGCTTTTTTGGCGGCAGTCTTTTTCACGGCCACTTTTTTCACCGCAGCTTTCTTTACTGCCTTGGGTTTTGGCTCCGGGGGGGGCGCAGGCACTTCGATGTTTAGCTCCATTTCAGGGGCGTCTCCCCACAGCTCTTCGAGAGCGTAAAACTCGCGCTTCTCCGGCGTCAGGATGTGAACCATGACACTGCCATAGACGAGGATGATCCACTGGCTCTCAAAATTGCCGTCTTTCACGTCAGGCGGCGTGGCATGCTCATCCTTCATTCGTTCGACGATCTCGTCGCGCACGGCACGTAGCTGTGGGGTGGACATGGCCGTGACGAGCACGAAGTAGTCAGAGATGGGCGAGAGGCCGCGTAGGTCCAGAATGCGGATGTTCTCCGCTTTTTTGTCATCGGCGTAAAGGGCGCAGGCGCGGGCAATTTCGAGGTCTTCCATGGTTGTGTGGCTAAGGATAAAGCAGGAAACGCTGTC
>NCCR01000153.1:9958-27466 GCA_002279765.1 Verrucomicrobia bacterium 12-59-8 | reverse complement strand
ATGCTGCGGCTTCTCGGCTTCGGCGAGATCAAGCGCCGTGGCCATGACGTCCTGCAGGTAAATGGCGTTGTCGTTCTTCGCCCCCTTCGCCACGCCGGGACCAGCGACGAGGAAGGGCACGCGCACGCTGTGGTCGTACATGTTCTGTTTGCCGATGAGACCATGGTGGCCCACGGCGAGACCGTGGTCGGCGGTGAAGAAGATCCAGGTGTTGTCAGCCTGGCCGTTCGCATCGAGCGCGTCGAGGATCTTGCCAATCTGCACGTCGAGGTGTGTGATGAGCGCGTAGTATTCGCTGCGGTGCGTCTTCACGGCGAATTCGGTGCGCGGCATGGGCGCGAGGTGTTCGTCGCGCAGCTTCTCGGAGCAGCCGATGGCGTCCTTGTAAGGATACTCGGGGATGAAGTTCTCCGGCATCTTGATGCGGCTGAGCGGATACATGTCCTGGAACTCTTTGGGAGCCTGACGTGGATCATGCGGCGCATTGAAGGCGGCGTAGATGAAGAACGGCTTCTCCTGCTGCTTCGCGTCATTGAGAAACGTGATCGTGTGGTCATGCACGACTTCGCTCCAATGCTTGCCACCTTCCCAAAAGCCGCCGAGCGATTTGTCATACGGGCTCCACGCATCGGTCTGACCGGCGATGGGACGATTGTAGGAAGTGGGCACCGTCTGCGGCATGCCAGGGCGCACATCCATGGCCATGTCGAAGACCTTTGTCGCATCGGTCTGCACGTGCCACTTGCCGGTCATGTAGGTCTTATAGCCCGCCTTGCTCATCAGCTGCGACCAGAGCACGCCGGACTGGCGTTCCTTGTCGGTGGTTTTATAAACCGCGCCGGCATCCCACACGCTGCGTCCGGTGTTCAACATCGTGCGGCTCGCCACGCACACCGCGCCACTCCACGAGCCCATGTTGTAGGCGCGTGTGAAGGTCGTGCCGCGTGCGGCCAGACGGTCGAGATTCGGCGTGTCGATGTCCGTGTGGCCGAAGGCGCGCACGGCCTCATAGGTAAAATCGTCGGCGAACAGAAAGAGGACGTTCGGGCGCGGCTCTGCGGCGTGAAGAACGAAACTGAGAAGGAAGATGGTGACAAAGAATCGAAACATGACGTCTGAACGTGGATTAGAGCGTGATTTGTCAGGCAACAATCCTGCTTCGCCATAGGCCACGACTGACATTTTGTCTCTTGCGTGACGGTTGTCCGGTCGGATAATCAACCCATGTCGCACGCAGCTTTCCAGCTTCTTGAGAATTCCCTGTATCCGATGGTCGAATGCCTGACGCCTCAATCGGCGCGGCGTATCGCGACGATGAAGGCGAGTGAAGAGGTGCAGCAGAGGATTGATGACCTGGCGGACAAGTGCAACGAAGGGGAGCTCTCGGCAGACGAGCGGGCCGAGTATGAAATGTTTGTGTGGGTGGGCCAGTACATCAGCGGGCTGCAGGCCTCCGCACGCAAAATGCTCGCCCAAGCCTGAAACATGACGGCTGACGAACGAAGACAGGTGCGTGCTCGTGCGGACGAGCGCTGCGAGTACTGCCACATGCCGCAGCAGGACGAGGCTTGGTCACGTTTTTATGTGGAGCATATTGTGCCGCGCAAGCACAGGGGAGGCGATGATCTGGGCAACCTTTGTCTCTGCTGCCAGCACTGCAATCTGCATAAAGGCGCCAATCTTTCAGGCCTTGATCCATCCACAGGACAGCTGACGCGGTTGTTTCATCCTCGCGAGGACATCTGGGAGGATCATTTTTCCATTTTGGGACTGGAGATCCTGGGCTGCACGGCGATCGGCAGAACCACTGTCGAAGTGCTCGACATGAACTCTGAACGGCGCGTCTCATTTCGACAAACCCTCAGGGAAGCGGACGAAGAACAGGGGTTCTAAATCTCCGATTCGACTTTGCCGCTGCCTTTTTATTACTCAGTCCTGGCCTGTTTCTTTTTTCCTTTTTTCGCCGTCTTGTTCTTGCCTTTGCCGGAGGCTTGGAACTCGCGGTCGAGCTCCGCCGAGCGTGCATCCTTGAACTGGTCGAGCACGCCTTGCAGCTTCACCTTGGCAGCGGCGGCATCGGTGGCGAGGGCAATGGCTGCGATGTCCCGCTTTTCCGACTCGTCAGTGAACAAGTCGTAAAACTGGCCGGTGCTGTAGAGTTTGAAGCGTTGGTCAAAGGCATACTCCTTCACGCTCATGTCCTGGCTCTGGCGCGGGGAGTACCAGGTGTAGAGCCAGTCGCGCGGCGTGCCTGCGGCTCCCTTGAGCTGGGGCAGAAAACTCACGCCATCCACGGTCGCGGGCACGGCGACACCGGCAGCGGCGCAGATCGTGGGCAGGAAGTCGCTGCTGCTGACGAGGTCGGCGGAGACGCGGCCCTGCTTCATCACGGCGGGCCAGCTCGCGATGAGCGGCACATGCGTGCCGTGAGACGTGGTGGTGCCTTTGCCGCCCTTGTAGTCCGTGCCTTTGAAGCGGCTGGTGATTCCGGTGTTGGTACCATTGTCGCCGAGGAAGAGCAGCAGCGTGTTGTCGCGGATGCCGAGTTCATCCAGCTTCGCGACGATGCGGCCCACCATCTTGTCCATGTAGGCGGTCATCTCGGCGAAGTGCTTGGGCGATTGCTGCTTGTTCTCGCTGCTGATCGTTGGATCCCAGTCCGGACTGTCCGGCGTTGGCTGGAAGGGATTGTGCGTGAGGATCATCGGGTAGTAGAGAAAGAAGGGCTTCTCCTTGTTTTTGGCGATGAAGCTCAGCGCGAAGTCGTTCACCAGCGTGGGGCCGTACTCGCCTTGCTTGAAGTTTTTCTCCACGCCGTTGTATTCCAGGCCGGGGTTCGCATAGCGCGGCGGACGGCGCGTCTGCTGCCACAGGCAGGACTCCTCAAAGCCGAAGTGCTGCGGTGAATCCAGCTCGCCTCCGAGCTGCCACTTGCCGCAGATGCCGGTGGCATAGCCCGCGTTTTTCATGAGGTGGCCAAAGGTCGTCTCCGTGCGCAGCAGCGTGCCGAAGTTGATGTAGTTGCGCACGTTGTAGCGTCCCGTCATGAGCTGTACGCGTGTGGGCGTACACAGCGGCTGCACATGGCAGTTTTCAAAACGTACACCCGTGGCCGCGAGCTTGTCGATGTTCGGCGTCTGATACGATTCCCCGCCGTTTGCCGTGATGCATTCATAGCCGAAGTCATCAACCATGATGAGGATGACATTCGGTCGCTCTGCGGCCAATGACGAAATCAGAATTCCGAATGACGAAAGTATGAGAAGAAAGCTTTTCATGGTTTGTGGTCTTCCGGTTTCTGCCAAGGCGTGGCACCGCCGATCTGAACGTGGGTGCGCAGGGCAGTGGAGAGTTCTTTGAAGACCTTCGGTGCCTTGCCCATGAGGTTGTTTTTTTCCTGCGGATCGTCTTTGAGATTGTACAGCTCCAGCGGGGTGTAGGGCGTGTTTTGCATGAGCTTCCAGTCGCCACGGATGAGCGCCTCGTAGCTTTTGCCGCCGTAGGCCGGACCGCCTTCGCGACGGACGAAGTAGAGATCGCGCGGAGTGTCGATGGTGCCGCCGTTGAGAATGGGCACGAGGCTGACCGCATCGAGCGCAGGTGAAGGCTTCACGCCTGCGAGTTCGAGAAAGGTAGGGAAGAGGTCGAAGTTCATGCCGACGTAGGTGCTGCGTGAGCCTGCCTTGATGTGCCCGGGCCAGCGCACCATGAAGGGCACGCGCAGGCCGCCGTCGTAGTGGCTGGTCTTGCCGTCGCGCCAGGGGTCGTTGTTCTGCGCATGCGGCAGCGAGCCGCCGTTGTCAGAACTGAAAGCGACGACGGTGTTTTGATCGAGCCCAGTTTCTTTTAACACGGCCAGCAGTTGCCCGATGCGATCATCCAGATGCTCCACCAGCGCAGCATTCATCGCACGCTTTTCATCGAGCTGCGACGCACGCTCCTTCACCTTGGCCACCCATTCCTCCGGCGGCTCGATGGGGAAGTGCGGTGCATTGAAGGCGAGGTAGAGAAAGAAGGGCTGCTTCTCCTTGGAGCGTTCACGAAAGTAATCCGCCGCCCAGCCCGCGAAGATGTCCGTGGCATGGCCCTTGGGGTCGATGACCTCCGCATTGCGGCGCATGTAGTTGTGCCCCTGGCGCAGGTGCGTGGTGTAGCTGTCCATCATGTCGCCGAGGAAGCCGTGGAAGAGATCAAAGCCGCGCTCATTCGGTGTGTTGGGAGATTCGAGACCAAGATGCCATTTCCCAATCACCGCCGTATGATAGCCGACCTTCTTCAGCTCATTGCCAATCGTCGGAATACCGGGCGCAAGATAGCCCCAGGAGTCCTCCGGATTCGTGCGAATGACTCCAGGAACCCCCACGCGATCTGGGAACCTCCCCGTGAGCAGCGCGGCGCGTGAAGGCGAGCACACCGTGCAGTTGGCCCGCATGTTCGGAAACAGCACGCCCTCCGCAGCGAGCTTGTCGATGTTCGGCGTGTGGCAGTCCGACGGATGATAGGTCGAGACATCGCCATAGCCGAGGTCGTCGGCAAAGATGATGAGGAAGTTTGGTGGCGGTGATACAGCGAATGCCGAAGCCACCACGAGGAATGACGAAAGGATGAAGGCGATGGTCTTCATGGCTTGAAAGATTATGGCTTGGCCTTCTTGTTCTTGCCTTTCCGGGGCGCAGGTTCGGGCACTGGAGGCAGGCCGTCGTCCGGCTGGTCCCAGAGGCGGTAGGGGTCATCGTGGCGGCGCATTTCGGCGAGCAGCAGCGCTTCCATTTCCTTCAGCTTTTCGGCATGTTTCGGATCTCCGGCGAGGTTCGTCTGCATCGGGTCGGTTTTGCCGTGCTCCTTCAGGAACTCGTCGGGATTGGCGGCGAGATTGAAGAGCTGCGTCTCATGCACGGCGCCGTTCATGGCATCGTATTTAATGAGCTTCCAGTCGCCTTGCTGCACGCAGCGCATGCCGGGCTTGGTGCCGCCGCAGTACACGCCGTACATCACATTGCGCAGGGTGTCTATTTTGCCTTCGAGCACGGGCTTGAAGCTGAGGCCTTCATTGCTCTCCGGCGCGGGGATGCCCGCGATGTCGCAGAGCGTGGCCACGGTGTCGAGCAGATAGATGTTTCCTGGCACGCGGGTGCCGGGCTTGATGCCGGGGCCTTTGACGATGAAGGGCACGCGCCAGGTGTGCTCGTAGAGGTTCTGTTTCCCCTGCAATCCATGGCGGCCAATGGCGATGCCGTGATCGGCGGTGTAAACGATGTAGGTGTTGTCGAGCTCACCCATGGCTTTGAGCTTCTCCATCACGCGGCCGATCTGGATGTCGATGTTCTCGCTGCAGGCGTACTCGCGGCCGATCTCGTTGCGGATGGTGGCCTCATCGCGGTTCTTCCACACGCCGCTGACGGCCACTTCATCACGCACGCCGGCATCACCATTGTTGAAGGGATGCGCAGACAGGTAGTTTGCAGGAAGCGCGGGCTGCTTGGGATTCAAGGCAGGCAGCGTGTTGGGATCATCGTGATTGGTAGCGCCGTATTTCGCCAGCAGCTCGGGCTTGCCGTCGCGGGTGTCATGCGGATGGGAGAAACCGAAGTAGATGAGGAAGGGATCGGCATCCTTGGTCGCTTCACGTTCAGCGAGGTAGTTCATCACCTGGCCTCCATGCCAGGTACTGCCGCTTTCATCCGTGCCGCCGCGTTTGTCGGCATCATGGCGCACGGTGAACTGCTTGTTCGCGCCTTCGTAGGAGTTGCCTTTTTTGCAGGTGCGCATGGTGTCATAACCAGCGCGATTGAACACAGCGGCCAGCGTGTTCAGCTCCAGATTCGGCGGGCAGTGATCCTTCGCCAAGGGGCCGATGGGCAGATGCCACACGGTGCGTCCGCTCATGATCATGTGCCGTGAAGGCGTACACACCGCACCGACGAACGCGCCCATGTGCCGCGCAGAATCAAAGACCATGCCGTCCGCCGCGAGCTTGTCGATGTTCGGCGACTGCAACGCCGACTTCGGATTGTAGAACTTGAAGTCAAAGGGCGACTGGTCATCAACGAGGATGAACAGGATGTTGGGACGCTTTGCAGGAGCTGCGAATGACGAACCCAATAGGCAGAATGACAGCAGCACGAGGACGAGAGGTTTCATAGATTGGTCTAGGAAGCGGGTGGCGGACGGACGGTCACTTGGCAGCTTTGGTCTTCTTGGCCGCGCCTTTTTTATTGGGGGTGAATTTGCGCGCACCGCGCTGGTCCATCGGCAGCAAGGCACCGCCGCGTGTGTTCATTTCGGCATCGCACAGCGCACGCATCTCCTTCAACGCCTCGGCGTGCGCGGGATCGGTGGCGACGTTTTTGAGCTCATCGCGGTCCGATTCCAGATCATGCAGAAACTCATACGCGGGCTGCTGATCAAAGTAGCGCGCATACATGTAGCGCTGGCCGCGCACGCCTTCCCACGTAAGCGTGGGCGCGAGGTCGAGGTGCTCGCAGAAGAAATGATCCCTCCAGGGTTTCTCGCTGCCCTTGCCTTCGATGAGCGTGGCAAGACTGCGGCCTTCGTAGGCGGCCGGACGCGCGACTCCGGCCCAGTCAATGAAGGTGGCAGGCAGATCGACATTGAGCACCATCTCATCCACCACGCGCCCACGCTTTTCCTTGGGCAGACGCGGATCATAGACGATCATTGGCACGCGCAGTGACTCCTCATAGTGCGACCACTTGCCCTGAAAGCCGCGATCTCCAAGGTAGTAGCCGTTGTCGCCGGAATAGACGATGATCGTGTTGTCTGCCAGTCCAGCCTCCTCCAGCGCGGCAATCACACGCGCAACGGCCTTGTCGATCCCGCTGATCATGCGGTAGTAGGCGCGGAGATTCGTCTCGAACTTCTCCGGCGTGTCGTAGCCCCAGTACCAGCGCTCGCGATTGATGGAGTCTTTGAGGAACTGTGGATGTGCCTCATAGATGGCAGGATCGCCCAAACGCGGCGGAGGGATGGAGCGATCCTCATACATGCCATCCACCGATTGCGGCCACGGGTAGAGCCCGATGCCGGGGCGGTGGTCATTGTCCTCGGCATGCGCCGCATTGAACCACAGATTCAGTGCGAAGGGTTTGTCCTTCGGCTGGGATTTGATGAACTCGATGCCTTTGTCACACACGAGGTCAGTTTCGTGGCGCTTCGTGCCATCCGGCATGGTTTTGAAGTAGGGATTGCGGCCTATGGCCTCGTACTCGTCGTATTGCTCCTCCGGCTTGAAGCCCTGCGGCGAGATCATGTGCCACTTGCCAAAGTGGCCGGTGCGGTAGCCCGCCGCGCGCAGCAGCACCGGATACATGGTGGCCAGCGCCTCCGGCTTCACGGTGGGAATGGCACCCAG
The DNA here is from genome assembly GCA_002279765.1 of Verrucomicrobia bacterium 12-59-8. Next base: position 20,094 of record NCCR01000153.1, on the reverse strand, counting down.
CACACCGCCGTGGTGACATGCGCATTGCTGAAACGCACCCCCTTTGCCGCGAGACTGTCCACCGTGGGTGTCTGCACGATGGGATGCCCGGCGCAGCTCTGCGTGTCAAAGCGCTGATCGTCGGCAAAGAGAAAGAGAATGTTCGGGCGTGACGGTTCAGCAGCAGCAGACACAGCCGCCAAACCCAGGGACAACAAAGCGAAAACACATTTCATGGACCTCTGCGAACGAAGCCAGCGCCGCCAATCTTCCGCCTGAGATCAGGGAATGCGCTGGTCTAAAGAGAGGCCGTAGCTTTTCTCCCACCAGGCCACGCGTTCGGCATCGCTGGGCTGGGCTTTCTTCACGCGGCTCTTCCAGATGCGCTCGTATTCGAGACGCTTGGACCGCTGAATGGCGCTGAACGGAGGCTCGGTGGGTGGATCGCCCTGCACGCCACGGTCCGGGCTGGTGTTGATCCACTTGGCCATGGCTGCGCGCATGGCTGCCATGCTGTCTGCCACCTTGGGATCCTTGGCGATGTTGTGCAGTCCCTGCGGATCGGCTTTGAGATCGTAAAACTCCAGCGCCTCGCGTTGAGGAGCCATCCACTGGGCCTGAAATTCATTGAGCTTGCCAGCCTGGCTCAGCACGCGCAGCAGCGGCATGCCGGGATAGCTGTACTCCTTGTAGCCGGACCAGTTCAGCCGGGAGCGGGAGGGCTGAAAATTGCGCACAAACAGCGCGTCCGGACTGATCACCGCGCGAATGCGGTCCATCGCATCGCCACAGCGGTCACGCGCGGCAAACAGCATGCTGCGCTCGGGAAATTCGCGCCCGAGGATCGCCCGGCCTTCCATCCACGGAGGGATTGGCAGCCCCGCAAGCTGGAGCATGGAGGGCGCTAGGTCGATGAGGCTGACCAGCCGCTCTTCGACACTGCCAGCAGCCAGGCCTGGGCCGCGCATGATGAGCGGCACCTGCAGCCCTTCCACACTCAGCCACTGCTTGCCCCAGGGCATCGGCCTGCCGTGATCGGCAAAAAACATGACGATGGTGTTGTCCAGCACACCCTGCTCCTTGAGCTGGTCGAGGATGACCCCGACACGCTGATCCACGACCTCGACGCTGCGCTCATACGCATACCAGTCACGGCGCACCAGCGGATGCTCGGGGTAGTTCGGCGGGATCTGGATGGCCTTCAGTTTGGCCTCGTCGTACTCTTCAGGAATGGGAAAAGGGCGGTGCGGCTCGGTGATCTGAAACTGCGCGAAAAACGGCTGTCCGGGGGTGCGCTTCCGCCAGTCGTCACCGTCATACATCTTGGCCGGATCGTGGGCAAAATTGTAGTGCGTCTTGCCTTTCGTGACGGCACGCCCATTACGGATCGTGCCGGGTGCGGATGCATTCGTGACAAACCAGCCCTCCGCGCGCAGCAGGTCCGGCAGGGGTTTGTAGCGCGGCGGCAGCGGCTGCGGATTTTCCACATCGTGCGGATGCAGCCCGGTCGTCGTTTGGTAGCAGCCGAGGATGAAGGCCGAACGCGAGGCGCTGCACACCGGGGCCGTGGCGTAGGCCCGCGTGTAGCGCCGCCCCTCGGCGGCCAGCCGGTCGAGATTCGGCGTGCTCACCTCCTTCAAACCATAGGCCCCGGTGTCCGGCGACATGTCATCCGCAATGATCCACACAAAATTCGGTCCCGCTGCGGCCGCCGCAGTGTGGAGTATCAAAAGGACAAGGCTGGTCAGGACAAACTTCATGATCATAAGGGAACGTGAAGCAGGGGGATTTTTGTCAGTGAGTCAAACTCAAGGTTCAGAGATCCATTTCTGCGCCTTCAGCCAGAACACCAGATCAGCGAACCACGGGTGCTGCGTGCCGATGAGGCCGGTGCCGTGGTCGCCGTGCTGGTAGAGATGGAGCTCGTGGGGGATGCCGTTCTGATGCAACGCGGCGGCATAGAGCTGCACATGCTCCACAGGGACAAGTTTGTCCTCGCAGGTGTGCCAGAGGAAGCAGGGCGGCAGACCGGCGCGTGCCTGAAGCTCACTCGAGGTCCTGCGGACGAGTTCGTCACTCGGCTTCTCGCCGATGAGCATCTTGCGCGAAGTCCCATGCGGCTTGGTGATCATGCTGATGACGGGGTAGCAGAGGATGGCTAGATCCGGTCGCGGACTCACAGAGGTTTTGCGTCCATCAATCTCGCCGTCTTCAGGGCGATTGATCAGCGTGGAGGTGAGATGCCCCCCGGCGGAGAAACCCATCACGCCGATGCGCGCAGGGTCGATCTTCCAGCGCGTGGCATCGCCACGGATCTGCCGCATGGACTCCACCGCATCCTGCAGCTGCGCCGGATAACGATAGCCCGCACTGCCGAGCCGGTATCGCAGCACGAAGACCGTGATGCCCTGCTCATTGAGCCAGCGTGCAAACGGCTCCGCCTGCCCCTCATAGATGCCCGAGTAGCTGCCGCCCGGAATGAGCAGCATCGCTGCACCGCTGGCCTTCTCAGGCACATAAGGCGTGAGCGTCGGGATGTCCTTCGCCGCAGTGCCAAGCGCCCCTGGAGCTCCCCCCGGCCACAGCACGATGGGCTTCTCAGCCGCTGACATTACTGAATGGCTGGCGAGCAGCAGAAACGGGAAAATCCGAGTGAAATATTTCATGGCTGAGGGAGTCCTGATGCAACGGGCCTCTCCCTGCGGATTTGTCCATGTTTCATTCTGCTGGCATTCCGGCCCAACGTGATGGAAGACATCGGATGTCAGAAACTGCCCCCCATCCTTTTGCCGCCCTCGGAATCCCACCGGAGATGATCCGTGGTCTGGAGGAGCTGGGCATCGTCACCCCGACGGCGGTGCAGTCCACGGTGATCCCGTTTCTGCTCAAGGACGGCAGCGATCTCATCGCCCAGGCCCAGACCGGCACCGGCAAGACCGCCGCCTTTGGGCTGCCACTGCTGACCAAGATGAACCCCAAGCACCGGGACATCCAGGGGCTCGTCCTCGCGCCCACACGCGAGCTGGCCAAGCAGATCGGCAAGCAGCTCTTCCGCTTCACCAAGTACACCGACAAAATCTTCATCGAAGTCGTCAGCGGCGGCGACAACATCGACCGCCAGACGGACGCGCTGAAACGCCCCACCCACATCGTCGTCGCCACGCCGGGCCGACTGCTCGACTTGATCGAGCGTGACGCGCTGACGCTGGAATTCGTCCGCTATGTCGTGCTGGACGAGGCGGATGAAATGCTGAGCATGGGCTTCAAAAAGCAGCTCACCGAAATCCTCAAGCTTGCGGCCATGCGGCGCAGCACCTGGCTCTTTTCCGCGACCTTCCCGGCGGGTATTCAGGACCTCATCAAGGGCAGCATGTCCGCCAACCCGCACTCGATCCAAATCGATCAGGCGAACGTGGTCAATCGCGACATCGACCACCGCTTTGCCATCTGCAAACGCGATCAAAAGACCGCCTACATCTTCGACTTCCTCCAGCGCCAGAAGGAGCGGCGCGGCATCATCTTCTGCCGCACCAAGGCCGGTGCCATGGAGCTCTATGGCAGAAGGAGCGCGACAAAGTCATGCGCGCCTTCAAAAAGCAGCGCGTCCAGTTCGTCGTCGCCACGGATGTGGCCGCACGCGGCATCGACGTGGCAGATTTGTCCTTCGTCATTCACCACCAGCTTCCCGACCAGCTCGAATACTACACTCACCGCAGCGGCAGAACAGCTCGCGCCGGGAAGAAGGGCATGTCCCTCGCGCTCATCGACGCCAAGGAGAAGTGGCAGATCACGCAGCTCGAAGACAAGCTGAAGGTGCGGTTCAGCGAGTTTCGGCGGTAACGATTAGTGGCCAGCGGAGACTCAATTCAGCCGTGCGAAGCATGGCTTGAAGTGCGACAGGCACTCCTGCCTGTCGGTCAGCGTTCCGCTGAAACCAACCTCCTGCAAGTTACACTATCAGGTCGCCCGGCAATCTGACGCTTTCGTCATTCTATTGAAACTCGGTGCATATCTGGAGAATGGCGGTGCCGCTGACCGACAGGCAAGAGTGCCTGTCGTACTTACCAGAGACTTCTGAATCACTCCGGCAACTCCGTGTTGCAAGCCCCCTGCGTGCCCGGATGAAACAGGTTGTTGGAGAAATGCAGCCCTCTTGGCGCATTCGGACCGCCGGGGATGATGACGGCGTATTTGTAGCGGGGCTTGCCGATGGAATGAATGACGTTGCCGGTGATGATGACGTCGGTAAGCGGCGGGTCGTCGGGCTGCTGGCCGTTGTCGAATTTGATGGGAGAGCGTTCATCGCCCCAGATCCAGTGGGCGTCGCCGTGGCCGAAGTCGGAGATGATGTTATTGCTGATGATGGAGCCGCCGTCGGCGTTCTCCGGCTTGTCGTCAGTGGCGGGATGTGCGGCGGCACCGGGCATGAGGCCGATGGCCCAGAGGGAGTTCCGTACAAACTGATTGCCGGTGATGAGGACATTGCGTGAGCCGTGCATGGCCTTCATGCCGATGAAAGCATTGGTGATGATGTTCTGCGAGACGATGACGTGGTCCGCATGAATGTCCAAACCCTGCGCGGCGTTCTCGATGTGGTTGCCGATCACGCGTGTGAGGTCATTCACCTCCGGGGCATTGATCACGATGCCGGAGCCCTGCTGCCAGGCATCGGTGTAGTTCGCGTCCCAGGCCTGCTGGTTCATGATGGTGCCTTTGACCGCGTTCTTTTTCACGTAGTCCCCCAGCTTGTATCGGGCCTTCACTTCCTGAGTCGGAACGAAGTTGTCCTCGATGACACGGTTGCATTCGACCAGCGAGCCGGTGCTGTACGTCACGTTGATGCCGGTGCCGTCGGTACAATTGAAGGCATAGCCCCAGTCCGTGCTCTGCGTGCGGTCAACAATGCTGACGCGCATGTAGTTGCGCACGAGGCAGCGGCTGATGCGCGTGTCCTTGCTCTCTCTCACGGTGATGGCACCCGCAGGGCTGCGGTTGTCGATGACCCGCACGTTGTCGAGCACGAGGTCGCGGCATTTGATGGCGAGGATGCCTTCGTTGCGGGACTCCATCTTCCCCTCCGGCCGCGTGAGCGTCAGATCGCGAATCTCCGCGCTTTGGCGTTTTCGATCTCAATGATCGGCTGATCCGCGCTCTGCTGAATGATGCGCCCGGGGCCAAACAACCCGCTGCGCTCGCCACGGATGCGGATCTTTTCAGTGATCACATAGTCCCCCGCCGGCACAAAAAGCATGCGGTTCGGATTCGCATTCAGCGCGTCCTGAATGGAAGGATAAGCGGCGACGGAGAGATCGACTGCTTTGACCGTGAGGGTTGCGAGAGCGATGAAGAGGAGCAGGGCGCGGATCATGAGTGCGGAGTGAACGCGAATGAGGCGAAGTCTTTTCAGCGTCTTGGTCTTCGTCCCATGGCTCGGATCCTTCCGGGAGAAAGAGGTGGATAGATGGAAGCTATCGCTTTGGACCAATATCCAAACCCGCCAGCCACGGCGCTGAGATCTGCGGAGGCATGCCACCGAAGGGCTGGTACGCGGGAAGCTGGATGACGCTCATGCTGTGTGCCTGGGAGGCGATGAAGTAGAGCGTCTCGGCGCAGTCTTCGGTCTGGATCATGGCGCTGCGGTGTTCGGCAGTAGGCTTCACGGGGCGCTTTTCCACGAGGGGCGTGAGGGCCTCTCCGGGGGCGTATTCGGAGAGGACGATGCCATGCGCGTTGAGCTGCATGCGGGCGGTGAAGAGCAGGCCATGCACGGCCCACTTGCTGGCGGTGTAGGGCACGCCGGCATACGAGTCAAAGCCATGCCCGGCGGTGGAGGAGACGACGACGATCTTGCCGCCGCCGCTTTCCGCCATCGGTTTGGAGACAGCCTGAATCATGTTCACCACGCCCATCACATTGATGTCCATCACGCTGCGCCAGCTGGCTTCGCTCGCGAGTTTGCTCGGGTCCGCGTGCGCCATGAAGCGGTCGGGCGTGTTGATGCCGGCGGTGTGAATCAAAGCGGCAATGGGGCCATGCGCCAGTACCTGCGCGAGTGCAGAGGCCACGCTGGCCGAGTCGGCAACGTCACACACAATGGGGATGATGCGCGGGGAGAGTGCCGCCGTGGCCTGCAGCGATTCCAGCGTGCGGCCAAAGACGAATGTTCTCGCGCCAGCGTCTGCAAATCGCTTCGCCGCGCTCTGTCCCATACCGCCGCCACCGCCGGTGACGATGACGCTCTTGTCAGTCCATTGTGTATCCATCTGCCGACCCTAGCGGCACTTCCGTGGGCGTCGAATGAAGCGTGCGTTTTTCGTGAAAATTTTCACCCCTCTCTGAGACATGCCGTGAAAGGTTCTGATTGGAAACAGCGCTGCCACCGCCAAGATGAACGACATGTTCCGCACCCTCTCGACTCTTCTCCTCGTTCTCGCCTGTCTGACCGCGAGAGCAGACGAACCCAAATGGATCCCGCTCTTCAATGGCAAGGATCTCACGGGCTGGACGATCAAGATCGCCAAGCGGCCGCTGGGTGAAAACTATGCAAACACCTTTCAGGTGGAGGACGGCATCCTGAAGGTGAGCTACGACGGCTACGACAAGTTTGACCAGCAGTACGGGCACCTCTTCACCAACCTCGCCTACTCGCACTACATCCTGCGCATGGAGTACCGCTTCACTGGCAAGATGATGCCGGATGCACCCAAGTATGTGAACCTCAACAGCGGCGTGATGCTGCATGCGCAGCCACCGCAAAGCATGCGCTTTGATCAGGGATTCCCTTCGAGCCTGGAGATGCAGTTTCTGGCGGATGAAGGCAAAGGCCCACGCTCCACGGCCAATCTCTGCACGCCCGGCACGCATGTCGAGATGGGTGGCGAGCTGATCACCAAGCATATCGTTAAATCCAGTGCGCCAACTTTTCCTCCGGAGGAATGGGTGCGTGCCGAGGTCGAAGTGCGCGGCAATGACGAGATCATCCACCGCATCAACGGCGTCGAAGTCCTGCGCTACCAGTGCCCACAGCTCGACGCGGCCTGCAAGATCTCCCCGGCAAGCGACATCGTGGAAGCGGGTGGCGATGTGATGCTCGGCTACGGCCACATCGCGCTGCAGGCGGAAGGACAGCCAGTGTGGTTTCGGAAGATCGAGCTGATGTCGCTTGAGAAGAAGTGAACTTGTATAAAAGGGGCTGGATGCTGATCATGGTCCAAGCCATCACCCAAGCACATTCTCACCGCGATTCTCCTGCTGCAGGAGTGTCACCGGCCAGCCGGGGAACTGGTTTGTGGGCTTGCCGTCGGTCGCGTCGATGAGGAAACGGAAGGACTCGATGAAGTAAGTCTTCTTCTCCGTGTCGAAGGTGATGAAGCCAAAGCCGCTGCCCTTCTCGTGCGCTTTGTCATACCGGTTCGGTGCCTGGCCGACCTCCGGATTGCCGACGGCATACACGTAGGCCATGTTGCCTAGCCCGTCGATGAATTCGCCCGTGTTGGCCTGTCCATGCTTGGGCCGGTTTTCGTGCGGCATCTTCATCTCATCCGGCAGCCACCAGCGCGGATAACCAGCGGAAATGGCGGGTGTGCAGAAGGACCAGTTGCTGTCGCGCTGCTTTTCCACGCCGTACTGGGTCAGTGTGGTGAGATGCTGGTCGCCATTGATGTGCAGCGCCATGGAAGGCCGCATGATCTCCACCGCACGATTGCGCGGCGTCTGCGGCCAGCCGCCGGAATCGAGATCGGCTTTCAGATACCCATCCGGCCCGCCATGATGCGTCGCCACATTCGCAAACACCGTCTGGCTCAGCACGGCCTTCAGCGTGTGCCCGCGCCAGTCCTGCGCCCATTTTTTGAGAAACTCTTCCTGTCGCTCGCCCAGCAGCACGAGGCCCGGCTTGTCCAGCTTCGAGGTGTCAAAGTTCGGATCAGGCACGTGGTCAGCGCGGCCGCTGCCCGTATCCACATGCTCCGGCCCGCTCTTCCACTGACGGTCAGCGATGATCGCAAAGCTGACGCCGCCGTACAGCATGTCGCCGTAATAAACGCTGATGTCCTGCAGCACCGGTTTGGGATCATACGCATCTGGATGGTGCGCCACGTTGGTCTTGTGTACTGCATTGACCATGCGCGCCGGTTCGATGTAGCCACCCTTGGAGGACGCGCCTGCATCGCCCACCTCCATCTTCTTGCCGCCCTCGCCCCAGATGTTGCCCTGAAACACATCGTGATCATCAGGCAGGCAGAGTGTGGGAGCATTGCGCATCACTTCGCGGAAGGCCCAGCCGTGCTGGTAAAACTTGCGCAGGTAGTTCAGGATCGCGGGTTCCGCAGGTTCGCGGATGAGGCCAAAGCCGCCATGGTTCTCATAAATCTGGTCGCCGGAGAAGAAGACGAGATCAGGATCGAGCTTCAGCAAGTTCTGCGCCACGGGCGCATAAGGGAAGCCGTAGTCGTTCTGGCAGGTCAGCGCCGCCATGCGCAGCGGCCGGCCCTCAGGGTTCGCCTTGATCGTTCCCGCCCATTCATGCGGCGTCTCGCTGCCGTCCGTGTGCTTCTCGCGATATACCACCTTGTAGGGCGTGGCCTGCTTCGCGTCCCACTTCGGAATGCGGAACGTCGCCACCCACGCATCGGGATCCAGCTTCGCCTCGCCGAGGGATTTCCACACGCCGCCCTTCTGCACCTGCAGCTCGACCACCTGGCTGTCCTTTGCTCCCATCGGGCCCGTCAGCGCGCTGAGCTTCATCACAAAGCCATCGTCCGTGCGCGAATCACTCAGCGAGTACATCGACCACAGCAACGGCCCAAACTGATGATCGGGTGTCACGGCGAAGGCATTGCCTTCCAGTGTCCAATTTTGAAACCGGTAGCGTCCTCCCGCTGCTGCACCCGCCTTGCCCTTGTTCTTCTTCGCTCCCGCCACCGCACCGGCGAAGTTGTTGGCGATGGAGACATTGCCCATGATCTCGTCTGCGCGGAAGGTATCGGTAATCGTGCCCAGCACTGCTCCGGAGTCCACGGCATGCGCGGTCAGTGTCAAAATGCTCTTGTCGAGTTCAGTCGCTCCTTTAAGCGTCAGCCGCACCTGCTTCAAAACGCTGCCGTCTTTGAGCGGCGCGATCTTTGGCCCCAGCACGAGCTGATCGCCCTGCCAGCCGGCGTTGATGCCCTTCTGCACAAAGCAGTTGCTGCGGTGCTCGCTGAGCTCGCTGCGAATGCCGATGCGGAAGCCCGCGCCGCCGTCGGATTTCCCGATCTCCAGCCGCGTCAGCGTCACACTCATCGTGAACCCACCGCCTTGCGTCAGTTGATGCGTCAGCGAATGCACGCTGCGACCGCCGCCCATGCTCAGACATTCTGCACCGCCTTCGCTCACGCGCCAGTCTTCCATCGGATTCGCCCAAAACTCACCGCCGAGAAACACACGGTCATGCGTCTTGGCCCAGCCATCGGCTGTGGCTGTCACTTGATCCTGGGCAGCATGCGCGGCTTCATGGGCGCTGAGGCCCATGAGCGTGCCTGCCGTCATCCATTTGATTCCTGTGCGTCGAGAGATGTTCCGTTTCATCAGCCCGATGCAACGTCAGCGATGGGCCGCGCCCATCACCAAATTTGGACTTTTTGCCCCGGTTTGGAATGGCTACTTCGCAAACTCCACCACCGTACTCACCATCGCATCGCGTTCGTCGCTGACGGTGATGAACCATGTGTTGGCATCCGCAGGCGGTTTGGGGGCGGAGATTTTGTTGCCATCCAGGGTGGCAGGGACGGATTTCCATTCGCGTTTGGAGCGCAGCCCGGTGTCGGTGGTGTAGTTGAGCTCGGCTTTCTTCAGTGGCACTTTGCTCTCGTATGCGACGGTCACATGATCACCGGATACGACGGGTGCGCCCGGGTTTGGCAAAGGATCACCCCTGCGACACTTCGAGTCGATGAAAATCCCGATCTCCCTGGGTGCCCAGCCGGGCGGATGCCCGTGCGGCATCTTGACCTGGATGCGGATGTGCTTCTCTCCAGGCACGGCGTTGTAGCTCTTCATGTAGCTGTCGAGCACGTAGTGGACGTCGTTGGTGCCATTCACGAAAAGGATGGGCACATGGCAGCGTGGCAGCAGACTGCCGGGATCGTATTCCTTCACCCACAGCGCGCGGTGTTCGG
>NCCR01000153.1:0-9816 GCA_002279765.1 Verrucomicrobia bacterium 12-59-8 | reverse complement strand
CCCACCCCAGCTGATGCCGGTGACGGCGGTGTGCTCCGCATCCACCTCCGGGAAGCTGCGCAGCAGGGAGTGTGCACGCATCACGCTCGCGGCGGCGTGAAAGGGCCAGTCATCACTCGTGTCTGGGGTGAGAATGCAGTCGAATTTTTCCGCATGAGCGTGCGGAGGCCCACCATTCGGCAAGCGTGTGCGGACGCCGCGATGGCCGTTGCCACTCGCCATGCGGGTCTTCGGATCAAACTCCGGATCCGGCGGACGCGAGCCGTTCAAATCCATCGCGATGGCCGCGTAGCCGCGCTTGGCCCACAGATGCACCCAGTCCGCGAACGCCGTGCCGCCACCGCCGTGAATGAGCACCACACCGGGAAACTTGGTGCCGGGCTTTGCCTCGCCAAGTGTGATCGGCGAGGCATAAAACGCGAAGACCTCGGTATCCTTGTCCTGATACTTCTCTCCAGCAAAAGTCAGCGAATGAATCGGCTGATCCTGCCGCACCCACTTCACTGCGGGCACGTTGTTTTTGAGTTCGGTGAGATTCCACGGGCCGACTCGCTCGGTGCGGTGGCATGCGGAGAGAAAAAGTAAGGTGATGAAGAAAAGAGAAAACCTCATGGCGAGGTGATCAAACGCTGCCATGTGGTCGATTCAGCATCTTTTTTCAGCAACCAAAATCGCTCCAGCGAGCGACTCCCGGCACTCACTGCGGCGGACGGCTATTAAAAGATGGGCAGCGCTCAGCGCGTCTGCTCCAGACGGGCAGGCACAGCGTCCTTGGCTGTGAGCTCAACAGCGGCGGGATCAATGGCCATGGCGGCATTGACCAGCAGCGTCATGATGAGGCTGATCGTGGCAAGAGTTGAGAGAATGAGTTTCATGTTCGGCTGCTGCATGGATAAAATGGGACGGTCGATCCTTCAATGCACCGATCCTGCGCAGGATGCGCTTTGTTTGCTCGCCGCGCCAAACGCAGATCACATCAATCACTTTCTTGATCCCCGATGCGATCCTGCCAGCCTCGCACTAAAACAACACGCACCTATTTTGCCTTTCACATGAGCCAGTTCCCCGCCTGCAAACACAAGAAGCACAAGGCCGCAGGACCGCACAAAAGCGGCCTGCGCTGGCTCGCGTCTGAGCCGTATCGCCTGTTCTTTTTCAGCGGTGCGGTGTGGAGCATCATCGGCGTGGCGCTATGGCCGCTGTTTTATGCCCGGCAGATCGGCTTTTATCCGAGCTTCGTTCACGCGCGGATCATGATCGAGGCGTTCGGCGCGGCATTTGTCGTCGGCTTTCTCGGCACCGCCGGGCCGCGCATGGCCACGGCCCCGAAGCTCACGCCGCTGGAGCTGATCTGGCTCTTCGCATGGCATCAGGCCTCTGGCGTCTGCCATCTCACCCTGCATATGGCTTGGGGAGATGCATGCTTCATCGCGCTCCTCGGTTCGCTGCTGCTGTGCCTCGTGATCCGCGTGGTGAAGTTCCGCAAAGAAGCACCGCCGCCGCAGCTTCTTCTCGCGCTCACCGGTCTGATCTGTGGCATCACAGGTGCGTCACTGCTGCTGTCTCCGGAGACGCTGCTCGATCCGCAGCGTCTCCGCCTCGCGAATCTCCTGCTCTATCAGGGCCTGCTGCTGCCACCGGTGCTGGGCATCGGCGCGTTTGTATTCCCACGCATGCTCGGCGGTGATTTCGGCGATCCCAAAACAGCGGCACAGATCCGGACAAAGCTCGTGCGCGCCCTCGCAGCGGCGGTTCTGCTCGTGGTCAGCTTTTTCCTCGAAGCCTGCGGCCTGATCATCACGGGCTATGCGCTGCGGGCGCTCGTGACGGCGGGGTATCTGCTCATCGAAGTGCGCTGGAAGACGGTGCAAAGCGGATCGCTCACCACGGGTTTGTTTTGGGCGCTGATCCTCGGCTGGCTTGGCCTGGCACTCGCCGGTTTCTTCTACGCGCAGCATGTCAGCGTGGAGCATCTGCTCTACATCGGCGGTTTCGGCATGCTGATGCTCATCGTCGGCAGCCGGGTGCTGTTCGGCCACAGCGGCGACCTCGATGGCTTCTTGGTGAAGAGTAAGTGGGTGCGCTTCCTGATCTTCCTCGGCGTTCTGGCCGCCATCACCCGCGCCACGCCTGCCTGGGTGCCTTCCACGACGGTCTCACACCACATCTACGCTGCCCTGACTTGGGCGCTGCTCGCCGCACTCTGGCTGCTGTGGCATCGCAGGCGCTTCGTGAAGCGGGATGATGAGTAGCCTCCAAGCACCCCGCAAAATCAGCACAGCATTCCCCACGTGCAGGAGGGACTGCGGCGTCATTCATCCGTTAGTTTCTCGTATGAACACAGCGCTGAGCAATCCCGAGGGGTCCAGGGTGGCCTCGATGGCCTACGATGGTTTTGATGAACGTCCTTTCCTCGTCTTTTGGGAGATCACGCGCTCCTGTGCGCTGGCGTGCAGACACTGCAGGGCCGAGGCGCAGCCTCATCATCATCCCGATGAATTAAATCGTGAGGAATCGAGTCGGCTGATCCGTCAGCTCGCCGAATTGAATCCGCCGATGCTCATCCTCACCGGGGGAGATCCGCTCATGCGCACGGATGCACTGGATCTGGTGCGCGAGGCGACCGAGGCAGGCCTGCGTGTGGGGCTGAGTCCTTCAGCGACGGCGCGGCTGATGAACGCGGACTTTGCGGCAATCAAAGCGGCGGGTGTCGAGCGCATCTCGCTGAGCCTGGACGGCGCTTCACGCGAGACACATGATGCCTTTCGCGGAGTGAAGGGCACGTTTGACCGCACCATCGCGGCGGTGCATCGCGCCCATGCGGCGGATCTGAGCGTGCAGATCAACACCACGCTCACACGCGGCAATTTGCGTGAGTATGAGGCCTTCAAGAAGCTCATGTTTGAGCTGAAGCCCGCCATGTGGAGTGTCTTCCTGCTGGTGCCGACTGGTCGTGCAGGCATCGCCGATCTTCCTGACTCACAGGACATCGAACACGTTTTTCAAGACATGGCCTCGCTCGTTGGTAAGGCTCCCTTCGCCATCAAAACCACCGAGGGGCACCACTTCCGCCGCGTGCTGATCCAGAAGCATGGCGCAGGCGGCAGGCAGCGCCCCGGCATGCGCTCACCGCTCGGCATTCGCGACGGGCGCGGGGTGATGTTCATCTCTCATACCGGCGTAGTGTCTCCCAGCGGCTTCCTGCCCTTTGACTGCGGCAATGTGCGCGACGAGCATCCGGCAGAGATTTACCGGCATCATCCGCTCTTTGTCTCACTGCGTGACAACGATGCCCTAGGCGGTAAATGCGGACGCTGCGAATACCGCACCGTCTGCGGCGGCTCCAGAGCACGCGCCTATGGCATCACGGGTGATCCCTTTGCGGAAGATCCAGCCTGTGTGTACCAGCCGCGCCAGGGCAGCACCCTGCTCACTTAAAGCGAGGGCGGCGTCCAGTCGGGAATCCCCCCAGACTTGAGCTGCTTCTCATAAAGCTCCCAGTAGGGCTTCGTGGGAGACATGGGCGCGGTTTCGTTGACCATGAGGGGGCGCGCTTCCTTCCAGAAGGCCTCGTACGCGGTGTTCATCTTCTCGGCCACTTCCGGGTAGTCGCCGCTGACGTCTGTCTTCTGATACGGATCGGCTTCGAGATCGTAAAGCGCGCCTTTGGTGGGTGATGCAGCAGCCTTTTTGTTCTTCTTCGGGTTGCCGCCACCTCCACGCGGGCCGACGAAGCGGAAGCGCTGGTTGCGCACGCCGTAATTGAGGAATTCCTGCGTGTTGGGTTCGACCCCCGTGGGCCAGCGCGCGACGTGGGTGAAGAGGTAGCGGTCCTCCCATTTGTCGGCCTTGCCTTCGATCAGCGGCAGCAGGCTGCGGCCTTCGACCTGGTTCTTCGGCAGCTCGGCACCGGCCAGCGCGGCAAAAGTGGGCAGCAGGTCGATGTGTGCGGCGATGCTGCTGATGTCACGCCCGGCATTGATTTTGCCATCCCAGCGGATGAAGAAAGGCACGCGCACGCCGCCTTCATCCGTGGACCCTTTCAGGCCCACCTGATCGCCGTTGAAGAACGGATACCCTGGCGCGAGATCCTTGCCGGGAACGCCCGAGCCGCCGCCGGTGGTCCCGTTGTCAGACATGAAAATGACGACCGTGTTTTTGTACAGATCCCATTCCTTCAGCTTCTCCGCCAGACGGCCCATGTTTTCGTCGATGTTCTCGATCATGCCGTAAAATCCGGCCTGCTCTTTGCCAAAACCGAGATCGGTGAAGCGCTTCGCGTTCTTCTCCGGCGCGATGTACGGGCCGTGCGGTGCGTTTGTTGTCAGGTAGGTGAAGAACGGTTTGCCGCTGTCCTTCTGCTGCTTCATCCAGCCCAGTGCGGCGGTGAAGAAGACATCCGTGCAGAAGCCATGCGTCTTCACAAAACTGCCGTTGTGACGGATGACCGGGTCCACGTACTTGTTGTCCGGCACATCCGCACAGGAGCAGGGATAGGCCTGGCCGATGCCACCGGCACCGTGAATGAAGGCTTCATCAAAGCCTCGCTTGTTCGGTTGATACGCTTCTTCATCACCGAGATGCCATTTGCCAAAGATGCCGGAGGTGTAGCCTGCCGTTTTAAGCACCTGCGGCAGGATGGTGGCGTCCAGCGTCATGCGCTCGCGTTCCAGAATCGTGTGCGTGATGCCGTTCTTCATCGGATGCCGGCCCGTCATGATCGCGCTGCGCGTGGGCGAGCACGTAGGGCTGACGAGGAAGCGCGTGAAGCGCAGGCTCTGTGCATGCAGTGCGTCGATGTTCGGCGTCTTCAGCCAGGGGTGGCCATGACACGCCAGCTGGCCGTAGCCCTGGTCATCCGTCATGACGAGAATGATGTTCGGCCTGCCGCCCGCGAGATCCGCGAAGGCATGCAAGGAGAGGGCAAAGAGTAGAGTCAGGGCGAGTTTCATGGTTGAAAGAGTGAGGACGCAGTCAAAGCGACGCTCTTTCAACGCAATGCCCTCAGGCACAGCCGGGCGCTACTTTTTGTACAGCGTGTGCTTCACCTCATCAATGATCGGCACGTCCTCCCTGTGCTTGCAGAGATACAAGGGTTTGCTGCGCCTGCCGCTCACCGATACAGCACACCGAAGCCGCGCAGCCACGTGGCAGCCACGCCGAGCAGGATGGCTAGGCCGCCGACTTCTCCGGCGAAAGGCAGGCGCAGGTCGGCAAAAATATCCAGTGTGGCGTAGAGTGCGCCCACGCCGGCCAGAGCGGCGGCGGTGCCATAGACATTGCGGCCAATCCAGTGGTCATTGGTGAAGGCGGCGGCGTTGACCACAGCGGCGAAGATGCAGACCAGGGCTGCAAAACTACCCTCGTCCACCAGATGCCATGCAAAGCCCAGCACGAGACTGGAGACGGAGGCAAAGATCAGCCCGCCCACCACCACGCCCTCCCAGTACTCGCGTGGGCGCAGCGCCTCCCGTGCGAAACGATCCATCACAATGAAGGCCGAGCTGAATCCGCGCGCCAGATGCGCCCACAGCACGAACACCAGCCAGGCACCGATGACGACCGAGCCGAGGATGGGCGAGACGGTCTTGAGATAACTGCTGAGAAGCCTGTAGCAGATGAAACCGCCGAACATGATGGCGGTCTGCCGCCCTTCCGTGAACTGGTTCATGAAGTGCGCAAACTTCAGTTGCAGGCGGTACGGCCATGACCGTGCACGGAAGGACTCGATGAGGCCCAGGCGTGCATTTTCATTCATGGGATTCAGCCGTAGAGCTTCGAGGAAATGCTGGTTGGCTTGTTTGTGATCCCCCTTCATCACCGCCATCCAGCCGGCGCTGGTGTGCGCGCTGTCGTCTTCAGCATTGCGCTCCAGCTGGTATTTGATGAGGTCCTGATTGTCGCCATCCTTCCTCTGGAGCAGCAGCGCGGCGGAGAGCACTTCGGCCGCCATGGTGTTCTCGGTGTCCAGCGAGAGCGCGGCGCGGGCCGAGGCTTCCGCTTTCGGATAATCGCGCAGGCGCAGGTGCAGGCGCGCGAGCACAGCGTGGCTGAAATCGCTGTCGGGATCGAGATTCACCGCTTCTTCAGCATGCTGCAGCGCCACTTTGACCGCAGCAGTCTGGCCGTCTTTGGCATTCGCGTTTAACGCGAGCGCCAGGACGCTGCGGGCAAAGGCGTTTTCCGGTTCAAGCGCCACGGCACGCTGGGCCGCATCGATCGATTTCGGCGCGGTGTCATCATCGTGCATCCAGCACAGCGCGAGCATGATGTAACTGGGCGTGTGATGCGCATCGAGCTCGAGCGCCTGCTGGTAGCAGGCAATGGCATCCTGCATGCGGTGCTGGCTTTGCAGCAGGCGGCCACGGGCAAAGGCCGCATCAGGGGAGGGATGAAAATCGTCAGCCATGCGCCGTCAGGTGGTTCAGCGCTTCATGAGACCGAGGTGCTTCAACACGTCATCGTAGAAGCCGCTTTGGTTGGAATACATCGCGTAATTCTTCGCGCTCTCGAACCAGGCCTTCGTCGTGGCCTTGTGGCGGCCTGCAGCTTTGATGAGATCCTTCGTGGTCAGCGGGATGACCTTCCCGGTGCGCATGACTTCGTTCATCACGTCTTCCGTGGCGAGATCAAAGACCGCCTTGAGATCCGCGCCGGAGAAACCTTCGGTTTTTTTGGCGAGCGCCCGTGGGTCCAGTTCACCAATCGGTTTCTTCTGCGCCATGACCTCGATGATGGCAGCACGTCCGGCTTCATCCGGCGGGGGTACAAACAAGGTGCGGTCAAAGCGGCCCGGACGCCGAAACGCAGGATCAATGTGCCAGGGCGCATTCGTGGCGCCGAGGATGAGCACGCCGTCGTTGTTCGACTCCGCTCCATCCATTTCGGAGAGGAAGGCGTTGATGAGATTGCGCCCAGCGCTTTGCCGCAGATCACGGCGGTCCGCCGCGAGCGCATCCACTTCATCAAAGAACAGAATGCTGGGCGCGTTCTGACGGGCCAGCTCAAAGACCTCGTGCATGTTTTTCTCCGAGCCGCCGATCCACATGTCGAGAATCTGGTGCAGGCCCAGGGCGATGAAGTTGGCCTTGATCTCGCCAGCGGTGGCCTTGCTGATCAGCGTCTTGCCCACGCCGGGCGGGCCGTAGAGCAGCACTCCCCCGCCGACTTTTTTGTCGTAGGCCTTGAACAGTTCCGCATGCTGCAGCGGGTAGATGATCTTCATGCGGATCTCCTCCTTCAGCGCTTCCATGCCGCCGACACTGGAGAAATTGAGCTCTGGTTTGCCAAATTCGGCCAGCCCGAGATCGAAGGCGGCACCGCCGCGTGGGTGACCGGCATCATCATCTTTGTCCTCTTCCACCAATTCGATGGGAGTGCCGCTGGACGTCATGGCACCACGCTTGCGGCCGGAGGCCTCATCCCCGGAGGGTTTGATGCCGTGCAGATCTTTTTCAATGCCGGGGTCCGCCAAGGAGCGGTTCAAGGCGATGCCCTTGTCATACATGGCCCGGGCCTTCGGCAGATCGCCCTCGGTGATGTGTATGCGCGCCAGCAGCAGATAAGCAGCCGCACACGAGGGTGTGTCGGACACGATCTGCTCGGCGCGCACCGCCGCCTGAGAGGTCTTGCCTTGAAGCAACGCGACACGGGCGAGGCCCAGGCGTGCCTCTGCATGGGCAGGGTCGTCCTTCAGCACGCGCTGAAAGCTCTGCTCTGCCTCATCCAGGAGCCCTTCATCCAGACAGGCGTCCGCAAAGAGCATCAGCAGCGGCGCATTGTCGGGCGAATGTTGGAGTGCTAGCCGAAGAGCGTCGAGATTTTGAGCCATGTGGCAGACTCCAGCGTGGGGTGAAGGACGTGGCAAGATAATAAATTTTACAGCCCACGCCGATACGCCGCGATCTTGTTCAGAAACGCCTGCCATTTCGCGCCGGGGCGGCCATGCTCCATCAGGAAGTGCGGGCAGTTTTTGTGGCCGAGATTGCGGTGATCATCGTGGCGAACCATGAGCCAGTGCTGGTGTGGCACGACGTGGCTCAGCGGAATGTCGTACTCCTTCATCAGCCAGGCGGCCAGACGCGCTGTTTTGTCCAGAGTGCGAGCGCGGTCATTGCCGCGATTTTCGCACATTTCGATGCCGATGGAGCTGCGATTGCCCTGCCCATCATAGTCGGCGTGTTCTCCGCGCTCATTGGTTGGCAGGCTTTGGTAGATGGAGTGGTCATCCACCGTGAAATGCCAGCCAATGTAGCCGATGGCATTGTGCCGTCCTTTGAGCGAGCCGGTTTTAAGCATCTGGGCATGCGCATAGGCCCCGCAGCCCCGTGCGTAGTTCTCCGTGGCGTGGATGGTGATGTAGGTGGGCCGCATGGGCCGGTGTACCCTGCGTGCATAACGGCCATTTGGCACCAGATCGACCGTGACTCCTGGCGGGGGCGTGCCCTGTGGAACATTGACCGCACACGAACTCAGAAGGGTGGCGACCAGCACGCCGTGGGTGATTTGACGGAAATTCATAGGTTCAGCACCAGCAGATAGTGTGACAAGATCAGCTTCAGGTCTCTGCCGCTACCGAGTTCTGGATATTTTTAGCCCCGGCTGCGTTTTTTGGCGACTTCGGGCAGCGCTGAAAAAATTCTCATTTTCGCTCATCATGGGCGGCATTTTGACGCCGGGAATTTTTTTTCGCCGTGGAACCCTTGAATCTACGATGTGAAACGCAATTTTGCACAATGGCTGGGAAAAACATCTCGCCAGAACACAATATCTTGTGCATGATCCGCCTCGGCATCCGCAATATCTGGTATTTATAGTGCTGGCCGAATTTTCTGTCAATTTCGCGAAAACATCAAATCCACCCCCTCAATCTGAAACGAATTCGTCATGGAAAAAACCTACAAGATTGGCAATCGCGAGTTTCCACTCGATCAGGACAAAGCTGAGGCTGCCTTTGCCGCCAAGAAGGTGATCAATGGCCGCAAGAGCATGACCTTCAACCTCCTCCCGCTGAAATATCAGTGGGCTTATGATCTCTACCGGATCATGAAGGCCAATCACTGGGAGCCGGAAGACATTCAGATGCAGAAAGACGTGGAACAATGGCGTTCCAACGATGTATCCCAGAATGAACGCTGGATCATCATGATGGGCATCGGCTACTTCAGCGCCGCTGAAGGCATCGTGGGAGACAACGTGCAGCATGTCGTTCGTGAGCTGGTGACCGCCCCCGAACTGAAGCTCGTCCTGGGCCGCCATGCCCATGAGGAGAACATCCATGCGGACTCCCTGCTGTACATGATTTCCTCCCTGGGCATCAACCCCCATGAGTGCGAGGCTATGTTTGAGCAGATCCCGACGATCGTGAAGAAAAACGAGTTCGTCACCAAACACTCCAACAACCTGCGCCGCGATCTCGACCTCACCCTGCTCGAAAACAAGCAACTGCTGGCGAAGAACATCTTCGTCTTCGGCCAGTGCATGGAAGGCACCCAGTTCTACGGCCTCTTTGGCATGATCCTGAGCCTGTACCGCCAGAACAAGTTCCCCGGCATCGGTCAGATGTTCCGCTACACGCTGCGGGATGAATCGAACCACATCGAAGTCTTCCGCAATCTGTTCATGGACCTCATCGAGGAGAATCCCGACATCTGGACCGCTGAGTTCCGCGAGGAACTGCTCAACATCATGCGCGAAGGCGTGGCGCTGGAGAAGGAATTCATCCGTGACTGCCTGCCGGTGAATGCCGTGGGCCTGAGCGCCGAAGAATTTGAGCGCTACACCGACTACATCGCTGACCGTCGTCTGGACGGCTGC
>NCCR01000387.1 GCA_002279765.1 Verrucomicrobia bacterium 12-59-8 | reverse complement strand
GCGCTCCGCAATTCGCTGGGCAAGCAGGGGCAGCGGCCTCTCGCTCACACGTTCCGGCGGCAGCACCTCGGCCCCCAACGGCATGGCCGAGGGGATGAACAGCCAGCGGGCGAAAATCTCTCCCCAGCGTCCGGGAAAGCGAATGAGGGAGCAGTAAAAATGCTCCAACCTGCCCGCCTCGGCGGCGGCGGCGCCCATTTGAAACACCTGATGCACACCCAGATAGGCAGCCACCACGCCACGCCTTTCCTGAGGCGGCTCCACTGACAGGGCAGACCCGGGCAGTTCAGCCAGGGCCTCCCGCAGCCCCGCCACATCTTCGCGAAATGACCAGGCCTGAATGCGCTGGGACGCGAGCTTGCCTGCCGACGCCAAAACGGGGGCATCCAGCAGCAGCGTCTTCAACACTGCAGACAGACTGGTGACTGAACCGTTGATAAACACAGCCCCGGTCCGGGCCTCACCAGCCACCAGATCGGGGGCCGCCCCGACGCGGTCGCTGACCACCACGGCACGTCCCGCACACATGGCCTCATTCACCACCAAACCCCAAGGTTCGAAGTCGGAGGGCAGCAGCAGCAGATCCACCAGACGATACAAGGCCGGAAGCAGGGACTGATTTTGGAAACCCAGGAAACGCACACGTCCGGGATACAGCTTCGCCGCCAGTTTTTCCAGGCGGTCACGCAAGGGGCCGTCCCCGACAAACAACAGCCAGGGTCGCTTCTCCGCTGGCAGTCCCGCCGCAGCACGTGCCAGCCCGCGCAGCGCCAGATCAGGACGCTTGGAATGTTTGAGCTTGCCAAAAAAACCCACCACGGCTTCCTGATCACCCATATCCAGGCGCTTCCGCCATGCCGCCACTTCCCGAAGCGTGGCTTCATCCACCCGCGAGAAATGCTCGTTGTCCACCGCGTAAGGCATCAGCACGATCTTGCGCTGCGGCACGCCGTAGGAGAGATAGAAGTCGCGGTTTGCAGAGCCAATGGCAAGAAACCTTCCTTGATGCGCGCGCGCAAACAGAAAAATCCCGCCGGGCCAAACCAGAACGGCGACTCCAGAATTTGGTAAGGATACCCGTCCATCAACGGAACATCCCAGGGCTGGTCCCGTCCCAGTTCGGCATCGTGCCCCGCCCAGTCGGTCGCCATCGGCCCATAGACCACCCGCACATCAATCCCCGAGTCACGCACAGCACGTATCAGCGGCGACTGATACTGGATGGGATGGGTGAGAAAGTAGGCGATTTTCAAAAAAGCGGCCGGTTGACAACCTTCATGAGGTTGACGGGTCAGCACCATGCATGGAAGTTGTGGCTTCCAGCCTCTCCGTCCAGTAACTCCCACCGATAACCAAATCGCTCAAGAATTTGGACCGCTGTGCCGGGATGGATGTCAAGCTGGGACTGCCGGTGAAGATTTTCTTCAAAGAACACATGACGGATACGCTTCTCAGCCAACAATTCTGCGGCCCCTTCAATCACCCAAGCGTCAGCGCCTTCACAATCAATCTTCAGCACCTCAATTTCTCGTCCAGGAAAAGCGGCATCCAGCCGATGGCATGTGACCGTCACCATCAAGTTTTGCCCAGTCTCAGCCGTCGTCGGCTGGGCGGCATTGGATCCACCACCTGAAATTCCTCCCCAGCCAGTCTCCTCATGACTTCCAAGGTTAAATGTCACCTGTCCTTCATGGTTGGAGGCTGCCCACTCATGAATGGAGATGCAGTCTGCCAGATGATTGAGCATCACGTTGTGGCGCAAAGGCACTGCATTAGCGGGAGAGGCCTCGATTGCGGCGGATTGATTCCCGGCGCGGGCTCCACACCACAAAAGAGAGTAATAGCCATAGTTGGCGCCCACATCCACAAGGAGCCCGCCGCGCTCTTTGGCGATCCCATGCAGAAGCTTCGAGACCTCCTTCTCATACAGCCCGAAGAGCGCGATTTGGCCGTGAAACCCATCCAATGGGGAGAGATCCATGACAACCGACGGTTCATATTTGAGGAAGGCCGATCTGAATCGCGCGGCATACCAGGACTTGTGATGTACAAGGAACCTCTGATACAGCGAGGCTTTTACACAATGCGGCAGAAGGGCAAGAAGATAACGAATCATTGGGCTGGCATGAGCGTGTTGGGAACTGGATTGTGACCATGTCTTACCCACCGATGGGCAAGCCATGCCGTCTCCAAAAGTCCAAATAACGATCCGTCATGGCTTCAGGCGTAAAATGTGCCTCCCACGCGGTACGAGCATGGTTTCCCATCTCCCTTAAACGTGCAGGCTTCGTGCTCAAATTCAACATGGCGGCGGCAAGACCTCCGGTGTCGGCTCTAGGCACCACGATACCTGCATCGAACCTCTCCAGCACTTCACGGCAACTACCCACATCGGTAGCAATGACGGGACGACCACGTGACATGAGTTCCAAAATCACCAAACCGAAGCCCTCGTAGATCGAAGGCATCAGGCCCACATCAATCGTTCCCACCAATCGGTCTAGATCCGTCCACAAATAAGAACCATGGAAAAAGACGCTGGCCTGAATTCCCAGACTCAAGGCCAGTTCCTCCGTAGCCCCGCGCAAAGGACCATCGCCAAAGAAATGAAGCTCGCCCTTCAGTCCCTGTCCTATCGCCTGCGCAAAAGCCGCAACGGCAAAGAGGGTTCCCTTCATGCTGAACATGCGGCCAAATTGACCGAACCTGATCACTTTTTCCACATCACCCAAAGGAATGTTCTTCTTCGGCGTCATGCTGGAGGGGTAAACAACCTCCACTGGCTTTGTGATATCGTAATGCTGCAAAGCTCCGGCCCGCTGCCGCTCACCATGGACTGAAAGAGCATCGACCCGCTGACAAACCTCAAACCAGAGTTTCGGATAATGCGGACATGCTGAAGCCTCGCTGGGATCATGCACGAAAAATGGGGCCGAGTCTGCGGGTCTTTGCTTCAGCACTAAACAGGTCAGCACATCGTTGGTAGGCGACCAGATGACATCAGGTCGAAACCGCCGACACCACCGCCAAAAACGCCACTGATTTTCCCTCAACAAGTCCGCCCAAGCTGACCGGTGCCGTTCGAAATACCCCGTGTGGATCACGATCCTCCACCCCCTTTTTCGCAAGGAAATCGCAAGAAGAACGGCCAGCATTTCCGTCCCGTGCGGCGAATTCAAGCCGTCGATGACCATGGCACATGTTCTCACGGCAGGGAGTGCAGTGGAGTTGGACTTGTTCACAGCTTTCCTTTTTCTCACTCTTTCATCAAGTCGTGTGGCAAATTTTTATCCTGCCACCAAAGGTTGTTCTCGGGCAAAGGCTGGCAACCATCCCATGGCTCTCCCTCCACTGTGTACGGTTGATAGTCCATGGACCTCAAAAAATCCTGAAGCTGCAAGGTGTCTGGGGTTTCATCTGCCTTCAGATGCTCGCACAAAATGTGCCTAGGGCGGCCGGAGGCCGTCCAGTCCCAGCCATGCAAGGCCGCCAGTTCCCCGGACTCAATGTCGATTTTCAACAACCGTACGGGGCTGCAGTTCGCCTCAGGCAAAATTTGCGCGGCAGGAAGTCCGTAAGCCAGGATCTTGCCGCTACCGTTCGTCGTCTGCACCCGGCCGGTTCCCAAGTTTTGGGGGCCGGGTATTTCAAACTGAACAAAACCGCTCTCCCTGGAAAGCGCGGCGTACACCCGAATGCAGTCCACGGCAGGATTCAAGGCAAGATTGCGTTCCAGTTGTGCCAGCGCCAGCGGGGATGGGTCGATCGCCAATGTGCGCACTCCTGGCAGTGATCCGACCACGCAGGTGTATAGCCCCATGTTGCAACCCGCATCCACAAACCATCCGCCCCCCTTCATCAACTGACACGCGAGAGCCAAAGACAGCGGTTCAAAGGCCCCGACCTGAGCCAGTTGCTGGCCAATGTAATCCGTCACGTCCACCCGCAGGCGTCCATCATGCCAATGACGCAGGGGCAGAAGACCTTGAAAGCACCATCGGGTGATAATGCGCAACAAGCCACTTTGACCTCGTGGCAGAGGCCAGTTGCGCACCATGGCAAGCAGCGCCCGGGCACCCAAACAGTCACCAAGCCATTGGGGGGAATAGTGTTTAGAGTTGTTCATGTGGAAACGGGATGCTCAATACCTTGGGATGGCAGTTCTTTTCATTGGTAAACTTCAACAAGTCCCTTCGGAGCTTGCATGTTTGGCCTCATGTCTGTTCTGAGAGCAACCCCAAGCAGGCAGAACGCCGGTAATTACGCAGTGCTCTTGAAACCCCACGCCAGCAGGCAAGCAATTTAACCGGCCATGTGCCCTCACAAAGCGACGCACGATTGAAAATTATAACCCTGCATTGCCTCGTCATCAGCATGACTGTTTTACAAAATGAATCACCGACACGCGTATGATAGTAAATGCCATTGTCCAATAACTGAGCTATGCGCTCCCCCTCAGCTCGGGCATCCCGGCACCCGCCGCTGGGATTCACCAAATGCACCAACTGAGCATCTGGAGCGTATCGTATCTTGCCGCCCGCTCCCAGCACCCGATGGCAGAGTTCAGCCTCCTCCCCTATGGCCATTCCATAGAAAGCCTCATCGAAGCCTCCGACCGCAAAAAGCTTCTCCCGCCGAAACGACATGTTGCAGCCCGGTGCCCAAGTCGTCTGACGAGGCCAGTCGAGGTCAAAACGGTTTGTGCGTCCTGAATCCAGATCGACAAGCTCGCGCTGTGACAGGCCAGATCGGGACAACTTTCTCCCGCCGGGCAGCAGGGTGCAGCCCCCCACACCCCAGACGCCCGGGTCGGAATAGCAGACAAGATGCTCGTCGATCAGGTTCGGCGAAGGTTCAACGTCATCGTCGAGAAACAGAATAATTTCGCCGCAGGCCTGCCGGACGCCATAGTTCCTCGCGCAGGTGAGGCTGGCAAAGACCACGCGGTGTAATTGCATGATGTCCGCAAGTTCCTCCAAGCATCGCTCCGTCGCTTCGCTGTGCTTTTGTGTCTGGTCTACGACAATCAGTTCCGCGTCATCCCGACACTGAACAAGCGCAGTCACACGGCGCAAGGTGGCGCACAGAACCTCTTCACGATTGAGCGTGCAGATGACAATAGAGATCCTATGTCTCAATTTGTTCTCCTTTCGAGGCGTGGAGATCATACCAGACTTCGAAGCCAG
>NCCR01000152.1 GCA_002279765.1 Verrucomicrobia bacterium 12-59-8 | reverse complement strand
GAATCGGAGAGGCCATCGTCCGCATCGAGCGCAGCGATCAGGACTTCAACTTGAAAGTGCCGCTTGGGCCACCGGAGGAAGCAGACGGAGAATCGAAGAGGCAAGAGGTCACCACCCGTTCCCGCTCCCAATACGCGACCGCACGCAGCGAGATAGAGGCTTCCGAACGCCGACGGCTCGCTGATTTGGCCGACGCCCCACCCGCGAAGCGAAACGAGGTCGCAAAACCCGAATCAACGCCCATACCGCCTGTACCATCGCCTCTTCCACCTCAACCGATCCTCCAAGAGCCTAAGCAGGCCGAACAACCCGAGATCGTCTCGCTTCCTGAGATTGTCCCGCCGAAATACGAAACCACCTCCCTCAAAGCCGATCTTGAAGAGCTTGGGCGGGGCGGAGACATTCACAAAGCGGCCCAGCTTGAGTTCAAGCGGCTGGCAGAGATGCGAGGCTTCCGAGCAACCATAGAGCGTCAGCTCCCCGACTCCCTCGATACGGTTGACCTTTATCTCGAACGCGATGGAGTGAAGATCGCCTGTGAGGTCTCCGTGACCAACACGCTCGAATATGAGATGAAGAACGTGACGAAGTGCCTCCGGGCAGGAGTGTCGCAGGTGCTGGTTTTGAGCGTCGATTCCGAAAAGCACCGGCGTCTCAGCGCAGCAGTTGCCAACCTGCTTTCACCGGAAGAGCAAAAACAGGTTAGCTGCCTGATGAAGGAGGAATTTGCGCACTTCCTCGACTCTCTTCCGCCCCCAGTGGTTCAAAAGCCCCTTGGAAGCGCGACCGAAGGCAAGGCCAAGATGGTTAAGGGGTGGAAGGTGAGAACGAACACCGTACCAACTCCTCAGGAAGATGTGAGCCAGGTTGAGAAAGAGTTGGCCGCCACCCTTGCAGAAAATCTCCGTCGCAGGAAGACGAAGAAGCGGGAGAAGAAATGAGCACTCGGGCACTTGAAAAAGGATCTGTCTGATGTTAAAAGCAACATATGAGTAATACTTTGCCCATTTGCGAAACGAAGCGCATCGGCATCTGGATTCGCGTCTCCACAGAAGAGCAGGCGGAAGGCGACAGTCCGGAGCATCACCGCGTTCGCGCCGAGATGTATGCGAAATCCAGAGGCTGGAAGGTAATGGAAATCTACGACCTCGCAGGCGTCAGCGGGAAAAGTGTTGCCGCCCATTCCGAGGCACAGCGCATGATGGCCGACGTGAAGCGGGGTCACATCCAAGGCCTCATTTTTTCCAAGCTCGCCCGGCTGACCCGCAACGCCAAGGAGCTTATGGAGTTCAGCGACTTCTTTCAAGTCCATCAGGCAGACCTCGTTTCGCTCGGCGAAAGCATCGACACCAGTTCCCCATCCGGGCGGCTCTTTTTTCATCTTTTGGGCTGCATGAATCAGTGGGAGCGCGAGGAGATCACCGACCGCATCAAGAGCTCGGTAATCGTGCGCGCCAAGATGGGCAAGCCGCTGAGCGGCAAGGCCCCCTACGGCTACATGTGGAAGGACAAGAAGCTCGCCGTGCATCCGGAAGAGTCTCCCGTCCGCAGACTGATCTATGAGCTCTTCGACGAGCACAAGCGCATCAAGACGGTCGCCCGGCTTTTGAACAACCGAGGCTATCGCACCCGGAACAACAAGAACTGGTCTGATACCGCCGTGCGCTTCCAGCTTCGCGATCCCACGCCCAAGGGAATACATCGCCGCAACTACACCACCAACCAAGGTGGTAAAAAACTCGTCCAAAAACCGGAGAGCGAGCACATCTTCAACGAGGTCGAGGCCATCGTGACCGGGGAGCTTTGGGAACGCTGCAATGCACATCTTGACGCCCGCTACATGAAGCGCGAGCGCAGGCCAGCCAAGATGCCCGCCCACATCTTCAGCGGCTTTGTCAGTTGCCATTGTGGGGCCAAAATGTATGTCCCCATGCGGACGCCGAAATACACCTGTCAGAAGTGCCGCAACAGCATCGGCTGCCAGGACTTGGAGGAGATTTTCATGGAGGAAGTGAAGGGTTACCTGGTGAAGCCGGAGAACGTGCAGGCCTACCTAAGCAAGGCGGGCGACGCGCTCACCGAGAAGCAGACCCTGCTCGATAAGCGGCGGAAGGAAACCGACAAGCTCGCCCAGGACACCGAGCGCATGCTCCGCCTCTATCTGGACGGCAATATCGGGGCCGAGGATTTCAAGAAGTTCAATCAGCCTCTCAGCGACCAGCGCGGCCAGATGGATGAAGAACTCGTCCGGCTCCAATCAGAGATTGACGTTCTCAAAATTGATAACCTCTCAAGTGAACAGATGGTCACTGAGGCTCTCGACCTTCATGCTCGGTGGCCTGAGATGAGCTTGGAAGAAAAGCGCCGAGTGGCCGAGCTAATGGTCAGAACCATTGTCGTCGGAGACGGCGAGATCGAATTCAATCTCGTCCAGCTTCCCTCCTATCAAGAAATCACAAATTGGCAAAATACGTATCCTCATGCGCATACGGCGGCGCGCAGCAGCAGAGAAAGCGCAGTGTCTGGGAGGCGCTGATCTGATGCCAGGCGTTCGGCGGAATCAGTATGGCATCTCCAGGGCTAACGCTGCGGGTTTCTCCGTCGATCTCCATAGTCCCCTGCCCTTCGAGGATGAAGTAAAATTCTTCGCTGAGCTTGTGGTAATGGCGCTCGGTTGGCTGGCCCACGGGAACGGTGGCTTCTGCGAGGCTCTGGTTCTGCACCGGCGCGTTGGTACAATCAAGGATGCTGCGTATGGTGCTGCCGTCCTTGGTGGTAAAGGGCGGCTGTTGTGAAAGCTGGTTGAGGGTCATGGCTTTCCCTTAGCGTCAACGATGAGGCCAAGAGTTCCACTCGAAAATGCTACACGCTGGATTCACACCAGCGCTCAGGCCACAAGCCCAAGCTCCGAGAAAGCATTGGATGACCGGCCAGACGCGAGCAACTCGCCGATGGCGGTGAGGATTTCGTTGGCCGAGTAAGGCTTGTTGAGAAACGTGTTGATCTGGAGGGAGGCCAGTGCTGCAGCCTTGTCCTGCCGACCTTTCGCGCTCCCCATGCCGCTGGTGGCGATGATCTGGATGGATGGGTCCATCTTCTTCAAAGTGCGTGACAGGGTGACGCCATCCATAAAGGGCATCATAATGTCCGTGAGCACAGCTTTAACTTCCCCACGATTCTGGGAGAACTGGGCGATGGCTTCCGTGCCGTCTCCTGCCGTGATGACACGATACCCATGCGCGCAAAGTGTCTTCTGCACGACTTCACGGATCACCTCTTCATCATCTACGACGAGGATCAGTTCACCCTGGCCGCGTGGTGCCTGCATGGCAGGTGCGGCGCTGCTAGCGGCCACCGCATCCGGGGAGGCCGGAAGATAGATTTCAAAGACACTGCCCACCGCGACTCGGCTGCGCAGATTGACGAAACCTTGGTGGCTTTTGACAATGCCCATCACGGTGGAAAGCCCCAGTCCTGTACCTTTTCCAGTTTCTTTGGTGGTGAAAAAAGGATCAAAGATCTTATCGATGACATCGGCTGGGATGCCTTCTCCGGTGTCGGAAACACGTATCACCACGTAAGGGCCGGGCATGGCATCCACGTTCATAGCGGCGAAGTTTTCATCCAGACGGGTGTTTTCCGTGGTGAGCGAAAGGACGCCGCCTGCGGGCATTGCATCTCGGGCGTTGACGCACAGATTGAGAAGAACCTGATGGAGCTGAGTCGGATCTCCAATAACAGGCCATACGTCTGCCGGCGTATTGGCTGAGAGGCTGATATTCTTGGGGAAGGTGCCCGACATGATCTTCATCATGTCCGAGGCAAGCTGGTTGGTCTCTACGACGTGGCGCTGGCCGCTCATGTCACAGTTAACTGTGAGCAGTTGCTTGATGAGATCAGCGCCGCGCTGGGCGTTGGTCTCGATGTTGCCGAGCATCTTTTCAAAGTCCTCTGGCGGCAGCTTACGGCGCAGCATGTAGGAGGAGATGAAGATGGGGGTCAGGATGTTGTTCATGTCATGGGCGATGCCGCTGGACAGACGCCCGACACTTTCCATGCGCTGGGAACGCAGGAACTGCGCCTCCATGTTCTTCTTCTCTGTGATGTCCTCGACCACGGCGACAAAGGATCTCACGCCATCCATTTCCAGCACGCTGATGCGTGACCGTGTGATGAAAGCGGTGCCATCTTTTTTCCGGGAGTTCATTTCCCCCATCCAGGCACCCTTCTCGCGCAGAAAGCTGAAGAGTTCATCCATAGCCTGTCGGCCCTCTTCCTGCGGCAGGTTCCGAATGACTGCGTAGTGCTGGCCAATGAGCTCGCCACCTTCGTAGCCATACATGGTATTGCAGGAGTCATTGCTAAACACAATGACCCCATCTTCATCACAAACAGTGACGCCCTCAGCCATGCTTTCCAGCACACGCCCCTGCATCTTCAGGGCTTCATCCGTTTTCTTGCGCCCAGTGATGTCGGTGTTGATGGCGAGCACCGACTTGGGCTGTCCAGCAGCATCGCGCACGAGTGTCCAGTGACCAACGATCACCAAGCTGCGGCCATCCTTGCCGATCTGGTGCAGTTCTCCCACCCATTCGCCCGTCTGAATAACCTGTTCGCTGGCCCGCTGAAACGCCTCAGGATCCTTGTAGAGCAGCTGCGCTACAGTACGGCCAGCCACCTCCTGAGCGCTCCAGCCATACAACCGCTCTGCGCCCTTGTTCCAGTAGTTGATGCGATGCTCCAAATCATGCGCAAGGATGGCATCCTGTGCTTTATCGAGGAGGGATGCCTGCTCACGAAATTTTTCCTCAAGCATGCGCCGCTCGGCCATCTCTCGTTTCAGTTCTTCATAAGCATGTTCAGCTTTTTCACGATGGCGGACAGCATCTGCCATCATGTTCACGGCCGCAGCCTGTGACTCCTCCAGTTCCCGTGTGCGTGCACTCACCATCAGGTGCAGGTCGCCGAACTCGACTTTTGCTTCCTGCAACCGCAGCCATTTTTGCGTCAGCGCATTGGCCATCTGCAGGATTTCGATCGTATCAAATGGCTTCTTCAGCACCAGCAGCCGATCCTGCGGATCAATCTGCTCCTGCATGTCATTCCAAGAGCAGTCTGAAAATGCCGTGCAGATGACAACCTGCAGGTCCGGGCAGACCTGCCAAATCCGTTGCGTCGTTTCGATGCCGTCCCAGCCAGGAGGCATGCGTACATCCACAAAAGCCATGGCATAGGGGCGCCCCTCAGCCAGTGCCTTCTCCACCATTTTCAGGCCTTCTTCGCCTTGGGAAGCCGTGTCGATCTCAAATAGCATGGCCGCAGGTGCCCCGAAAATTCTTGCCTCAGCCGCCTGCAGAGCCGCGTCTTCAGAATCAGACTCGCCAAGAATCTTCCGAAAATCGTCATGGATGGCCTGGTTGTCATCTATGACAAGAATGCGACGGTTGAGATTATCGGTCGTGTTGTTCATCATATTGTTTGGTTAGTTGCAAAAGGAAGTTCCAGAGTAAAGACAGCCCCGAGGCCGAGGCCGTCGCTGTCAGCCGTGAGCTTTCCGCCCATTTCACGCGCTGCCAGGGCACCGCTGTGGAGGCCAAAGCCGTGGCCGTCCTTCTTGGTGGTGAAACCATGTTGAAAAATTCGTGTCAGATTTTCCGGTGCAATGCCGGCACCATTGTCGATGACCATGATCTGAACGGTGTCTCCGCCACCCATCGAGACCCGCACCTTCAACTGTTTGTCATTCCCCTTTTGAGCGAGCGCCTGTGTGGCATTGCTCAGCAGGTTCACCAAAATTGGCATCACTTTGTGCCGGTCCAACAAGACAGGCGGCACCGCCTCAAACTCACGTATCAGGGACACCCCGTGACGCGTGAGGCTGGTGCTGCTCATATTGATGGCGTCTTCAATGATTTCCGCTAGGTCTAGCGTTTCAAGGACACCGGCCACGCGCGCGTGGTTTTGCTGCATGGACACGATCTGCTTGATGTGCTCGATGTTATTTTGCAGATGCTTCACCTCCTCCAAGATCGCTTTCTGGGGCTCTGCAAGATTGTCCGCCAGCTGCACCAGGTAGCTCGGCAGCTCCCTGCCACGAGAGTCCTGAGTGAGAAAATCCGGGAGATGATGCTCATGCTCACGCAGCAGCTGGGCCACGTTTTTCAAACTGGCGATCCTGAAGTGCCGTATTTTCCCAGCCACAGTCTCTGCAGACACATTCACGCTGTTGAGCACGTTGCCTACGTTGTGCAGGACATTCGTCGCCACCTCCGCCATACCTGCCTGGCGAGAGGTCATGAGGAGTTGTTTGTGCGCTTCTGTCAGTTCCGCCGTGCGCTCGATAACCTGGTTTTCGATCTGTGCGTTGATGCTCTCCAGTCGGCTGCGACGTTTGGCGACCTCCAGAGTCTCGGTAAGATTCTGTTGAATCGAAATCATCAGGAAGACATCCTCAATCAGCACCCAGCCGACGTACTCCAGCCACCGCCATTGACCGGCATCCACCACGCCAAAGATGGACTGTGGCCATAGCATGCCGCGCACCAAATGGTCCATCACCACCACGAGGGTGGCCGTCACGAGTACGCGCCAGTCCCGGTAAAACGCCAGAAAGGTCAGTGAGCCAAAGATATGGAAGTGGGTTTCAAAGCGTCCCCCCGTGAGGTGAATTAGGAGCGCAGACGTCATAATCTGCGCCACGGCAATGACATGGCGCGTCACCACGCGCCCTGGCCGCCGCCAGGCCAGCAGCACCGGTGCAGCGCTGATCGCCCCCCCCAAACAAATCGCCGCCCAGACATGCCACAGCGGCTGGATGGCAGAACCATTCCAAGCCATGGGGGAAATCCACATGGCGATAACGATGCCGCCCAGCCACTGCATGACCATCAACTTGGCAAACAGGCGATCTGTCAGGATGTGATTGCGCCGTTGGGAGATGCGGTAAAGGCGTGCTGTCCGCTCCTCCTCGACCCCAGGCAACTCAATATGCTTGTGGCCGACTATGGAATACATGACGACCCTCCTTGCGTGTTTTGCCTCGCAAGACTCTCCTTTTTAGCTGAATGGAGATTCGGTAACGTCATGATCTATGTTAATTTTAACATTATCTATAAAAGCTGTAAATTAATATAAGCATAGCTTTGCCCATTTTTTAACTAACCCTCAGGTCGGTAAAGCGCGCGCTCCATCCGTCGAGGAGTCGATATGTCGTTTATTCAGAAGCGTTTGGCGCGCTTGGAGAGGGATTTCGATGCTTTGGTATTCGAAGGAAAGCGGGTTGAAGGTAACATGTCTGCTGGCTATTCCTTGAGCCATGCCCAATGGATTTCCTCTTGAACAATGCCGTGCGGTGATCACGGGTGCGTCTTCTGGCTTGGGGGCGGAGTTTGCCAGGCAACTGGCGCCGCGTGCGGAGGTACTGGTGCTGGTGGCGCGGAGGGCTGAGGCGCTTGAAAAGGTGAAAATGGAGCTGTCGGGGACGCGGACAAAGGTGCTGTGCTGTGTGTCGGATTTGGCAACGGAGGCGGGGAGAAGTGATTTAATCGCCTTTCTGGGGGCTAATGGGGTGGAGCCGAACTTGCTGATCAATAATGCGGGGTTGGGGGATTATGGGAGCTTTGCGAGTTCATCGGCGGAAAAGACGCGGGGACTGATCGAACTGAACATCACGGCGCTGACGATGCTGACGCATGCGGTGCTGCCGCTGCTGCAAAGGCCGGGGGGGATTTTGAATGTGAGTTCGCTGGCGAGTACGCTGCCGATGCCGGAGCTGGCGGTGTATGCGGCGAGCAAGGCTTATGTGTCGAGTTTTTCGGAGGCGCTGGCGATTGAGCTGGCTCCGAAGGGGATCACGGTGAGCTGTGTGTGCCCGGGGCCGACGCCGACGAACTTCAGCAAGACAGCGAAGCGCAATGACGGGGGCGATAC
Source organism: Verrucomicrobia bacterium 12-59-8 (assembly GCA_002279765.1). Next base: position 1,898 of record NCCR01000152.1, on the reverse strand, counting down.
GAATCGCGATGGGCAGGGTTTGTTGCGGATTCCGCCGTCTCAGGTGGTGCGTGAGGCGTTGGGGGCGCTGGGGGCGGGGCGGGCGTGTGTTTTTCCGGGTGTGGGGGTTTCGATTGCGGGATGGGTGTTTCGAATGATGCCGCGCGGGATCATGCGGTGGGTGCTGAAGAGGCGGGCGAGCAAGGAATGATCGTTGCACAAGGGTGGCGTTGGGTTGTACCATTGATGCGTGCGCTGCCCTGCTTGCCGAACTCCTGCGATTGAAACTGATGCTGCCTGCGGGCAGTGCGGGTTTTCGCTTGAGGTGGCGGATCGCGCCTTTGGGATTGCTCCGGCGTTGCAGCGGCCGATTGCGGACATCACAGGTACTTTGGGAGGGTTTGCGCAGAGGCGGGCGGCGAATGTGATCGAGAAGGTGGAGCGGCGGTTTCCGCAACTGAGCATCGCGGCGGTGCTGATGGAGGTGCCGGCGCAGGCGCCGCTGGTGGCGTATGCGTTTTGGTTGTTTAACCGTGGGAGTCTTTCGAGTGCGGTGGCGAAGGGGGGCGAGAACCGGCTGGTGATGCTGCTGATTGATTCGAACTCGGACCGGGCGATTGCGATGGTGGGCTATGGGCTGGAGCCGTTTATGCAGGAGAGGCATTTGCAGTCGTGTCTGCAGGCGGCGGAGCAGCCGCTGAGGCGGAGGCGGTATGCGCAGGCGATTGAGTCTTTTGCGCGGGAGCTGGATCGGCAGTTGGTGGAGCTGTGCCGGTTGGTGCCGAAGCAGTTTGGGCTGGTGGATGAGGCGCTGTGGCTGAATGCGGGTGCGGCGGGAGATGGGGCTTTAGGTATGGCGGAAAATCGGTATTAATATGGCATGCTGACACGTCGCCATTTTTTGTCTTTGAGTGTTTTGAGTGGTGGGGCTTCCTTGCTCCGTGCTGCGGAGTTTTTGCCGCAGTCGGTGACTTTCAAGGGGGTGGAGAAATTTCGGCAGGTGGTGGCGCTGGCGGTGGCGGGGAACTGGGCGGCGCTGCCGATGGGGGCGCGGGTGGCGCAATTCGGGCAGGCGCTGCGGGGCATCAAGTATGTGGGCTGGACGCTGGAGATTGATGATCGCGTTGAGTCGCCTTCGGCGAATTTTTTGGGGCTGGACTGCTGGACGTTTTTTGAGATTTCGCTGGGGCTGGCGCGGATGATTGGGAGGAGGCAGCGGGTGTATGCGCCGAGTGATTTGCTGCGGGAGATTGAGGTGACGCGGTATCGCGGCGGGGTGTGCCGGGGTCATTACCTGGACCGCATTCATTATCTGGATGAGTGGTACTCGGACAACGCGGCGCGTGTAAACATTCGCAATGTGACGCGGGAGGTGGGGCCGGTGGTGAGGCTGAGGGGTCGGGGCAATGATGAGATGTCGCTGAATCCGAAGCTGTATCGCTATCTGCGGGCGAATCCGGCGCTGGTGCCGCAACTGAGGCAGATTGAGGCGAGGCTGGAGAAGGTGCCGTTTGATTTCATTCCGAAGGATCAGGTGGCGGCGTGTGAGTCGCGGATTCAAAGCGGCGACATCATCGGCATCGTGACGAACCGGGCGCATGTGTACTGCTCGCACGTGGGGCTGGCGCTACGGACCGGGGATGGGGCGTGTCGGTTCATGCATGCGTCGGTGACGTATAAGAAGGTGGTGGTGGATAAGACGATTCATGAGTATTTGAACTCGGTGAAGAGCCATGCGGGGATCGTGGTGGGGAGGCCGAGGTGAGAGGGGGAGTGATTGGCCGCAAAAAAACGCAAAAACCGATCCAAAAAGACGGAGTCGGATTTTGAACCACTGATGGCCACTCGTCAGACACTCATATTGAGGCAGTGGTGAGAAGGCCGGTGAGGAGATGAGGGTCTGATGGATCTTTGACGAT
>NCCR01000151.1 GCA_002279765.1 Verrucomicrobia bacterium 12-59-8 | reverse complement strand
GGACTTGATCGACTTACGGACAAAGGTCATGCCGGAACCGGGCTAACCGCCCTCGGACAATGACCAAACGCGTGAAGTCGGCCGCTGCGGCCAGCCGGCTAAAAGCCGGACTGTCCTTCGCCCTCACACGTGGGGGCACTACTTGGATCACGAGTCACACTGGTCATAAACACGACTTGGCTATCGCTAAAAGCCAAGTCAGTTGCGCCACCGCTATCGCTCGCACTTAACAGATCGTGCTATACTAAACCACACACAATCAGCCGCCGAAGCCAGTCGCTGATTACCCGCCGGGTTCGCCCACAACGCGTTTGCCCGGTGCCATTGCCGGGCAAGCACCAACACACGAGGGGTGACCTTCCGTCCGGTGGATCAATTCATGGAGCGGCGGCTGGCTTGAGCGGCATGAGTATGGACAATCACCTTCACATCGGCATGAGGCAGACGTGGGGCGGCAGTGAAGCGCCGTTCGATTTTGAAGTGTCGGATGCACGCTACCACACCTATATCATCGGCAAAACGGGTTCGGGAAAGACCACGCTGCTGCGTAATCTCATCCTACAGCTCATCCTGCAAGGCCACGGCGTGGGCCTCATCGACCCGCATGGCGATCTGGCGGAGGAGTTGCTCGATCACATTCCGCCCAACCGGGCAGAGCAGACCGTCTATTTTCACCCTGGCGACCGCGATTTCCCTATCGGGCTAAATTTGCTCACCCAGACCTCCCCGGAGGATCGGCATCTCGTGGCCTCCGGCATCGTGGGTGCCTTCAAGAACCTCTGGCCCGACTCTTGGGGGCCACGCATGGAATACATCCTGCACAACGCCGTGGCCGCGCTGGCGCATTGCCCCAACACATCCCTGCTTGGCGTGAACCGCCTGCTCACCGATCCCATCTACCGCCGCTGGGTGATCCAGCAGGTAGACGATCCCTTCCTGCGCGACTTCTGGGAGAACGAATACGAAAGCTGGGATGCCCGCTTCCAGCGCGAGGCCATCGCCCCGATCCAGAACAAAGTCGGTCAACTGCTGCTCTCCCCCATCCTGCGCAACATCGTCGGCCAGGTGCGGAGCAAGGTGAGCATCCCCTTTGTCATGGATGAGCGGCGCATCTTCATCGCCAACCTCGCTAAAGGCCAGATCGGCCACGACAAAGCCAACCTCATCGGCTCCCTGCTCATCACCCAGTTCCAGCTCGCCGCCATGGCCCGCAACCGCCAGCCCGAGCACGAACGGCGCGATTTTTATCTCTTTGTCGATGAGTTCCAAAACTTCGCCACCGAGTCCTTCACCGCCATCCTCGCCGAGGCCCGCAAATACCGGCTCAACCTTACCCTGAGCCATCAATACATCGCCCAGCTCTCCCCCACCGTGCGGGAGGCCGTCTTTGGCAACGTCGGCACCGTGATCGCCTTCCGCGTCGGCTTCAACGACGCCGAGCACCTGCACGGCGAGTTCGGTCAAGAGTTCCAGCCCCGCCAGTTCGTGGACTTGCCCCGCTACGAAACCCTCATCCGCAACCAATCCACCGACGGCGACATGCACTTCCAACGCACCCGCCTTCACCCGCCGATTGTGACAAATCAGGGCCGCCGCGAGAGACTGGTCAAGCGCAGCCGCGAGCGCTTTGCGACAATGCGTGAGATCGTGGAGAACAAGCTGGAGCGGTGGCTCAAGGACACGCATTGAGGCGCACCCCTTGCGTGATGCGCTGATCATTTGGTATGCTGATCGTGGATAGCTCAAGCGCCCAGGACTCCGGGTTGTCAGCCTGAAGCCCACCTCACAACGAGGTCGGTTTCTTCTGACAATCCAAACAAGAAGGAGTCCCCATGAGCACCACTGAGCAACGCAAAGATCCTTATCAAGCCGTCACCGACTTGATCATTGAACACCTCGAACGCGGCACGGTGCCCTGGCATTGTCCATGGCAGCGTAACGTGGGCATCCCGCGCAATTTTCACACCGGCAAGGCCTACAACGGCGTGAATGTGCTCTTGCTCGGTCTGCGACACATGCCAACCCCATACTGGCTGACATTTCGTCAGGCTCAGGAAAGAGGTGGGCATGTCCGCAAGGGTGAGCGTGGCGCACACGTCATCAAGGTCGGAGAATCGAAATCCTCATCGTCTTCCGAGAGGGAAGGTTCCGACGACCCGGCACAACCACAGCGCAAACGCCTCTTCCTCCGGGAATACACGGTCTTCAACGCCACGCAGATCGAAGGCATCGAGTTTCCCGCAACACCGGGCATTCCGGTACTCAGCCAGAATGAACGGATCGAAGCCGCCGATCAGGTCGTCGCCGAGATGCAGCTGTCTCCCGTGATCGAGGAAGGTATGAGCACCGTGGCCTGCTACCGCGTGGCAACAGATACGGTTCACATACCTGCCATCGCGTCGTTCGAGAGTGTCGAGGCTTACTACCTCACACTCTTCCACGAGTTGATTCACTCCAGCGGCCACCCAAAGCGGTTGAATCGCGAAAGCCTCATCAAGCATGACGGCTTCGGAGGGAAGGTCTATTCCCAGGAGGAACTCGTCGCCGAGATGGGCGCTGCATTTCTCGGGATGGAAACACATATCGTCAACGATGACCACGAGCAGTCTGCCGCCTACTTGCAAAGCTGGCTGGATGTCCTGCGTGCGAAGGAACACAAGCGATGGATCATCCATGCCGCATCCCATGCCAGCAAAGCAGCCAGCTTCATCCTCAACCGCGCCTCACGTTCAACGGAAGGTGCAGAAATGACGATGTCGGCTTGAACCCAGAAGCCTCTCCACACGCTGGAGAGGCTTCATTCGTGATACAATCTATGCATGCCCAGCCCACAGCAGCGGCTATCGCGCTTCACGCGTGATTCTGAGGCCGCTGGATCATTTCAAATCACGGCGCGAGACATTGAGATTCTCCGCCATGTCGCCGAGCATCGCTTCATCCGCTCCGAATGGCTCGTGAAGCTCATTGGCGGCAGCCGACAGCAGCTTTTGCGGCGGCTGAACTTGCTGTATCACCACAGCTACCTGGAGCGACCACGAGCGCAGCTCGACTACTATCACGAGGGCGGTTCCAAAAGCCTCGTGTATGGCCTCGCCTCACGCGGCGCAGGCCGACTTCGACGTGACCTCAACATGCCCTTCGAGCGCATGGATTGGACGACTCGAAACAAAGGCGTTGGTCGTCTCTTCCTGGAGCATACCCTTATGGTCAGTGACTTCATGGCCGCGCTTGAACTCGACTGTCACAATCGCCCCGATGTCCGTCTGCTCTACGCTCACGAACTGCCTCAACCCAAAGGCCGCGAGAATCACCGTGAACCCTTTCGCTGGACGGTTGATCTCCTTGGCAAGCGTCGTGTCGGCGTGGTGCCTGACAAAGTCTTCGCGCTTGAGGTGACGCATCCCGATGGGCGCATCGAGCGCACCCACTATTTTCTCGAAGCGGATCAAGGCACGATGCCCATCGAACGTCGTGATCTCCGCCAAAGCTGCGTGCTGAGAAAGCTGAAGTCTTATGAGGGGACGTATACCACTGGCATCCATCGAACCAGACTCGGCGCGGAGCGCTTTCGAGTGCTGATCATCACACCGCAGACCACACGAGCGCAGAATATCCGCGAGGCCGTTGCCAACCTGGAGAAAGGGCGAAGGCTGTTTTTTGTGTTCAGCGATGATGACTGGCGAGCTTGTGACGGCGTGCTCGATCTCGTCACACCACACTCGCAAGCAGGAGTCAACTCCCGGTGATCTGAACCACCTGATACGATGAGCTGCGGAGGTGTTTGCATCCTGCAAACGTCCCACAAACACCAACGCAAAGTTCATTATCATGCCCAAACAATTCATTGATTTTGGAGCGGTCAAAGCGGCCGTTTCTTTTCAGCAGGTGCTCGACCATTACGGCTTCACGGCCCAGATGCGCGGCACTCGCAACGGCGATGGCCTCGAAGGCCCCTGCCCTATTCACGAAGGCACCAGCCAGGACACCTTCAAAGTGACCTTGTCGAAGAACTGCTGGTTCTGTCACAACAGCTCGTGCAAGTGCGGTGGCAATCACCTCGACTTCGTTGCGAAGATGGAGAATTGCAATGCCCACGAAGCAGCGCTCAAGATCGACGAGTGGTTCAACCTTGGCCTTGCTGGCAAAGCGGACTCATCTCCGCAGCGTCGCGATGGTGCGCCGAAATCCTCGGCTCCATCAGCGCAACAGCAACCCATGCCACGACAACGATTCAATGGCACGTCCTCACCGGCTGCCGAATCGAAAGTGGCTGAGGAGCCACAGGAGGAACCGGGTGAGAACGTCCCACTGTCCTTCAAATTGGAGAATCTGAAGACGGATCACACCTACTTCACCGAACGCGGACTGACACCGGAGACGGTGGCGGAGTTTGGTCTCGGTTTTTGCGCCAAGGGCACCATGTCCGGGCGCATCGTCATCCCGATTCACAACAAGGCTGGCGAACTCGTCGGCTATGGCGGACGCTGGCCGGGCCAACCGCCTGAAGAGCGTCCAAAATACAAGCTGCCGATGGGCTTCAAGAAGAGCGCGGAGGTGTTCAACCTCGACCGTTCTCAGATGGAGGAGAAAGGTTTGCCGTTGATCGTCGTCGAAGGATTCTTCGACGTGATCAAGCTCTGGCAGCAGGGCTTTCATCGTGTGGTGTCGATCATGGGCAGTTCCCTGTCACCCAGACAAGAAGAACTGCTGGCGGAGGCATCGAGGGAACGGTCAGGCATCCTGTTGATGTTCGATGAAGATGAGGCCGGGCGTGCGGGCCGTGAAAAGGCTCTCGTGCGTCTGGCGCGGCGAATGTTCGTGCGTGTGGTGCCACTTCCCCAGGAAGGCGCACAACCCGATCATCTCACGGAGAATGAGCTTCATGCTCTGCTGGATTGAATTAACCCACCATCGGATCATGGAACGAGCTCCTGCGAAGCCCAAGTTCACCTTGGGTCTGGTCTGTGCCACACCGGGAGCGCTGACCACGCTCGCCACACTGGAGATCACCACTGGTCTGCTGCGTCATCAGCGCGGCGACTGGGGGGATCTCTCCAAAGAGGACATCGAGGAGAACGAGCTGTCTCTTCGAGAAGGCTTCCGTCTTCTCTCCGCCTACCGTTTGGCTGGCGGCGAGAAGTTCTGGATCATCACCGAAGCGGATCGCTCCGCTACCACGGTGCTGCTTCCTTCTGAATACTGAACCGGCCAACAGGCCAGCCTCTCGCGACGCGCTTCAACGCAAAAGCGCCGTCCCGCTTCGAGCGCGAGAGTGTCACACCCGAAGCAACCTGCTACGAACAGGCGGACGGCAAAGGAGAGTGAAGTGGATCAACTCGAATTGTTCAAGCCTAATCTGTGGAAACCATCCATGCAGCGACGGCGAAAGCCAGAGCCACGGGAGTGGAAGGTCATCAGCCTGCGGGAGTGTCCCTCCCCGGAATCCCTGATGACGATGGATGGCCCGGCCAAGGCCGTGGAATACTGGCACCAGCACATCGCCACCACGGCAGGATTCAATGCCGATGTGGAATGTGTCGCGGTTCTCGTGCTCAACACACGGCTGCGAATCAAAGGACACTACTTGGTGTCCGTGGGTTCGCTGAATGAAGCCATGGCGCATCCACGCGAAGTCTTTCGCGTGGCGATCATGGCCGCAGCCTATGCCATCGTGATCATGCACAACCAGCCCAGCGGAGATTCCAACCCCAGCGAGGCTGACCGCGCCTTCACAAAGCGCGTCCGCGAAGCCGGGCAGCTTCTCCGCATCGAACTATGTGACCACATCATCGTGGGCCACCAACGCCGCTTTTCGTTCAAGGAAAATGGCATGATCTGAAACCCCACGAAGATAAACAGCCCCGATCAGAGTTCAGTCTGATCGGGGTTTTCTTTGTGGTCGCTTTGTCTGCTACTTCTTTAACACACCATCAATGAAGTGGCGGAAGTCAGAGTCGAAGAAAGCTCTTCGCTCAATCCAGACATGTCTTGGAATCGGACGCTGGAAGAAGTTCTGGATGTCCAGCTCCAGTCCTTCGAGGACGCTCACCTCCCCCTCCTGAATGGCCCGATACCAGCAGTGCAGATGAAACATGAGGAGCATGACGAATTGAGTTTCCTCCTGTGTGACTGGCTTGGTGTAAAGATCGGCGTGAGGGTCGCGAATGCGGGCCAGTTTGGGATTGTTCTGACTCTCTTCCCAGATGTCTCGGTGTTGTTCGGTAAGACGCACCAAATTCGATAACCGGCGAGAACGTGTGTCCTCTCGGAAGCTGGCCGTGGTAAAAGCCAGACCGGCGATGATACCAGCCGCAGAGATCAGATCGAAGACATGACTGCCGATCCATGAAAACAGGCTGGGCATGATGCGCCCATTCTATCACACCGGGGATGGTTGACGCCAGTAGCGTCAGACCCGTGCGGGGATGTCGGCCTTGGCATCCACGAGGATGCGACGAGGCACACGGACGATGCGTTCGTCAGGGCCGCACCCGGCGGTGGCAGGCAGGAGCGGCTTGGCCGCATCGGTCATGTCGATGCCGATGATGGCAAAATCGCCATCCTCCAGCTCCCAAATATCAGGGCAATTTTCCAGCGCGGGTGTCTGCTGGCCGTTGGCATGAGGATCAGGGCCGATTCTGCGGAGGAAGTTCATGGCGTTTAGGGGCTGGTTTCTTGTCCTAGAATAGCTGCTCTCATTTTGGAGGCAAGCGGTTTTGCTGGCAAAATGAGAGCATGAACAAGCCACTGCACGGCAAGCGCTCCAAAATCTTCTGCGAGCACATACGCTCGCTAAGGGAGAAGGCTGGCATGACTCAACGAAATTTTGCCGAGGCTCTCGGGCGTGAGCACGGGATGGTGGCGCGAATCGAACTGGGCGAACGAAGAGTGGACATTATTGAGATTTTTGATGTATTTGAAGCGCTGGGAGCTGATCCTGCCGAGGAAACGCTCGAACTCATGAAGAAATTCAAGAACGCCAAGTGAACCTGTCACCCCTCCTAAATCATTATGTTTGGCCTCTGGAAAAAGCGCAAACCGGAAGAGATCAGACCTCCAACGTATGCCCTGATTGACGGATTTCAAACTTCGACCGATGCATTTTATAAGAGCATCGAGGACGAGTTACAAACCCGCCAGGTTCCGGGGCTGGATTTGGTGCGGCTCGATTATAAAGAAGGCGGCCTGCTATCCTCTCGACGTGACTACCTGCGGATGAGAAAAGAACGGCTGACATTTGATCTCTGCTCCGCCCCGTTTGGAACCTCGTGGTTCTTCTCTTACCGATTCTGCGAAATTCCAGCCCCCTTCCCTTTCTGGCAGTTTTTGATCGTTCTTGCCTTAACAGCAGTGCTGACTGGGGGATACGTTGCACTTTTTGGGGCACTCTGGGGAGGCGTCATTATCGGGATGACTGCGCTCGGATTTGTGTTGCTGCTACGCAACACGCTCACCCTCGGCTTTGAGGACTTTGATGCATGGCTTTTGACGGTGCCAGTCTTTGGCCGTGTTTATGAGGCGTTGTTTCGCAAAGAGACATTTTTTCGTCAGGACACCCGCTTCATGTATGTGGAAATGATCGAGCGGATCATCCAGGCGAAGATCAAGGAGGTCACGGTATCGGAAGGAATCGAGAAGGTCGAGTTCATCGAGGGACGGCCTGACATGCATCCTCTCCTTGCAAGACTGGTGCAGGTGCCCACACGAACTAGTGCATGATGACGCCGCACGAACAGCTCTCGGCGCAGTATTTGCAGTGGGAGCTGCGAGGGCGCGGTTGGTTTGTACATTCCGAGCCAGTGGCCTTGGAGCCGCCCTTCCAGCGGTTTCGTGGCTATCAGATTAGTGCTGGTGGCAATGCGGATGACGCCCGAAAGCCATCTTTGGCGGAACGGCTTTTGAAGAAAACAGGACGATGGCTGAATGCCCAGCCTGATGTCCCAAATGAACCAGAGGACACGGACGCCGAAAAAGAAGTGATTGGCTGGAACCGCGATTCCTGTCGCGAGATCGTGCTCACCTTTCCTAAATCGCCACGTTATCGACGTGAGCAGATGGAATCGTTTTTGCGCATGTGCCGAACATGCCAGGAGCCGCTGTCCTTTGAAATTCTGGCAAACCATCAGGAGATCGGCATCCAGTGGGCCTGCAGTTCCCAAGATGCTACGCAGATCAAAACCTACGCGGAAACGCATTTCCCAGGTTTTAGTGCGCGGCTCGAGGACGGCCAGCTTTTACAAGCATGGGAAAGAACGGGGCGGAAATATGCCGCCGCCGAGATCGGCCTCGGACGTGATTTTCTTCTGCCGCTGGAAACCGGGAAGGCGGAGCTGCTCCCAGGATTGATCTCTGCACTATCTGCCTTGGAGACGGGTGAGATGGGGCTGTTTCAGGTGATCTTTGAGCCCGTGGCCGAGCCGTGGGGCGAAGGCATGGTGGATGTGTCAACCCAGCCCGATGGAAGTCCCATGTTCAAGAATCGGCCTGATCTCGCGCGTGAAGCGGCGATCAAAGCCCGCAGTCCTTTGTATGCGGTGGTCGTTCGACTGGTGACGTGTGCGGAAGAAGCACCACGAGCTTGGGCACTACTCGCCTCGATGACGGTAGCGCTCAATAGCGTCGCCCGTCCAGGCGGCAACCATCTTGTTCCTTTAGCATTGGATGACTATCCGCCCGAGGCACAAGAGGACGACATCCTTAACCGGCAGTCCCATCGCTGGGGAATGCTTTTGTCTCAGGATGAGCTGCTATCACTGATCAAGCTCCCGGATGACAGCGTTGTTTCAAAGAAGCTCCGACAAGATTCGGGTCTAACACGAGGCTTCACTGGCACCGCCTGTAGTGGACTGCTGCTCGGCTGGAATGAGCATGCAGGCCAGCGGAGCGACGTTTTTCTCACCGCCGAGCAACGAGTTCGTCATCTGCATGTGATTGGTGGCACTGGCACGGGAAAGACCACTTTCTTGATGAACCTCATTCGCCAGGACATGGAAGGCGGACAAGGATTCGCCCTGCTCGATCCCCACGGAGATCTTATCGACCGTTTGCTCGCACTGGTGCCGGACAATCGCCTTGATGATGTGGTTTTAATTGACGCTGGAGACGAGGAGTTCAGCGTCGGATTCAACATCCTGGCTGCTCGATCAGATTACGAAAAGACGCTATTGGCTTCCGATCTCGTAAGCGTGTTCCAGCGCCTCTCGACGAGCTGGGGAGATCAAATGACTGTGGTGCTTAGAAATGCGATCCTGGCCTTCCTGGAACGCCCTGAGGGCGGAACCTTGGCGGACGTGCAGCGGTTCCTGCTGGAGCCGGACTACCGGGCCAAAATGCTTGAGAGCGTGGCCGATGCAGATGTCGTTTACTACTGGAAGAAGGGCTTTCCGCAGCTCGGGGGCAGCAAGTCGATAGGCCCGGTTCTCACTCGCTTGCAGACCTTTCTCTCGCCGAAGCCCATCCGCTACATGGTGACCCAGCGAAACGCCAAGCTGGACATCCAGGCAATCATGGACTCCGGCAAGATCCTCCTCGCCAAACTGCCCCAGGGCATGATGGGCGCTGAGAACAGCTATCTGCTCGGTTCCCTGCTCGTGTCCAAGATTCAGCAGGCGGCAATGGCACGCCAGCGCATGCCGGAAAGCCAGCGGAGGCTGTTCACGCTGTATGTCGATGAATTTCAAAACTTTATCACCCCGTCGATGGCCGAAATTCTCTCCGGCGCACGCAAGTATCGACTTTCGCTCGTTCTCGCCCACCAAGAGCTGGCGCAGCTCGGGCGAAAGTGTCTTGTAACCGGAGCGCAGCTCGGATGGACCGCTGCGGGCTGCCCGGAGGG
>NCCR01000016.1 GCA_002279765.1 Verrucomicrobia bacterium 12-59-8 | reverse complement strand
GCAGCGCCTTCTCAAACATCGCGATGGATTCCTCTGGCTTCTTGAGTTTAGCATAATGTTCCGCCGCACGAATGCTGGCCTCGGCTATGATGGCGCGGTCGCCGCTGGTTTTGACCAGTTCATCGAAGATCGGCAACGCCTCGGCCTTTTTGTCCTGGCCGAGGTAGATGCTGCCGAGTGTGAGCAGGGATGTCTCACGGAAGGGGTTTTCCGTTTTCACTGCAATGACGCTGCTCAAAGCGGCGGCCTGCTTCTCCTTGTCCCCGGTCATTCCATAGGCGCGGCTCTTGTGGTAAGCGGCAGCCAGCCGGACCGGAGAACTCCTGGTTTTAGCCTCGCAAAAGTTGAAGTATTTGACTGAATCATCAAACTTGGAGTCGTTGAACGTCATCGCCCCGAGGCGATACGCGGCGGAGGGGGCACCGTCGCTCGAAGGGTAGCGGTTCACGACCTCCTCGTAATAACCCGCCGCCTGCTTGAGCTGGTTTTGCTTCATGTAGCACTCGCCCACGCGGAAGAGTGCATCCGGCACCTGCCCGCCGCTGGGATACTGCTGCAGGTATTTCGCATACGACTGCGCGGCCATGCTCCACTCCTGGCGGTCATAGGCCAGGGTGGCAAAGTCGAACATGTCATCGTCAGGCCCCTTGGTCTTGGGCGGTGAGCCCACGGGAATCGCCTTCGGCACAAGAGCATCCTCCTCGACCGGCAGGGCACGTGGAGCTTGCTGCTGCGCCATGGATGAAAGCGTCACCAGGCAGAAAAATACTGGCAGCAGACGAGGCGCAAGACTGCGCGGCAGGGTGGAAAACTTCGCGGCGGTCATCTCACTTGGTCGTGGCGGCAGGTTGGTCGGCGTCAGGTTTGCGTGTGGCAAAGGCGATGTTCCAGATGCCAGCCTTCTGGCAGGTGTCCAGCACGCGGATGACGTTCTGGTAAGGGGTGCCTTCGTCACCGCGCAGGATCACGGCCTGATCCTTGTAGAGAGCGACGATGTTCTTCAGCTTCACCAACAGTTCGTCGGTGTTGAACTTCTGGCCGTTGACGAGGATCTCGCCGTCTTTTTTGATGTTGATGATGATCTCGCCGACGTTGCGCGATTCCTTCTCCTTGCCCTCGTCGGCGGCAGGCACGCTGACATCCATCACCTGCTCCTCCTTGGCATACTGGAAGGTCACGGCAAAGAAAATGACGAGCAGGAACAGCACGTCCACCAGCGGCGCGAGCTGCATGGGCGAGGGTTCAATGGAGTGCTGTTTTCTGAAATTCATCGCGGATAGTGAGCTGCCTGTTTATTGACCGGCGACGGCGCGGGCGGCGCGCTTGTACTGCACCGCGAGCAGGGCCATCAGGTGGGTCGTTGCAGCTTCCATTTCAGAGATCAGGCGGTTCACCTTGCCTCGGAAGATGGCGTAGAACATGAGGGCGGGAATGCCGATGACGAGACCTGAGGCCGTACAAAGCAGCGCTTCGGACACCCCCTGGGCGAGGCCCAGCTGGTTAGAGCCTCCAACGCCCTTGCCGGAGATTTCATGGAAGGTCGTGATCATCCCCAGGGTCGTTCCGAGCAGGCCGAGCATGGGGGCGATGGCCCCGACGTCGCCCAGATAAGCGATGCGTGCCAGAAGCAGACTGGACTGGCGGTTGCCCTCGGCCTCGGTGACTTCCTTAACCTCTTCAAAACTCGCAGTCGGGTTGCGCGTGGCGAAATCAAGCGTCTTTGAGGTGATGCGGGCGATGCATTCATTGCGGCGGTTGCACACCGCCAGCAGCCCCAGGTAGTCCTGCTTACGGATCAGGGCGTCCGCCGAATTCATGAAGGCATCGCTGACCACGGTGCCCTGCCGGACGGTGAAGGTGAACAGCACGATCATGAAGAAAGCGATCATCGACAGGATGATCAGCGGGTAGGCCATGACGCCGGTGCGCTTGACGAAGCCCTGGAAGGTTAGCACATCGCCATAGGGATTGTCTTCGGCGGCGGTCGTGGTCACGGCGGCACCAGCCGCGGCAGGCGCAGGCTGCTGGGCTTGGGCGTTGAGGTTCATCGTGAAGATGAGTGCCACCAGCACGGCCAGGACAAGGAGAATTTTTCGATGCATGAGGTGGCGACTGTAAACGAGTGCGCCAGCCTTGCAAGGGGCCGGTGGCTGGCTTTCCCGGTCAGGTCAGGCCAGCAATTCTCGCACCACTTTGCACTCGTTCACACCCGTCAGGCGGAAATCCAGCCCGGCGTAACGGTAGGTAAATTTTTCGTGATCGAAGCCAAGAATGTTCAGAATTGTGGCATGCAGGTCATGCACATGCACCGGATTATCCTGCGCGGCGAAGCCAAATTCATCGGTGGAACCATGCGTGTAGCCACCCCGCACCCCGCCGCCCGCCAGCCACATGGTGAAGCCGTAGTGATTGTGGTCGCGGCCATGCTGCTTGCCCGCGTTGGCACCAGGCGTCGGCAGTTCCACCGCCGGTGTGCGGCCAAATTCGCCGCCCCACATCATGAGCGTGTCATCCCAGAGCCCGCGCTGCTTCAGATCGCTCATGAATGCGGCCATCGCCCCATCCGTCTGCTGGCCGAGCTTCCGATGTTCGAGAATTTCGTCGTGATTGTCCCACGGCTGGCCTGCTCCAGTCCATAGCTGGATGAAACGCACTCCACGCTCCAGCAAACGCCGCGCAATCAGGCACTGGCGGCCGAAAGCGTGGTCGCCGTAAATCTTCCGCATCGACTCCGGCTCCTTCATGATGTCAAAGGCGTCCGTGGCCTCCATCTGCATGCGGTAGGCCAGTTCATAACTCTGCACGCGGGCTTCGAGCTGCTGGTCGCGGTCCTGCTGCACCAGATTACGCTGGTTCAATTCCTGCAGCAGGTCGAGCTGGCGGCGCTGCTGCTTCAGGTCCAGCGAGCCGTTTTTGATGAACTCCACGAGCTTCTCGACCCGGGTGTCCTCTGTGTTAATATAGGCCCCCTGGTAGGCGCTCGGCAGGAAGGCAGACTGCCAGTTCTTCGTGCGCCGTGTCGGCATGCCGCCGGGGCACATGGCAATGTAGCCAGGTAGGTTGTGGTTTTCACTGCCCAGGCCGTAGGTCACCCACGATCCCATCGTCGGGCGGTTCAGGCGGCCTTCGCCGCTGTTCATCAGGCCGAGAGACGGCTCATGGTTCGGCACATCGGCGTGCATCGAGCGGATCACGCAAAGGTCATCTGCAAAGGCACCGGTCTTATCAAAAACCTCGCTCACTTCGAGACCGCACTCACCGCGTTTCGTGAACTTAAAGGGCGATTTGAAGCCTGCGCCGGTCGGGCGCTCCGTTTTGAGCACATTCGGCAGCGGCTTGCCGTCGTATTTGTCCAGCATCGGCTTCGGGTCGAATGTATCGACGTGTGAAGGCCCGCCATTCATGAAGAAATGCACCACCCGCTTCGCCTTCGGCTCGAAATGCGGCCGCTTCACCGCCATCGGGTCCAGCGTCGCTGCTGCTGCCTGCTGATTGAAGAGTGAGCCGGCCGCCATCGTGCCAAAGCCCATGCCGACACGCTGCAGCAGCTCGCGGCGTGTCAAAAACGCATGTTCCAGATTCGGAGCATGATGTGAAAAGGAAGAATTCATGGGGGTATGAATGATACGACTCTCGCAGCAGATGCTTTCGCATGATTCCTAGCACAGGAAAGCGCAAAAAAGGAGCGTAAGCTGCTGATTAAAAGCCTTCTTTTGTCCGTATCATTTGTACCCCCAATGTCTCTGAATTTACGCCATCTTACTTTGGCCGCCTTTGTCGTCGGCTCGTTTTCACTTTCCGCTGCTCCCGCATGGAAGGACGCGGAGGTCGTTTTGAAGGCCAAGTGCTACGAGTGTCACAACCCTAAAAAGACCAAAGGGGACGTCGATTTGCAGCAGTTTGCGGCTGATCCGCAGCTCGCGAAGCATTTTGAAGTGTGGCTGAAGGTCAAGGACACCATCGAAAACGGCGACATGCCGCCGCCGAAGGCGCATCAGATGAGCGATCAGGAGCACACGGCGCTCCTCGGCTGGGTGAATGGCGAACTCGACGCCCTCGCCGCCGCACAGTCCGGCGATCCCGGCCCTGTGACCATGCGCCGTCTCACTAATGCTGAGTATGATTACACCATTCGCGACCTCACACGGCACGACTACGGCTTCGCCAAAGAATTTCAGACCGACGGCGGCGGCGGCGAAGGCTTCAGCAACACGGGCGATGTGCTCTTCATGAGCCCGGCGGCGCTCGACAAATACTTCGGTGCCGCCCGCAAAGTGGCTGACCACGCCACAATCATGCCGGGAACGGGCATCGTTTTCAATCCGCAGCGCATCGGCCTGCGCGGTCCCGAGCAGGTCAAAGCCCAAGCGCAGCAGGCCCTGTATGTCTGGTATCAGCAGAAGTCGGCACCGCATCTGCCCAAGGATGGCGACGACATGCGTGAGGCGGACTACATGGTCGCCTGCTGGAAGCTCAAGCATTTCAAAACGCCCCTCGAACAACTCGCCAAAGAGAGCGGTTTGAAGCTGCCCTTCCTGCAAAACTGGTCGAACCTCGTGAATGCCACCGAGCCGAAATCACGCTTCCTCGATCTCACCCGAGTCGCCTGGCGTGAGCTGCCCAGCCCAGATGCCACGAAACCCGGTCAAGTTCCGCAGGCGGTGATTGATGGTGCCAAGGCGATTCAGACGCAGCTGCTTTCTTGGAACAATCCGAAGAAGCCAGGAAGCGGTATTCAGCGCCAACAGCAGGACGCCGATGGCATTCGCCCTTACCAGATGAATCTCGAGGTGAAGGGCAAGAAGCAGGCCTTCCTCTGCATTGGCGATGATGGCGACGGCAACAAAGGCGACATCGCGCTCATCACCAAGCTGGACCTACGCACCACCAAGGGCCCGGTGCTCTATCTCAACTGGCTCAACAAGCAGCTCGATGAAGATCGCAAAGCTCTCGCAGCGAATCCGCCGCCAGCGAATGCGGAAGCGCTGAAGCAGCGCGTCGCCGAACTCGAACGTGTGAAAAACGCCTTCGGCAAACATCCACAGGGTCGCCAGATCGAGCCCGGTGTGCTCGCCATCGCCGCGCCGCTCGCTTTCACCCTGCCGCTGCCGGAGAACGTCACGTGGATTCACGCCGAGGCCCGGCTTGATCTGGAAAATCCCGACATCAATGACGGGACGATCCAATGGGATCTCGCGGCAGACAAACCACGTGATGTCACCAAGATCATGCCCGGCATCCTCACCGTCTGGAAAACTCAGACCGATGCCGCACGCCGCACCATGGGTGAATTCAGCGTCATGAAGCAGGCCTTCCCTGACATGTATGAGCGCCGACTTGAGGAAGTCGCCAGCAATCTCTACCGCCGCAAGCCCGGCATCACCGTCTATTATTTTAGCGATGAGCAACTCGGGCAGATGCTTGGCACCAAGGACCGCGATCAGCTCGCCGCGATGAAGAAGGACTTTGGCTACACCGCCGTCCCAAATCTCAATGCGCAGCAGCAGAAGGAGTTCGACGGTGCCCTGCTCTGGCATCTTCAATATTTCGCCGGTCGTGCTTGGCGCAGGCCCGTCACCCCAGAAGAAATCCAGAAGCTGGACGCGCTCTACTTTGAGGGCCGCAAAAAGGAGCTCGACCGTGAATCCGCAGCACGTGAGGTCATTGTACGCGTGCTCGTCTCGCCCTACTTCCTCTTCAAAGCCGAGACGCTGCCAGTTGCCAGCGCTGTTCCCGGAGACGCAAAGCTCAACGCCTTCGAACTTGCCTCACGCCTCAGCTATTTCCTCTGGGCCTCACAGCCTGACTGGGAACTGCGCAAGGCCGCAGATGACGGCAGCCTCCTAAAACCCGAAGTCCTCGCAGCTCAGACCAAACGCATGCTGCGCGATCCCAAAGCGAATGCACTGGCGAAGGAATTCGCCGGCCAGTGGCTCAAGTTCAACGGCTTTGACGAGAAGAGCACTGTTGATGAAAAAAAGTATCCTGAGTTCACCGCAGACATTCGCAACGACATGCAGCGCGAGACCACTGAGTTTTTCGCCCATCTGGTGCGCGATGATCGCAGCGTTGGCGACATCATCGGCGGTGATTATTCCTTCCTCAACGAGCGCCTCGCCAAATTCTACGGCGTTCCCGGTGTCACTGGTGGTGAGTTCCGCGAAGTCAAAGTCGGGCAGCAGCATCGCGGCGGTCTGCTCGGCATGGGGGCGATTTTGACCAAGACCTCGCGCCCAAATCGCACCAGCCCAGTGGTTCGCGGTGACTACCTCTATCAGGTGGTGCTCGGGTTCAGTTCGCCACCGCCTCCGCCGAATGTTCCCAAGCTACCAGACAGCGCCGTGAAGCCCGCCTCCCTGCGTGAAGCCCTCATGATTCATCGCACCGACGCCGCCTGCGCTGTCTGTCATGAACGCATTGATCCACTCGGTTTCGCGCTCGAAAGCTTCGATCCCATCGGCCGCTTCCGCATGGCGGATGAGACCGGCGGCAAGATCGACGACACGGGCGAACTCAAGGACGGCACCAAATTCCAAGGCCTCGCTGGCCTGCGCGACTACCTCAAAAAGAACGAAACCAACTTCACCGCGCAGTTCTGCCGCAAGCTACTCGGCTACGCGCTAGGCCGTCAGACGATGCCCAGCGACAAGGCGCTGCTGGTGCACATGCAGGCCGCGCTCAAGCAGAACAACGGTAAGTTCTCCGCTGCTGTGCTCGACGTCGTCAACAGCCGCCAGTTTCTTCACCGCCGCAGCGAGCCCACCGTGGCCGCCAATCAATAACCGCATCACCCCTATGAACCTTTCCCGTCGCAAATTTCTCCGTGGCACCGGTGTCGCCCTTGGGCTGCCGTGGTTTGAATCAATCAGCTCCTTCGGAGCGGAAGCGGTCAAGAACAACACCGCGCCGCGCCGTCTCGCCGTGTGCTTCACTGGCAACGGCGTCAATCCGCATCACTGGGGTGCCACGCAGGGCCTTGGCGGCATGGAGTTCATGAAATCGCTTTCGCCTTTGGAGCCGCTGAAAAAACATGTCAGTGTGTTCAAAGGCCTGTGGAATCCGACCACCGTGGAAGGTGAAGGCGGCCACTATCCAAAGATGAACGTGCTCTGCGGCCTCAAGGTGAAGAAGACCACGACGGACGTCGAAGTCGGCACCACGATGGACCAGCTCATCGCCGCCCAAACGGGCAAATTCACGCCAATTCCGAGTGTCGTGCTCGGCACCGAGCGCCCCAGCTACAGCACGGACTCTGGCTTCACCTCGATCTACTCCGCCTACATCTCCTGGAGCACGCCAACGACACCGGCGCCGAAGGAAATCTTCCCGCAGCAGGCGTTCGATCAGCTCTTTGATGACGGCAGCAAGCGCAAGCGTGACAAGAGCATCCTCGACCTCGTGCTCCAAGACGCGGGTGCGCTGAAGCCTAAGCTCAGCCAGCGCGACAAGCAAAAGCTCGATGAATACCTCACCTCCGTGCGTGAGATCGAGCAGCGCGTGGAGCTGGCCGAGAAAATCAGTCAGGCCGAAACCAGCGGTGCCGGTTGGCAGCCCACCGTGAAGGTGCCCACCATGGCGCGCCCTGGTTCCGGCATCCCCACCAGCGCAGAAGATCATCTGTGCCTCATGTTCGACATCATGCTCCTCGCCTTCCAGATGGACCGCACCCGCGTGGCCACGTTCATGATGAACAACGACCTCTCCAACATGCGCTTCCCCAGCCTGGATGGAATTAGCGGCGGCATTCATGAGCTCTCTCATCACGCCAATGACGAGCACCGCCTCGACATGTACCAGCGCGTGAACCAGCATCAGGTGAAGCTCTGGGGCGAGTTCCTCGGCAAAATGCAGGCCACCAATGAAGGTGAGCGCACCCTGCTGGAAAACAGCATGATCATGCTCACCAGCAGCCTCTTCGATGGCAACGCCCACGACTCACGTCAGCTCCCCGTCGTTCTCGCCGGTGGTGGCGGCGGCACCATTCAAGGCGGCCGCTTCCACGACCACAGCTCCGATCCCAATCGCAAACTCTGCCGCCTCCACATCGCCCTCATGGACCGCATGGGCCTTCATGTGGGTCATTTTGGTGATGCTGAGAAGGCGCTGGCGATTTAGACAGTCTCTAAGGACCGCCTTTTGATCGTTGCCGACTAAGCGTGAGCCTCACTCCTTCGTGATCGTCTCGTCGAGATTGAACAGCACGCGGGCGATCAGCGTATGCGAGTCGATCTCACCTGGTTTGGGCTGGTGGCGGTTGAGCATGTCCAGCAGAACGCTGCTTTCTTTGGCGGTCGGCTGGCGGCCGGTGCAGAGTTGGAAGCCGTAGGCGATGTGTGAGGCATCATCGCTGCCGCCTTCGCGCCACATGCGTTCGCCCAGAGCTTTGGCGGCAGCCATGCTCAGGGTCTCATTGAGCGTCATGAGGGCCTGCAGCGGTGTGTTGCTTTTGGAACGACGGATGCAGGAGCTTTCGCCATTCGGCACATCAAAGGTACTCAAAAATGGATACGGCGTGCTGCGACGGCGGAAGACATAAACACTGCGGCGGAACTGGCTCTCATCCTCATCGACCTTCCATGGGAAGGGCGCGTAGCTGGCGGGTTTTTCGAAGAGATACATGGGCGCAGGCGGCATGACGGGACGTCCGCCGATGGCAGGATTGAGCAGGCCGCTCGCGGCTAGCTGGATGTCACGCACGACCTCACCTTCCACTCGAAAGCGCGGACCGCGCGCGAGCAGGCGGTTGTAGGGATCGCGCTCCAGAAGCTGGGGCGTGACGTTGCTGGACTGCTGATAAGTCTCGCTGCTGGTGATCAGGCGCAGCAAATGCTTGGTGCTCCAGCCGTGCTCCATGAAATCCACGGCGAGCCAGTCGAGCAGCGCGGGATGGCTCGGCGGCGCGCCCTGCGTACCGAAGTCCTCGGCGGTCTCCACCAGTCCGGTGCCGAAGCAGGCCTGCCACACACGGTTCACATAAGCACGGGCCGTGGTGGGCGATTTTTTGTCCACCATCCAACGGGCGAAGGTGAGGCGCGAGCCGTCGGATTTCTTGGGCAGCGGATTCAGCATGGCGGGCACACCAGCGGTGACGCGGTTGTCGGGCTTCAGGAAGTCGCCGCGCTTGAGCACCGAGGTCATGCGCGGCTCCTCGCGCGGGTCTAGCGTCAGAGTGGTGGTTCCTTCAGGATGCTGCTTCCATAGCGATTCAATCTCGTCGTTCACAGGCTGCCATTCCGCCACGGTGGTGCGGAAGGCGCTGAACTCTGCTTTCTTGCCATAGAGAGGATTCGCCGCCGCATCCGGCGTGTCGGTGACACTGATGCGGTAGCGTCCAAGGTTCATCGTCTGTAGGTCGTCGCTGTTCCAACCGCCGTGCTTCATGCTCAGGGTCACGCTCAGTTCACTGTCGGGTTTGAGTTCGACCGGTTTCTCCAAAACGAAGACTGCATTGCGCGGCACATTGCGCCGTCCCGGTCCGGCATTGATGCCCCAGGCGGTGTCAGGGTTGCCATCAATCGCATATGCGATGGGCCCGGTGACTCGCATGTCCTTCTTATCATCCTTGTCGCGGGCGAAGGGGGCGAGCGGGGTGTTTTCCGGCTCGTCATAGTCGGCAGTGGCTTTGACAAACTTCAGCTTCGTCATCTTGCCATCGATCTTCATCTCAGCTTGGAATTCCGTGAGCGCCGCCGTGCCCTTCTGCGAACGACCAGGGCCGTAGGCGGGCAGGTTGGGATCGTTCATCAGTTCCAGGCGAAAGGCACGTAGTGCAACCGTCCCGGTTGCCTTCTGCAAGCCGGAGGCTTCATGAAAGCCTGTCACCGCAAACTTCACATCGCTCTTCGTCGGGGCGTAGCCTTGCGCAAGGATACTGCCATCGGACTGGCGCAGCGCCTTTTCACCCCCTGAAGGATCATCTTCAAAAGCCAGCGTGTGCCACTGCGGCTGCGCGGCTTGGATAGAAGCCACCCATTTCTTCATCCGCTGCTGCCAGTCGGGATGGTCGTGTTTCAGCTTCGCTTCGAGCTCGGCAATGCGCGTGAGCAACTGCGCGCGCTGCATCTGCTCGCTGGCGGTGTAAACCACGCGCCAGGGTTCGTTGTCATTGTTGAGGAAGGCAAACATCCGGTAGTACTCCTCCTGCGAGATGGGGTCGTACTTGTGGTTGTGGCACTGCGTGCAGCCGATGGTGAGACCGAGGATGCTTTTGCCGATGGTGTCCATGCGGTCAAACATCGACTCCATGCGGAACTGCTCGGGATCCACGCCGCCCTCCTCATTGACCATTGTGTTACGCAGGAATCCGGTGGCCACGATCTGATCCTGCGTGGCCTTGGGCAGCTCATCGCCGGCCAGCTGCTGAATGATGAACTGGTCATACGGCAGATCGCGGTTGTAGGCGCTGATGACCCAGTCGCGGTAGAACCAGATGAAGCGCATCGGGTCTTTCTCATAGCCGTTGCTGTCCGCGTAATGCGCCGCATCCAGCCAGTGCCGCGCCCAGCGCTCACCGAAGTGCTGGCTGGCGAGCAGCGCGGATGTCACACTCTGGATGCTGGCGGCGGGATCTTTGAGATATGTGGCGGTGAATGTGCTGATCTCCAGCGGTGTCGGCGGCAGGCCGGTGAGGTCAAGATGAAGACGGCGCAGCAGCGTTTCAGGGGCTGCTCGGGGCGATGGCTGCAAGCCTTCCTTGGCCAGACGCTCGCGGATGTAAGCATCGATGGGATGCTTCGCGTACGCAGGCACGGGGGGGCGCACGGGCGGCTTGAAGGCCCAGTGGTCGGTTTTCCTCTCGATGCTTACGCTCGCGCTGTCAGGCCAGACGGCACCGGCATCAATCCACTCCTTGAGCTTGGCGATTTCCTTGGCGGTCAGCGGATCGCCCTTGCGCGGCATGCGCATTTTCGGGTTCGTGCCCAGCACGGCGTGCAGCAGGCGGCTGTCATCGGCTTTTCCGGGCACAATCGCGATACCAAAGTCACCGCCCTTGAGTGCGCTCGGTTTGTGATCCAGCCGGAAGGCCGCCTCTTGCTTGTGCGAGCCATGGCACTGATAGCAGTGTTCACTGAAGATAGGCTGAATGTCCTGAACGAAATCAACCGCCGCAGCAGCAGGTGCGGTGAGTAACAGCAGGAGAAGGGCAGGAGAGCTTTTCACGAGTTGGATGCAGAGAAGTACGCCGGTCCTGCATGCGCAATCAGCGCCTGCCGCATGGAGAATGCTGTCGGGCAGGAGCTATGCCACGCACTCAGTGGACTTTGGCATCGGTCACCGCAGGGGCAGGTGTTGGCATGACGGCTGCCGTGGAGGCGGCCTTCGTTTTGTCTGAGGTGTCCAGGGGGATGGCAATGGCGGGTGTTTTCTCGCTGCTCACGGCTGTGGACACTTCCACACTGGGGATGGATTTTTGAATAATGGGCCAGACAAAAAATCCAATCACGGTGAGAGCCGCAAGGTTTAACACCACGGCTGCCAGCAAACGGCTGCGGGGTACTTGTTTCGGAGCGGCTGCTGGCGGATAGGTGTCGGCAGCAGCATTGGAGGTGGAAGTCGGAGCCAGCGCGGATTTGGGCAGGGCGGGCTTCGGCTTCGGCGCACCGGGATGAGCCGACATCGCTGCTCTGGAAGGAGCAGCGCCCACCAACTGCGCCGTCTGGGTGCCTGGTGCCATGACGGGTGCCTGTTGCGGCATGTAGGTGAAGCCGGTGTGCATGCTGAGCATCAGTACATCCAGCGCCTGGGCCACCGACTGTGGGCGCTGCTGCGGTGCCAGATTCAGCAGCCACGCCAGCCAGTCGCGCAGCGGTGGGTCCAGATCCGGTCGCAGGTGGCTCAGCACATGGCTGGCATTGAACGCTTGCCAGTCCCTCATCACCTCCTCCACCGTGGTGCCTTGCGCTGGTGCCGTGTTCGTGGCGATGCAATACAAACTACCCGCCGCCGTAAACAGATCGCTCTGCGTCGTTGGCTGTCCGCCAGCGTGCAGTTCCGGGGCGCGAAACCACAACGTTTCAGGCGGGTGCATCTGCCGAGCCAGCGAGAGGCCCCAGTCCTGCACCTGGAGAAACAAGCCGCCGCCGGGATGGTCCGCGATGATCAGATTGCTCGGCTTCGGATCGCCATGCGGCTGTCGCAGTTGTTCACCCACCAGCAGGGCATGCATGAGCTGCACCGCCAGTGCTCGCAGATCGGTGGGCGAGGGTCTGCGTTCCGTGTCAAAGGACCGCGCGTTCATCCCCGGCATGAATTCAGACACAATCGCAAACTCGTCCTCCGTGGGCAGCAGCGTGGTCAGGCCCGCGATGTGCGGATGCCGCATCTGCATGAGTGAGGGGGCCAGCTGTTGGAGGCGTTCACGATCCAGCGGATGGGCGGTTTCGTGATCCTCCATCAAGGCTTTGATCAGCACCTTGCGTCCCGTCATCGTTTCCACTCCACGATACACTTTGGCAGAAGGCCCGGCGGCGATGATCTTTTCGGGCTGAAACTGGTCGGGTTGCATTTTTAGCGACGATTTCTAATATCATCGCAAAAATCCGGGTCCAAACGCAAGACAAGATTGGTGTACTTGCACGCCGCCGCATCTGCCCCAAAGTCGCCCCATGATGAAACTCGGACTCATTGGCTGTGGAAAAATGGGCGGCGCACTGCTGCGCGGCGTGGAGCAGGCACTTGGCAAAGCCAGCCTCAATGTGGCGCTCAGCGATGTAATGCCCGAGGCCGTGAACTCTCTGCGGAAATGCCTCGCCTGCAAAACCATCACCGGCACGCCAGCGGAAGTGGCGGCAGCTTCAGAAGTGATCATCCTCGCCGTGAAACCCGGAGACATGAAGTCTCTGTGCGAAGCGCTCTCTCAGGTCAAAGGCTCGCGCCTCTACCTCAGCATCGCCGCCGGGGTCTCCTTGGCCAATCTCGAAATCTGGCTCGGCGGCAAGCAGCGTGTCATTCGCAGCATGCCCAACACGCCCGCACTCGTTGGAAAAGGGGCTGCGGCTTTCGCACGCGGCAGCAAAGCGAACGCCAAAGACGCCGCCCTCGCGGAGAAGATTCTCGGAGCCGTTGGCACAGCGGATGAAGTCGCGGAAAAGCTGCTCGATGCCGTCACCGGCCTCTCCGGCAGCGGTCCCGCCTATGTTTACACCGTCATCGAAGCCCTCGCCGACGGCGGCGTCCTCATGGGCCTGCCACGCGCAGCCGCCCTGCGCCTCGCGGCACAGACTGTCGCCGGTGCGGCCGAAATGGTGCTAACCAGCAGCAAACACCCCGCGTCTTTGCGGGATGAAGTCACCAGCCCCGGCGGCACCACCATCGCCGGCCTCGAAAAGCTCGAGCAGCACGGCCTGCGCAACGCCATGATCCAAGCCGTCCGCGCTGCCACGGAGAAGAGCAAAGCCCTGGGCGCATAAACGTAGCTCAGGCCTCTGGGAAGTACGATAGGCGCTCCTGCCTGTCGGTCAGCGCCCCCGCAATCTCCTTCGCCCACGCTTAATAGCAAACCCACTGCCGATAGAGTCA
Source organism: Verrucomicrobia bacterium 12-59-8 (assembly GCA_002279765.1). The sequence goes on along the minus strand of NCCR01000016.1, from coordinate 30,212 downwards.
GCTTTCAGCACAAAGCTGAGAGCCAAGCTGCAAACGCTGGATTATAACGAAGCGCTGGGATCGACAGACAGCACTGTCCGTCGCACCTCAATCCAGCCGCCGCCACGCTACAATCAAAACATCGGCTTGAAGTAGCCCAGGTAGGCCAGCGCGGCACCAGCAATAGCGGCGATGAGCACGACCAGCGGCGCGGCAATCACACGGCGCTTCGCCAGCACCGGCAGGAAGCCCAGCACTAGCCAGAGGCCGATCTTGATCCAGGCCCACACCGGCATCGTGCCCATGATGCCCAGCTTCGCCAGCATGCCGAATCCGGAGACAATGCTGATGAGAAGACCGATGCCGTGCCACATCATGGCCTTCTTGGCACCTTCACTGGAGAACAGACCGCCAAAGCCAATGAAAACAAGGATCAGGCCGATGAGATGCAGGTAATGATAGAACTGGAGAGACATGGCGGAGTCTGTGGCCCAAAGAAACGCCTCACACAAGTACCGTAATGTTCAGATTATGTCAGAAGTGAACCACGGAACACACTTAATACATCGAAATCAGAGGGGTGAGTTCCGGTTCCGTGGATTCTGTGGTCAATCTTCAGTCCTCGATCCCCGGACTTACCCAAACCGCACAAAAAAGGCGGCCCGCTAGATGCGGACCGCCTCGAATTCGATGCTTTTTGGAGGATTAACCCGCCTCAGCTGCCGTCGTCTTGGCTTCAGCCAGTTTCGCAGCACGCTCGGCGAGTTCGATGTGGAACTGCTCCGGCGTCGGCGCTTCACCCGTGGTGCGGGTGCGGGCGAACCAGTCGGCGAAGATTTCACCGTCCTTGCGCTCCGCTTTGAAGGCTTCCAGGAAGGCGCGAACCTTCACGGGAACTTCTTCACCGAGGACCGTCTTATATTCCAAGCCGGCGAGGCGGTTGCCGCGGATGCTGCCACCCACGAACATGGCATACTTGTTCGGCGAGCGACCCACAAAGCCGAAGTCGGCGTTGTAGGGACGGCCGCAGCCGTTCGGGCAGCCGGTCATGCGGAAGAGGATCGGCTCGTCTTCGAGTCCCAGTTCGCGCAGCGTTTCGTCAATCTTGTCCATGAATCCGGGCAGGACGCGCTCGGATTCGCTCAGGGCCAGGCCGCAGGTCGGCAGGGCCACGCAGGCGTGGGCGACCTTGCGGGCGCGGGTCATGCCGTCAGCGTGAACGACGCCGTGCTTGGCCAAGATGGCATCGACGGCGTCTTTCTGCTCAGGCGCGACGTCGGCAATGATCATGTTCGTGTTCGGCGTCACGATCAGCGGCAGGTCGAGCTCTTTGCACAGCTCCACAAAGGCGCTGCGGTAATGCGGGCCGTCTTCACGGTCCACAATACGGCCCATGCTCACATGGACGGCGCAGTAGAGCTTGCCGTCTCCCTGCTCATGCCAGCCGAGTTTGTCCTCGACGCTGTCAAAGCTGAGCTCCTTGGCTGGGAAAGTTTCGATACCCGGCAGGCGGCGCACCACCTCGGCGCGAAAGCCGTCCAGGCCCATGGTCTGCACGGTGTATTTGAGGCGGGCGTTTTTGCGCTCGGTGCGGTTGCCGTGGTCACGCTGGGTGGTGACGATGGCTTCGATGGCATCAACCACGTTTGAGCGCTTCGCATACAGCAGCGGCTGGCCAAGGAAAGGGCGGGTGCTAAGCTGGCCGTGGCTCATGCCAAAGCCGCCACCGACGGTGATGGTGTAGCCTTCGACGGCACCGTCCACCACGTGCGGCACGAGGCCGACATCCTGGGAGAAGATGTCCGCGTCGTTGCAGGGCTGGATGGCCACGCCGATCTTGAATTTGCGCGGCAGATAGACCTTGCCGTAGATGGGGTCGTCTCCTTCAGGGGCTTTCGTCGCCTCACGGACTGCCGGATTGACCTCCGGATCTTGAATCCACTCCGGCTCAATCTTTTCGCCGTCGAGCCAGATGTCGGCATACGCCTGACTGCGCCACAGGAAGCGCTGGCTGATTTCCTCCGTAAGTGTCTGAGTATCAGCGTGCACGGCGTCCTTGATCGGAGCCGCCGGGCCCATGGTGTTGCGCACCACGTCACCGCAGGCACCCATGGTGCTGAGGCCGCTGTGGCACACATTGGAAATGACCTCTTTCAGACCGCCTTTGAGCACGCCGTGGAGCTGGATGCCCTGGCGGTTAGTCAAGCGCATGTTGCCGAAAGCCTTTTCGCAAAGGTCATCGTGGATGAGCCATTGCTTCGCCGTGATGCGGCCGCCGGGCATCTTGCTGCGGATCATGAAGCTCCAGGCCTTGTCGAGCTTGGCCTTGGTGCGTTCGGCGCGGACATCGCGGTCATCCTGCTGGTAGGAGCCGTGGTGTTTGAGCAGGATGTTGGAGTCCTCCGGGATGTTTGGGGTGCTGGTATCAGCGAACTGATCGGCCAGTTGGCCACGGAGGCCGGCTGAGGCGAGTTTGATGTCTTCGACGGAGGCTTTGCTCATAAATGGATGGTTTGGGGGGGCTCCCAGTGTCGGCGAGGATGTCTTGAATGCAAGCCTTGAGGCCAGGGCGTCATTCTGAAAATCATGGTACGGGATACGTGACAAACGGGCATGAAAGGGATTACAATCTCTTTGGAATGAGCAGGTCACATACCCGGACGCTTCAGACAGCGGCAGCACTGCTGTCTCTGCTGGGCAGCTGCGTCAAAAAAAGCGAGTATGATGCCCTACAGGTCGAAAATCAGGCTCTGCAGACGCGGGTGGACCAGGCCAGCAACATGCTGGTGCAATCACAGACGGATGTGTCCCTGCTGCAGGGACAGCTACAGAAGTTCATCGCCGTCCAGACACAGCTGCAGGAGACCCGTCTGGAACTGAAGCAGTCGCAGGAGGAGTTCAAGGCCCTGAAGACCCAGTTTGATCACTTCCGCACCCAGCGCCGCAGCGCCATGGTGGGCAAAAAATTTCCCGTCCTAAGTCTGGATGATGGCAAAGTGCTGCGCGAGGCAGAGATCACCGCTGTCAGCGCCCAGGATCTCTCGATCCGGCATGCCGATGGCCTAGTCAAAGTCGCCCTGGCAAAAACCACGCCGGATCTGCGCTGGCAGGCCTGCTACGACCCGCTGGAGGCCCCGGAAAAGTCGCGGGAGAATGTGCTGGTCAAAGCCCGGGAGATGGAGTCCCGACTGGCACGGGAGCAAGGCATTCCACCCCAGACTCCCGCCCCGGCAGTAGCCATACCAGCTCGCAATGTGGTGGACTTGCTACGCCAGCAGCTGTTCGCACAGCGCCAGACCTTGAACACGGAGTATCAGGCGCTTGCGGCCAAAAACCCAGCCGCCCTGCGCGGCGTGGAGTGGAATTCCACCCAGCCGGAGGCCAGTCCGCTGCTCAACACGCTCTCCGGCAGCCGCGCCGTGCTGGGCATCAGCCGTCTGCAATCACAGCGCAATGCCATTCTGGCCACTTTACAGCAACTGCGCGAACTCGACCCAGCCGCTCGCTAAACGAAAGGAATCCTTAAAATAATCTAGGCAAACCGCCCATTTGATCGTTCCATGTCACTTGCAACCATGAAATTCAGCCTTTTCTACGCCCTTGTCCTGACCGCCACCACCGCTTCGGCGGTCGATTTCAAAACACAGATCGCCCCGATCTTCCGCACCAAGTGCTATGCCTGCCACAGCACCACGAAGAAAGTCAAAGGCAAGCTCGCACTCGATGATGACAAGTTGCCCGAGCAGATCGGAGCCGGTAAAAACATCATTCCCGGCGAGGCCATGAAGAGCACGATGTTCGTCAACTGCACTCTGGCGGATGATGACTCAGATGTGATGCCCCCCGAAGGCAAGAACAAGCTCACTGCCGCCGAGCTCGACCTTTTCAAAGCCTGGATCAACGAAGGTGCCAGCCTCACCGGCGGTGGCGCAGCGCCCGCAGCGGCACCTACAGCGGCCATGCTCCCCGCAACTGGCGGCGTCTTGAAATGGACCAACACCGAAGGCAAAACCATCGAAGCCGAGTTCATGGGTTTGAAAGGCGATAGCGTGCTGCTCAAAATCCCCTCCTCCGGCGTCACTCACATCCTGCCGCTGAGCAAGCTGTCTGCCGAAAGCCAGGTCCAGGCCAAAGCGGCGGTTATACAGCCATGAAGAGCACTTGCGTCATTGTCGCATTCAGCCTTTTACTGCTGCGTGGTGCAGCGGTAGCGGAGATGCGTGTCTGGACGAATACCAGCGGCCAGTTGATCGAAGCCGAACTGGTCGGCGTGAATGCTCCGAAGCGAGCGGTCAAAGTTCGACTGAAGAGCGGCGCGGAGTTTGAGATCGCCATCGACAATCTCAGCCCGCCTGACAAGGCCTATGCCAAAGACCATTGGATGGCGATGCAGAAGGAGCCGGTGCAAGCTCCGGTAAGTGCCGCCCCCGGCGGAATTCCGGAAGCAGCGCTCAAAAGCCTCCCTGAATCTTACCGTTCCCGCTTTGATCCCACCACGCGCCTGGAGGCGATCCGCCGGGGCGGCGGCACTCCAGAGATGGAAGCCGCAGTGGTGGCTTCCCTGAAACGGTTTAAAACCAGCCAGAACCCCGACGGCTCCTGGGGGGCCAACAACAAAAGCTCGATGACAGGCTTCGCGCTCCAGTGTTTGCTTGGCCATGGTGAGACGGCGGAATCTCCTGAGTACGGAGACACCGTGATGAAGGGGCTGCTGTACCTGATCGAACTCGGCAGGATGAACCCCCACGGCATTTTTTCGACAAGCTGGGTCGGTGAAAGGGGTGGCGCAGGAACCTACGAGCATGCCATTGCCACCACGGCTGTCGGCGAAGCCTACCTCACAGCACGTGTGGGCGGCAAAAGCCTTCCAGGCATGCGTGAAAGCTTTGAGACAGCCATCAAGACGATCATCAGCCAGCAGACGAGCAAAGGCTCCTGGACCTACGGAGGCAAGACCATCGTGTACAATCCGGATGGCAGCTCTGATCTGTCATTGGCCAATTGGCATTTCCATGCGCTCAATGTCGCTCAGAAAACCGGCTTGAAAATCGACGGGCTTGACTCCTGCATCCGAAAGGCGCTGTCGTACATCGAAACCACTCAAACCAAAGAAGGCGGATTTGGCGGTGCCAGCCGTGAAGCGCACTACAACCAATGGAGCCTCAGTGGAGGAGCCACGGCAGGCTACCTCATGCTGGGTGGGAAAAGCACCTCTGCTGCCAAACGGGGTGTTAGATTTATCACGGGTTTCTTGCAGGCCGAACCTCCGGACTGGAACAAAAACTGCAATCTTTACTGCTGGCATGGCTACAGCAATGCCCTCTTCCTCAACGGGGGGGCAGAGTGGACGAACTTCGCCACCCAGGTCATGCCTCAAATCCTCGCTGCCCAACAGCCGGACGGCTCCTTCAATCACGGCCGCCCCAGCTGGCCTGCCGGCGATGCCGCAGATGCCACGTATCGTCAGGCGCTCTGCACCTTGATTCTCGAGACGTTTTACCGTTGAGCTGGCGGCACCACTTTTTAGGACAAGACAAACATCGTCTCAGCCACCCGCTGGCCATTGATCTGCAATTCCACGCGGTGCCTGCCTGGGTAATGTTTGCGGGTGGTGAAATCGCGGACGACCTGTGATTTGAGGAGTTCGATTTCGGCGTGGGCAGGCAGGTCGATCTCAGTCCACTTGAAGACTTTCTCCGCACTGCCTCCGCTGGCTTTGACGTAATGCACCACGTAGTCAATGGCGAGACGTTGCGGACGATTTGAGGTGGAAGCGAGAGAGGCAGTCAATAGGAGACGCTGGCCGAGGTCCAGATGTGAAGGTGAAGCGACGAGCCTTGCCGTGACCTCCGCCTTCCTGCCAAAGCCAAAGAGTTTCAATGCACGCGGATGTCCGCGCTTGATCAGCGTGCGGCAGGCATGCTTGGCGATCCAGCGCAGGTGTTCGCGCTCAAGATCCCAGGCTTCGAGGCGCTGCAAAACATAGTCGTGATGATCCTTCGTGATGTCATTGAGATGATTGGCCACCGAACGGCGCACAAACAGAGAGTCATCATCTTTCAGCGCGTCCAGAATCCTCGCCGTGGGTGCGGGGTCACGCACCAGCGCCTGCAAACGCATGCCCCAGGGTAGGCGTGGCCGTGATCCTTCGCTGGCAAGACGGCGCACCTTCTCATCGGGGTCTGTGGTCCATTCGTGCATCTTCTGCAAAGCACGCGTTTGATCCGCCACGATGAACGGCCGCACCGCAAACTCCGCCGAACCGAAGACCGTGAAAAACCGCAGCGCTTCCATCGAGAAATCAAAATCGTCCAAACCAAAGGTCGCTACGAAATCGCCGAGGAAGATGGTCACGAATTCATGCCCGATGCGCGGTGCCAGCTTTTGCAGCGCACGGATTTTTTGCTGGTACGTTCCTGGCAGTGCGGCATCCACAGCCACCGCGCACTGATGCACGCGCTCCATCAGGCTGCGCGCTTCGAGCCCATCAAGCACGGACTTCATGAAATCATCGGCACGAAACTTGGGCGCTAGACTGGCGAGCTCCTGGGCGATGGCCCGATAGCGGGCGGCATCAAACCAGTCTTTGAGCTGCGGCGGGGAGTCAGATTCTTCGGGCATGATCAACGGGATTTCACGGCAGGCGCTTGATGCGGATGTCTTTGAAGTAGAAAATACTCCCCGGATCATGCGCCTGCAGGGCAATGCCGCCGCCCTGCGGATCAATCAATCGTCCGGCACGTTCGGGCGGGCGCTTCACATTGTCCGGCTCGGTGTAGTCCACCACCTGCTTGTCATTGAGATGAATCATGATGCGCTTGCCGCTCATGGTGACGCGCAGCCGGAACCACTGGCTCTCATCCACCGGCGACTGAGCGAGATCCACCACCGTATACAGGCTGCCGGTCTTGCGTTTCTCCTTCGCGGTGCTGTTGAGCTGGATTTCGTAGCCCTTCGCCAGATGCCGCGAGCTGTCGCGCGTGGTCATGTCGGTGTGAATGAAGATGCCGGAGTTTGAATTCGGCTCGCTGCGGCAGGTCGCTTCCAGCACGATATTCTTGAAGCACATGAAGTCGGTTTTCAGGTCACCTGCATAAAACAGATGGGAGCTGGGCCTTGTGGCATGTGCCCGGATGGCTCCATCCACCACGGAGAAAGATTCCGGCAGGACATTGGCCCGCCAGCCGGTCAGGTCCCTGCCGTTGAACAGGGGCTGCCACTCTTCGGCGGCGCACAGGAACGGTGCCGGGAGCAGCAGGGAGAGCAGGAGAATGCGATGGAGCATGTGAGTCAGATTGGTTGGTTGCACGTTCGCGGCATCTCGTCCAAATCGCAAGGATGCCTGCAACTTCCCGCCGCCTCCACGCCTTCACTGAATCCGTCATCCGCGGAATGACGCGCCTTTCGAACCAGCATGGAGCGATCAATCTTTCCCAGGGCTTCCCCGACTTCAATCCGCCCGAGGAACTGCTCGCCGCGCTTGAGCGCGCCACTCGTGGTCCGTTTCATCAGTATGCCGTGACGTGGGGTGCGCCGCGCTTTCGCCAGGCGCTCGCCAAAAAGATCACGCATTTCTCCGGCACCCCTGTTGATCCAGATCAAAACCTCGTCGTCACCTGCGGCAGCACCGAGGCCATGATGTGCGCCATGATGACCTGCTGCGAGCCGGGGGACAAAGTCATCGTCTTCTCACCCTTCTACGAAAACTACGCCGCAGACGCCATCCTCTCCGGTGCCGAGCCCATCTACGTCCCGCTGCGCCCGCCCCAGTTCGGCTTTGATCCCGATGAACTGGCGCGTGCCTTTGCCCAAGGTGCGAAAGCCATCATCGTCTGCAATCCGTCCAACCCCACCGGCAAAGTCTTCACCCGTGCCGAACTGCAGATGATCCTCGATCTCGCCGAAAAGCACGATGCCTTCGTCATCACTGACGAGCCCTACGAGCACATCGTCTATGCCCCGCATGAGCATGTGTACATGCACTCGCTTCCTGGCGCTGCAGAGCGCGTGATTGTGTGCAATTCACTTTCCAAAACCTACTCCATCACCGGCTGGCGTCTGGGCTACGTGCAGGCCGCCCCACACATCATCGCCCAGGCGCGTAAGGTGCATGACTTCCTCACCGTCGGTGCCGCCGCACCTCTGCAGGAAGCCGCCGTCGCCGGACTGGAACTGCCGGACAGCTACTACCACGGCCTGCGTGATCTCTACACGGAGAAGCGCGATCTCTTCCTTAAGCATCTCCGCGCCACCGGCCTTCCTTACACTGAACCCCACGGCGCTTACTACGTCCTCATGGACATCTCATCTCTCGGCTTCGCCACCGACACCGAAGCCGCCGAATGGTTCGTGCGCGAAGTCGGCGTCGCCGGCGTCCCCGGCTCCAGCTTCTTCCGCGAACCCGAACACCGCTTCATCCGCTTTCACTACGCGAAGCAGGTGGAGACTTTGAATGCGGCGGGGGAGAAGTTGCTGCGTGTGAAGCAGGGAAGATGAGAGAATTGTCCCTCTTCCTCAAATCATCACACAATCGAGGAAGTCCGCCACAAACTCATTCTTCGGATGCTCGCGCAGTTGCTGCGGTGAACCGATCTGCTGGATGTCGCCCTCATGCAGGACGACGACGCGGTCGGCGAGCTCAAAGGCTTCGTCCTGATCGTGGGTGACGAACAGGGTGGTGACTTTGGTCTCGTTGTGAAACTGGCGAAGCCATTTGCGCAGGGTCTTCCGCACTTTGGCATCGAGGGCTCCGAAAGGTTCGTCGAGCAGGAGAACCTGCGGGCCGACAGCGAGCGCTCGGGCCAGCGCTACGCGCTGTTTCTGCCCACCGCTGAGCTGTGAGGGGTAGCGATCTCCGTAGCCTTCGAGGGCGATGCGGCGCAGCAGCTCGGTGACTGATTTGTCGATGTCTTCGCAGTCAGGCCTCGTGGACCGTGGCATAACGCGCAGGCCGAAGGCAATGTTTTCAGCGACGGTCATGTGATTGAAAAGAGCGTAGTTCTGGAAGACGAATCCCGCCTTGCGCTCGTAGGCGCTGCGATTGGTGACGTCAGCGCCATGAAACTGGATGCGGCCCTCGCCCGCGTCGGCGAATTCGAGCCCGGCGATGATGCGCAGCAGCGTGGTCTTGCCGCTGCCGCTGGGGCCCAGCAGCGCGACGAGTTCGCCGGTTTTGACTTCGAGATCGACGTTCTTTAATGCGTTGAAGCTGCCGAAGGTTTTGGAGATTTGGTGGATGTGGATGCTCATGCTGCTCCTCGTTGAGTGGTCGTCAGAGTTTTCAAAATCAGGGTCACCAGCGCCAGCAGGGCCAGTACGGAGGCGACGGCAAAGGCGGGCACGAATTGGTATTCGTTGTACAAAACTTCGATGTGCAGCGGCACGGTGTTAGTCTTGTTGCGGATGTGGCCGCTGACGACGGACACCGCACCGAACTCGCCCATGCTGCGGGCGTTGCAGAGGATGATGCCATAGAGCAGCCCCCACTTGATCTTTGGCAGTGTGACGCGCCAGAACATTTGGAAACCGTTCGCGCCCAGCGTCATGGCAGCTTCTTCTTCGGCCTGCCCCTGCGCTTCCATTTGCGGTGCCAAGATGCGCGCGACGAACGTGAAGGTGACAAAGATGGTGCTCAGCACGATGCCGGACAGCGCGAAAATGATCTTGATGCCATGCTCCTTCAACGTCGGACCAAACAACCCCTGCGCACCGAAGAGCAGCACAAAAACCATCCCCGCGATGATGGGGGAGACCCACAGCGGCAGCTCGATCAGCGAAGTGAGGAAGCGTTTGCCACGAAACTGAAAACGCGAAACACACCACGCCGCCGCGAGCCCAAACAGCGTGTTCAGCGGCACCGTGATGGCCGCCACTTTCAGCGTGAGCCAGATGGCATGCATCGTGGCCCCATCATCAAAAGCCTCGATGAAGCCCTCCCACCCTTTGCGAAACGCCTCCTTAAAAATGACAACCAGCGGCAGCACAAACATAAGCCCCATGAAACCTACCGCCGTGCCAATGATCAGCAAACGCGAGGCAAGAGAATCAGAGGTGGCATTGCGCGGGCGCGTGAGGCGGGCAGGGGAAATGTCGATGATGGCGGCCATGGATCTTCAAATAAAGAATGCAAAAATTCAGCGATGGGCAGGCGAAGGATCAGTTGTGTGAGAAAGGCTTCCGAGTCACCTAGCGCTGTTCTGTAGTACCGGCTTTAGCCGGAATCCGGACGAAGCGATCAGCCCCTCTGGCGGCGGCGGAATTACAATAGATGTCTAGTTTTACGTGCATGTCTTGGGTGTCGCGTGGAGCAAGAATAAAGGGCATCATCTCCCGGTGCGTTTCCGGCTCCACTGGGCAAGCAAATTGGACAGCAGCAAAATGGCAAAAGACGCAGCCAGCATCACCACCCCAATGGTGGCAGCACCGGAGTAGTCATATTCCTCCAGACGCATCGTGATCAGCAGTGGCGCGATCTCCGTTTTGAAGGGCAGATTGCCCGAGATAAAGACGACGCTGCCGTATTCACCGACTGCGCGGCCAAAGGCGAGCGTCATACCGGCGAGCGTGGAAGGAAGCAGCGCTGGAAACACGACGCGAGTGAGCGTCTGCCAGCGGTTCGCACCCAGGCAGGCTGCGGCTTCCTCGACATCCATCGAGAGATCGGCAATGACGGGTTGCAAGGTGCGCACGACGAAAGGGAAGCCCACAAAGGTCAGCGCGATCGTGATGCCCAGCGGCGCGTAAGCGGCCTTGATGTCATATTGTGCCAGCCACGCACCAATCCAGCCATTCGGCGCATACAGTGTGACCAGCGCGATGCCGGCCACGGCCGTGGGCAGCGCAAAGGGCAGATCGACCATGGCATCCAGCAGGCGACGGCCCGGGAATGAGTAGCGCTCCAGCGCCCAGGCGGTGATCAGGCCGAAGACCGCATTTACTAGCGCCGCAGCGAAGGCCGTCCCGAAGCTGAGCTTGAGAGATGAAATCACGCGTGCCTGCGTCAGCGTGTCCAGCATGTGCTCCCACCCGCCGCTTGTGGCTTTCCACACGAGCATGGACAGCGGGAAGAGCACGATGAGGCTCAAATAGGTGATGGTGAAGCCGAGTGAAAGCCTGAAGCCAGGCAACACATGTCGTGGACGTGCCATGGGCGCTGATTACAAGTTGGCGGCGTAGGCCTGAAGTTCGCGGTATTCCGCAAGGATGCGTTTCACTGCGGCGACGGTCGCTTTGACCTGCGCATCCATCGGCGCGAGCGCAGGAGTCTCAAACACGATTTCCAGCGCATGCGGACGCTGCTCCGGCGGAGCGCTGAGGATGCCGAGGTAGCCTTCCTTGATGATACCGCGCGCGGCGAGGAAGCCGTCGATGATGTGCTGCTCGTTACGTGGCAAAAACTCACTGGAGGCCTGTAGAGCGGGCTCAAGCAGATGCTCGCTGAGCAGCGCACCGCTGACGAAGCCATAGCATCCGTCGGAGGTGTCATCCGAGTGCAGCGAGATGATGCCATCATAGAGCTCACGACGCAGTTCAGCTTCCAGATAAACGACTTCGGGCTCGATCGAACCAAACCAGAACTCACGATTCAGATCCAGGCCGCTGTGGCTGTGCCGAGTGCCCAGATTGCGGCCCGTGGGATTGCAGATCGGGAAGAAATGCAGCTCGTAGTCATGCAGTTCCTCCGGTTTTTCGGCCGCCCAGCGAATGAGCTCCTGCGTGGCGAGCGTGCCCGCCTCCTCGTCCCCATGGATGCCGGCGAAGATGCCGATCTTGATGCCGTGGCCCGGTTTCACGGGCTTGCTGACAATCTTCGGGATGAAGATGCCTTGTGCTGGCGGATCCATTTCAATCATCAGTCGTGAGGCCGGCAGCGGGATGATGCCACGCTGAAAAGCGTGCCTGCCGGTAAACTGCAAATGGGATGGAAGTGTCATGGTTTCAAGCGCTGACTTTGTTGCGTGCCTCATCAGCGAGTGCGGTGGAGAGATAGCGCTCGCCAGTGCTGCAACCGACGGTGACGATGAGTTTCCCGGCATTCTCGGGTCGTGCCGCCACTTGCAGCGCTGCCCAGACATTCGCACCGGTGGATATGCCGACAAGTAGGCCCTCCTCACGGGCAAGCCGCTGCGCTGTGACAATGGCGTCCTCGTTCGTGACCTGAATCACCTCATCGACGATACCGAGATTGAGGTTCTTCGGCACAAAACCCGCGCCCGTGCCTTGAATCTTGTGCGGGCCGGGTTGTGTCGGCTGACCGTTGCGCGTCTGCGTGATGACGGGTGATGCCGCAGGCTCCACCGCGATGGACCGCAGCGAAGGTTTACGTGTTTTGATCACCTCGCTCACGCCCGTAAGTGTGCCGCCCGTGCCAACGGCGGCGACGAATATGTCGATCTTCCCTTCGGTGTCGTTCCAGATTTCGTAGGCAGTGGTTTGGCGATGGATCTCAGGGTTGGCGGGATTCTCAAACTGCTGTGGCATCCATGCGCCAGGCGTTTCGGCCAGCAGTTCCTCCGCACGCTTGATTGCGCCCTTCATGCCATCCTTGGCAGGTGTGAGCACAAGATTTGCACCGAGCAGTGTGAGCAGCGTGCGTCGCTCCAGACTCATGCTCTCGGGCATTGCCAGTGTCAGCGGGTAGCCTTTTGCCGCCGCCACAAAAGCGAGCGCGATGCCCGTGTTGCCGCTGGTTGGCTCAATGATGTGCGCGCCCGGCTGCAAGGTGCCGGACAGCTCCGCCGCCTCGATCATGGCGCGACCGATCCGGTCCTTCACACTGCCGAGTGGGTTCTTAAACTCGCCTTTGAGGGCGATGGTGGCCTTCAGATCGGAGGTGATGCGATTGAGCTTCACCAGCGGAGTACGTCCGACCGATTCGACGATATTGGAGAAGTAAGACATGACTGGAGTGGGTTGAAAAAAATGACCGCAAGTTATTTGCCTTGGTAGATCTGATCAAAGATGCCGCCTTCATCGAAGTGTTTCTTCTGTGCCTGGCCCCAGCCGCCGAAGTCGCCGTCGATGGTGACGAGGTTCAGTTTTGGAAAGCGGGCGCTGTACTTCGCTGCTGCTGCGGCATCACGCGGGCGGTAGTAGTTTTTGCCGATGATGTCCTGCGCCTCGGGAGAATAAAGGTATTCGAGGTAGGCTTTCGCGACTTCGGCGGTGCCTTTTTTTTCGGCGTTCTTGTCCACTACGGCCACGGTCGGTTCTGCAAGGATGCTGATGGAGGGCACAATGATCTTCGTCTGGCCGGGGAACTCGCGCTGGATGAGCCAGGCTTCGTTTTCCCAGGAGAGGAACACGTCGCCGATGCCACGCTGCGCAAAGGTCGTAGTGGCGGCACGCGCACCAGTGTCCAGCACCGGCACGTTTTTGAAGAGCGCTGCGATGAACTCTTTCGCCTTGGCCTCACTGCCGGTTTTCTTCAGGGCGTAGGCCCAGGCGGCCAGGTAGTTCCAGCGCGCTCCACCGGAGGTTTTTGGATTGGGCGTGATGACATTCACTCCCTCCTTCACCAGGTCGTCCCAGTCCTGAATGTTCTTCGGGTTGTCCTTCCGCACGACAAACACGATCGTACTCGTATATGGCGCGCTGCTGTTGGGCAGACGCTTCTGCCAGTCTTTCGCGATCAACCCGGCCTGCTGGCCGATCACGTCAATGTCTCCGGCCAGCGCCAGAGTCACCACATCGGCTTCCAAACCGTCGATGACGGCGCGTGCCTGCTTGCCAGAGCCGCCGTGAGACTGGTCAATGCTGACTTTTTTACCCGTGCTTTCCTTGTAATGTTTGGCGAAGGCCTTGTTAAACTCTGCGTAGAGTTCACGGGTGGGATCATAGGAGACGTTGAGCAGCTCAAAGTCGGCTGCGTGCGCGCTGAGGCCGAGGAGAATGGCGGAGAGGAGGCTGAATGAGGTTTTCATGGAGTTTTGGATGAGGGTTGGAAGTTAGGAAGGACGAATTGTGGAGTCTCTGGGGTTTGCTCTTTTCACTTCTGATCAGAAGAAGCGGTGGCTGAATTCGAAGTAGGCGAAGTTGGTGCTGGGGCGCTGCACCTGGCGCTCGACGAAGCCTCCCGCTGCAAAGTAGGAGTAGCCGATGGTGATCTCTGTTTTGGGGTTCCAGGTATAGCGGGCGCGGATGTCGAACTCCTGGCCAAGGAAGTTCCCGCTGCGCCCCGTGCGGTCGCGGGCGTTGTTGGCGGCGGAGAAGCGGTCCCTGGCGCTGGCGAGCCAGTAGTAGCTGTAACCAAAGTCCACCCGCAGATCGTGGCGCGGTTTGAGTTCGACCCGGACCTTGGGTGTGCTGATGTTTTCAAAGACGATGTAATCGTTCGCCGACCACGGGCGGCCAAAGCCGAAGAAGCGCTCGAAGCGGTTGTCTGTGTTGTCGTTCGGATTGCGGTCACCGCTGGCATAGCCGTAAAACAGGCTAACGCGTGGCTTCCACGGATTGGAACTCAGGGTGTACCCCACCTCCACAGTTCCGGCATAGGCACGTACTTTGCTGGTGCCATTCTGACCGAACTGGTAGTTCATGCTGGCGTCATAGTCGAAACCCGTGGCGCCGACGATGCCATAGCCACGCAGGCCTGGATTATGTACCGTCCGCTCTGCCACGCCCGCATGGGCGGACTGATGCAGCGCGAGATAGTAAGGCTCCAACGTGATGATGTCAGACCACTGACGCAAATGGCCAATGACGGCATACATCCACTGCTGCTCCACCGGCCGGTCCACGTCATATTTCAGGCGATTCAGCGGCTGCACCGCGAGCAAATCGAGCTGCCAGTCGCTGCTTTCTTGGCCGATGCTTCCGTGGAAGCCCTGAAAAGCGTTCGCAGTGTTGCGCCATTGGTTGTTGCCGATGAGGCGGCGGTCGAGGAACTCAAAGTTATGAATACCGTAGCGGATGCTGAACGGCCGGGCGTTGCCGATGGCATCATGTCCAAAGAGATCTTTGAAATAGAGCTCCACGTAGGCGCGGATCAGCTCAAACTCATTCACGTCACGATTGTCACGCACATACTGGCTGTTTTCACGGCGTGAATCCTGCATCTCAAAGGCAAATCGGAAGGGATCGAGAATCTCCCTGATGCCGATGTAGGCACGTGTGCGGTGGAGCAGCGGCTGGTCCACTCCCTTCTGCGCACGCCGCAGGTCGTTGTCTCGGTACTCGTAGCGGAATCGGTAGTCGAGTCCCACATCGAGCCACTTGACGTTCAGCAGCGAGTCGATGCCGAGTTCGCTCGCGTTGCGCACATACTTCGGCCGGTCTGGATCACGCGTAGTGCTGTAGCTGAGCGGGTTTTGATAATAGGTGCCTCGGGTGATTTTTTTCGGCGCGTCTTCAGCACCGCCAGCGGCGCTGACGGTCAGGAGCACAAGACCCAATACGGAAGCTGGGAGGAATCGGCGCTGGTTTGGTTTCAGAGGAGATGAGTTCATTGACGGGTGGCTGCAGAGCGTCGGCGTCCAGTGTTCTGGTGGGCGTCAGCAGGTGTCGTTGGAGGGCCTCCGTTTTCAGGCGGTGGGCATATAAAAAAAGAGACTGACCGGACCAGGAAGGATCGTGAATGAACTGCGGCTCCAGAATAGGTCTGGCGATGGCGGCTCATGTCTCGAACACTTCCGGTGGTCCGGTCAGTCTCTTGATTGGCGTCGCAGCAGGTGAGTGCTGCGTTTGGCGATGTGGCTATTATTTATCCGATCAATCTACATACGGCAAGTAGGAATTAGAAATTAATTTTCACATTGATTCTAGGCATCGCTGCTGCCCTTGCTTCTGCACAATCCAGAGCAGATCACTCGGGACTCAGAACCTCGCGCCCATGAGGATCTTCATCACATCATCCATCGTGATCCAGCCGTGGACCGAACCATCTGCGGAATCCACGATGGCGGCGACTTCTTGCTTGTCGAGAAAGAGCGCCAGCAGCTGCGTGAGGGAGGCTTTGCCGTCGATATGCAGCGCAGGGCGGACAAGCTGCTGCCAGTCCGCTTTCTCGGACGAGGTAAGATTCTGCACGAACAGTTCACGCACGCGGATGTAACCGGTCACATGTGCAAGTGTGCCGTCATTGCTGACGGGATAGCTGCGGTGCAGCTTGCCTCCGGCAGCTTTCACATTATCCAGCAACGAAAGGCGGCTATCGAAAACCTTCACCGCTTCATGCGGCACCATGGCGGTCTTTACACGGCGCGCGCTGAGCGTGGCGGCGTGGATGATGATGATTTCTTCACGGCTGTGGAGAAGCTGCTCGGCCTTCGCGGCTTGGACGAGCGTGATGATGTCCATAATCTGGTCACTCTGCGTGCGGGTGTCCGCTGTACGCTTCAGCAATGCGCAAAAATTTTCCATCAGCACCACCAGCGGATGGCAGAGCCAGAGCATCACGGTGAGTGGGCCGATGAGACGAGGCGCGAAGCGCTCCGCATGATGTACGCCGATGATCTTCGGCGCCAATTCGCCGCCGAAGAGCACGAGAACGCTGATGATGACGGAAAACAGCCACAGCCAGTCACTGCCGAACACCTCTGCCGAGATGGCTCCGGCCAGCGTAGCGAGGCCGGTGTTCGCGAGTGTGTTGAACACCAAGATCGCCGATATGGGGCGCTCAATGTTGTTCTTGAGCTTCAGCCACCGTCCAGAAACCGTGCTGCCCTTCTTCTCCTGCAAACGCAGTGCGAGCGGATTCAGGCTGAGCAGTATGGCCTCCGTCACAGAACAAACGAAGGAGATGGCGACACCAGTCACTACGGTGAGGAGGAGAACAAGGAACATGGGGGATCAATAAGCGCTCAGGCCGCATGCATGGGACTCAGGGCAAGCCAGAAGCGTTTTTGCGGCGAGGGTTTGAGGCCCAGCAATGCCGCATAAATGCCGCCACGACTGTGCCGAAGCAGGATTGAGACCACTGTGCGGTGGTCCATGGCGACACGCTTCGAGACATCGGTGATGGGCGTTCCGTCATCAAGCAGCAGCAGGGCGCTGGCACGTCGGCGGATGCACGTCACGGCGCACGGGCTGTGGCTGACTTGTTCAACCAGCACGCGTTGTTCCTCGGAAAGATGTGCGAGAGTGGGTGTGCCGTGGCGGGAGGTGTGAGATCGTGTGTTCATGGCAGGGTGTGGTTGAGGTTAAAATCAATCAATTCTGCGGCGACGCTGCAGGACGAACATCATTCCAAGCAGAGCAAACAAAGTGCGCGAAGGCTCAGGCACGAGAGCGACGATGGATAGGGTGCCGCTTGTGTAGAGCTGACTCCAATCCCAGCCGAGACCAAGGGAGCTGAGATCCGGCAGATCGTCCATATTGCCCTGCTGCATCCCGGAATCCGGCAGATTGGCAAACCCGCCAGTGAGACTGGCCCAGTCGAACAGTTTCCATGAAGAACCTGCTGCCCAAGTGCCGCTGGAGAGCGGGAGGCTGGTGTGAAGACTGAGCGTGGCTCCGGTGAGAGCCACCGGGCCACCGCCGAAATCAATGCGGTCGTTGTTGCTAGCCTGGGAGTTCAGCAGGCCGCTCGCGCCGCCGCCGATGATGTCCAGTTCAATGCTGCCGCTCAGAGAAAAGCCCGCCCCCGCCAGCAGTGTGAGCATTTGCGCATCGACCGCGCGCGACTGGCCAGCAAAGATCACGCCGCCGCTCTCTAGCGTAATGGATGTACTTGCACTGAGAGCCCCTGCGGTGCCACTGCCGCCGAGCCGTGCCTCAGCTTCGATAATGACGGAGCCACTGCCCGTGGCCGAGCCCGCGTTGTTGTTCACGATCAGGGTGCCGCCATTCACCGTGGTTCCGCCGCTGTAAGTGTTGCTGCCGGCAAGAATCCAGAGCCCCGAATCCTGCTTCACCAGGGCAATGGCGTTCGTGCCACTGGTGTCTGCTCCGGTGTTGTTGACGATGGCTCCCAGCAGGGTGTTTTCGTTCGTGTTCGAGCCGCCCAGTGTAAGTAAACGCGCGGTGCTTGGGCCGGTCACGCTGACACTGACCGGGCTGTTGACCGTGGCGGCGGTCCAGACAAGCGCGCCGCTGCCGTTGCTCAGAATCGTCGCACCACCACTTGCCGTTGCACCGTTGCCGCTGCCGACTTGAATCCGGCGGTTTGTGCTGTCTCCCGCGCCGAGATAGTTCATCGTTCCGGTGCTCGCGGCATTGCCAAAACGGATGATGCCAGATACGGCGTCCCTGTCCGCTGTGCCCAGTGATCCTGCAACGCCGATGTAGCCGAGCGAATACACTTCCGTGATCCCGCTATTGAGTTGTGCCCGGCCGCTGAAGGTGTTCGTACCGCTCAGACGCAGCGTGCCAGCACCGGCTTTGACGACTCCAAAACCACCGCTGATGACGCCTGAGACCAGGACGTCCACCGCCGCGTTTGGACTGTCGTTCACGGTGAGGGTGCGGTCGGTATTGAGAACGAGGCTGGCTGAGATCGTGGCCTGGCCGTTTTCAAAACCAGCGCTGCCCACGTTGTAGGTCACATTACCTCCCAGTGTGAAACTGCCTCCTGCCACACTGCTGATGATGGTCGCGTTTTGTCCGGCGAGGGTGGTTACCGCAGTACCCAGTGTGAGCGTTCCGCTCACGGTGGCTGCAGTGTCACCAACGTCGAAAGTGCCCGAACTGATGATGAGGCCGGATGATGTGGCGATGCTGCCACTGCCGCTCAGTTTCAAAGTGCCGCCATTCACCGTGGTGACTCCGGTATAACCATTCACACCGGATAAAGTGAGGGTGCCGCTGCCCGCATAGATGAGGCCGTTGTTAAACGCGTTCCCATTCACCACTGTGCCGCTGATTTCGACATCCCCTGTTCCAGAGATGGTGCGATTTCGCGCAGCGGTGTCCGCGTTGATGTTGAGTTGGAAACCGCCGAGCACAAGCTTTGCCCCGCTGTCAGCGCCTTGGTTCACGGTGAGTACGCGAACAGCTCCCACGGAGTTCCACTGCACTTCCCCGAGCGTCAATGTGCTGCTGCCATTAAGTGTGATGTCGCGGTTCGCATTACCGATCGTGACGATGCCAGTACCCAGATTGAGGCTGTTTGTACCCCCAAAGGCCAGGCTGCCATTGAGAGCTACAGCGTTGTTCGTGCTGAGCGTGATGGATGAGCCGCTGGTGTTGTCGAGTGTGCCGCCCGTGATGGTGAACGTTCCGGCACCAATGGCCGTCGTTGTGTTGAGCACGAGCGTCCCTGCATTCAATGTCACGGCACCCGAAAAGGTGTTCTCTCCAGACAGAATCCAAGTGCCTGAGTCCGTCTTGGTGAGAGCGAGCGTTCCACTGCCATCTGAGAGCACGTTTTGAATCTCATTGTCACCGCTATTCGTGCCGCCAAGTGTGAGTATTTTCGTGCCGGTGCCAGTATTGGAAAACACGCCGGTGAAGACCAAGGCCCCGCTGCCGCTGCTGTTGATCGTCGCGCCACCAGTCGTCGTGGCGGCGAAATTGATGGCGCGGTTCGTGGCAGCACCTGAACCGATGTAAATTAATGAGCCCGCCAAGTTGGTGCCGCTGCCAAGATTGATCGTGCCTCCCGCTCCAGCGGCACTGTTTATTCCGCTGTCCGCTAGGGAGGTGAGGGTCAGCGCACCCTGGTTCACGGAAAGCGCGCCGGTGAAGCTGCTGGTGCCTGACAGCAACCATGCTCCCAGTCCAGTCTTCACGAATGACAGCGCACCCCCGCTGCTGTCCACGAGCGCAGCCTGAAATTCATTCGCGCCGTTGTTGCTGCCGCTCAGAGTGAACGTCTTCACAGCCGATCCTGCATTAGCAAACGTGCCGCTCAAGAGCAGCGCACCGCTGCCGTTGTTCGTGATCGTGCCGCCGCCCGTGCTCGTTGAAGCAAGCACCACGGAACGATTCGTGGAACTGCCAGTGCCAGTGTAGATCAGCGTGCCGACCTGGGCCGCACTGCCGAAATTGATCACCGTCCCCGCACCCAGGGCGCTCGCTGTGCCACCATCGGCAATGCTGCCGACGGTCAGCGAACCTTGATTCGCGGAGACCGCTCCAGTAAAGGTGTTGGTGCCGCTCAGTATCGCCGCTCCTGCGCCTGATTTGATCAAACCGAATGAGCCACCGTTTTGACTGAGGGTCCCGTCGATCACGATGGTTGTTCCTGTCCCCGTATTGACGGCACGAGTGCCATTGAGAATCAGGTCCAGACTCAAGGTGTGCGTATGAGTTCCCGAGATGCCGCTGGAGATGATGTTACCACCGAGCGTGACTGCATTGCCCGTCAGCGTGAAGCCCGTGCCGGTGAGCGTGTCATTCGTGAAGGTGATCGCATTCGTCCCGCCGAGCCTGAGGCCAGTGAGGGTGTTCACCAGATTGGTAACACTTGAGCCCGTCAAATCGAAGACGAGGCTGTCGCCATTGGCGGGCAGTGTGTTGCTGACCCAATTGGTGTCAATTCCATTGGAGCCACCAGACCAGGCATTGTCCACATCGCCCGACCACGTCAGCGTCGCTGCGTTGGCCGAATGTGAAAAGATGACAAGGCTGAGAAACATCGTAAGTCTTCGCAGCAGGCTGATGCTGCGAGTGGTTTGAAGTTGAAATGAAAGAGATGAAGGAGATGAAGGAGAGGTGAGTGAGTGGGGATTTTTTGCGGGCATGGACGGCAACTGCTGAGCGTCGGCGTCCGGAGGTCCGGTCGGCGTTCGCAGGTGCTTGGGGGGGATCAGGCCTCCGTCACGGGAGGCATGACGGTCGGCGGCGGGAAAATAAATGCCGAGAGGCTGGCTGGAACGGGGTTTCATCAGGTGGCGGAAGGTTCCGCTTCGCTGTGATGACCTCTGGTGTTCCAGTCAGCCTCTCGACAAATGTGGGCGCGTGGTTCTAGGACCGCGCTATGGAGGGTGGAGGGCTACTTTTTCTTCGCAGCGGGCGCGGAGACGACGACATCGGGCAGACGTGTCTTCTCAGTGCTTTCCACCTGGGTTACACGGCCTTCATGGACGATGATCTGCACCGAGCCAAAGCGCATGGCTTCAACTTTCTGGCGCACGATGTCGATCCACGATTCTGTGTCGGATTCAGCAATGTTCTGGCTCATGGGGGGAATTAGGTGGCGGGTTCGAGGAGCGCCGCCAGGAAGCCATCTGCTGGATCAGCATGGCGGGATTTGGTAGTCTTTTTTCTGACGGGCTTTTTGGCGATGGCGGCCTGCTGCTCCTGCTTGCGCAGGGTGACCTCGACCACGTGCTCCAGGGTGTAGCGGTCCAAGATGTTGGCGATGGCGTTGCGCACGTCGATCATGAGCATGCGCAAGCCACAGTGTTCTTCGTCGGGACAGGTACACTTTTCATACTCCGTCTCGCTGGCGCAGCCGATGGGAGCGAGCTTGCCGTCGATGAGACGCACCACCTCACCCATCTTGATGGACTTCGCGGGTTTTGCCAGGCGCGCGCCGCCGTGTTTGCCGCGCAGACTTTCCACATAGCCGGCCTGGCGCAGTTCGAAGAGAATGGCCTCCAGAAACTTGAATGGCAGCTTCTCCTGGTCCGCCAGCATCGACACGGAAATGACCCCCTCCCCCTGCCGGTCGGCAATGCCGAGACGAATGAGGGTGCGGAGGGCGTATTCGCCGCGTTTGGTGAGCTTCATGACAAAAGCTATGCGCTTTAATATACACTAATCAAGTATGAATTAAAAGATTTTGAAAATCCTGCCATTGGCTGCGTTTCCTCCACCCTGATTTTTATCCATCCATGAGACTCCGCTCGCTTACCACCCTCCTCGCCGCGCAGGCATGCACCGCCCGCGCTGAATTGAAACTTCCAGCCATCATTGGCGATAACATGGTGCTGCAGCAAAAGCAGACCAATCCGCTCTGGGGCTGGGATGCTCCTGGCACAGCGGTGACGGTAAAATTTGGGGATCAAACGAAGACCGCCAAAGCAGGTGCCGATGGCAAATGGACGGTGAAGCTCGATCCAGTGCCTGCGAGTGCGAAGCCCGCGACGCTGTCGATCAAAGGCAGCAGCACCAAGGAATTTAAAAACGTCCTCGTCGGCGAGGTGTGGATCTGCTCCGGCCAGTCCAACATGCAGTGGAATGTCGGGTCCAGCTGGGACGCGGATCTGGAGATCGCCACCGCGAAGTATCCCAACATCCGCCTGATCACGGTGCCGAATGTCGGCACGCAGGAGCCGCAGCAGGATTTCAAGGGCGAGTGGAAAGAGTGCTCGCCGGCAACGGTGGGCGGCTTCACCGCCGTCGGCTTTTTCTATGGCCGCGTACTTCACAAAATGCTGGATGTGCCGGTGGGGCTGATCAATAACGCTTGGGGCGGCAGTGCTGCCGAGGCCTGGGTAAATCGTGCGGAACTCGAAAAAGACCCGCGTTTCAAGCTGACAATGGAGGGTGTAAAGCAGAATGAGGCCTTCCTCACTTCCCCAGAGGGCAAGACCAAATATGAGGCCGATCTCGCCAGCTGGCAGAAGCAGGCGGATGAAGCGAAGAAAGCGGGCAAGCCCTTCGCCGTGCGTGCTCCTGGGTCGCCTGCAGCCTGGCTGAGCGGCAACCAACGGCCAGCCAATATCTACAACGGTGCCTTGCTGCCCACCATCGGCTACGGCATCAAGGGGGCCATCTGGTATCAGGGCGAAAGCAATGCCGGACGTGCCTATGAATACGCCAGCCTCTTCCCCTTCATGATCCAGAACTGGCGCAATGAATGGAAGCAGGGAGATTTTCCCTTCTACTGGGTGCAGTTGGCGGACTACATGGCCGAAAAAGCCGACGCCGGGCAGGCCACCGCCAGCTCCTGGGCCGAACTGCGCGAGAGCCAGACGAAAACTCAAATTGCCATCAAAAACGGCGGCCAGGCGGTCATCATCGACCTCGGTGAGGCCAATGACATCCATCCGAAGAACAAGCGCGACGTGGCCGAGCGCCTGGCCCGCTGGGCGCTGGTGAAGGACTACGGCATGAAGCTGCCCTATCGCAGCCCCGAATTCAAATCCGCCGAGTTCACCGGTGGCAAGGCCATCGTCACACTCGACACCTTCGGCAGCAGCCTGCGCACGGTGGACATCAACGAGGTGAAGGGCTTCGTGGTCTGTGGCGAAGACAAGAAGTGGACCTGGGCGGAGGCGAAAATCATCAGCAAAGACAAACTCGAAGTCAGCGCCAAGGGCGTCGCCAAACCGGTGGCTGTCCGTTACGCCTGGTCCGACAATCCTGTGTGCAATCTCTACAGCATCGACGGTCTGGCGGTGACGCCATTCCGCAGCGACGACTTTGAGATGCTCACCAAGCCGAAGCCGTAACTGGCTCCCAGGCTAGCGGACTTAACATGAATCACGGAGTCCCTCGGCCCAGCGGCCGGGGGACTTTTATTTGCGGGCCACGGCTGCCCACATGGCGGACAATGGCCAAAAGACGGCGCTGACCAGTCCGGCAATCAAGCGTGCAGGTAAAACTAGCAGGCGAAGAGCCGGGCGCAGCACGGCTTTAACCGCAGGCTGCTTTTCATAAGCCAGATGGACCAGAATGATGCCGATGATGCCGGAAAATTTGACCGCCTTGGCAATGTGATAGTGCCCTCCCGCTTCGCCGATGAGGCTGAAGCCGCCGAGTTCGACAATCTGTTTGACGCTGTGGTCCCAGTACAGCTCCAGTCCGAGCAGCATGCCCACGAAGCCCACAAGGAGAAACGCAGTGTGTTCCAGCCAGGGCTGACGTTCGAGCAGCTTGATGCAATAACCCGCCACCAGACGCAGCGTGATGATGCCGAGAGTCACGCCAATATAAACAAGAGCCTTGCTGTCGCGCGCGAAGGCCACAGCGGCGACGACGTTGTCAAAGCTCAGGCTCAGATCGAGAAAGGCGATCATTGCGATCGTTTTGGCGAAGCTCTGTGGGATCGCTTTCTTCGCACCTGGTTCACCCTCGTCATCATTCTCCTGATCTGCAAAATGGGAGCACATCAGCCACACGAGGTAGACCGAGCCCAGCAGCATCAGCCAGTGGTTGTCCATGATGAGGCTGGCGGTGAGCAGGGCCACGATGCGGAAGCCATAGGCCCCGATGTAGCCGATGTTCATCGCCTTCTTGCGCTCCTTGTCTTCGAGATGGGAAGCCATCGCGGCAATGGCCAGCGCATTGTCCACGGAGAGCAGCCCTTCGATCACGATCAAAGCCAGCACCACAGGAATGCCTTCTTTGACAGTGGTCCAGACGTCAGCGGCGGCGAGAAATTCGAAAATCATCAGCCTGTATGATGGAGGACGTGTTCCGGCTTTCCAGTACCAATTGGTGGCTGACAAAAAACACCCCGTTTCGTAATGCGAAACGAGGTGTCAGTAGGGAGAACCTGAGGGGAAGCGGTTACGAGTAGGACGACTCCACCCGTTTCGCCACGTCCCGGTAGCCGTAGTCGGCGTTGTAGATTTCCTTGAGCGCATCCAGGCTTGAGGCCTTCTCGCCCATTTTTTCCAGCACGTTGGCCAGTTCGTAGAGCACTTCCTTCTTGGTGGCGTCCATGACCAGCAGCTCTTTGGCGGCCTCCATAAACGAAGTTTTGGCCAGGTCGTTCATGTTCTTGCGCTCGAAGCAGCGCCCCAGCATGAGGATCGCCTTGATGCGCAGGTTGGGGTTTGACTTCGCCTGCTGCAGCTCGGGGAGCGCCTCGCCGTACATTCCGGCACCGAAGTAGGCCTGGCCCAGTTCGTAGCGCAGGGTTTTGTCGGTCGGGTTGCGGTCCACCCGGGTCTTGGCTTCGTTGATGACAACGCTGGCGCGCTGGCGGCGGATTTCGGCCAGTTGGGCGCGTTTGTCTTCGATGTCAGGCGCATCTGGATCGGTTTCGATTTCGCGCTCGTATTCCTCGATCTTCTGGTCCTGCACCTTGTCACGCAGGTTTTCCACCTTGCGCTGGAGCGCGACGTCACCGGCGTTCAGAGTGAGAGCGTAATCGTAGAAGGTCAGAGCTGTCTCCAGATGGCCCAGACGTTCATAGAGATCCGACATGCGTTTGACGATGACGATGTCTTCCTGGTTGGCGTTATATTGCTCGATGGTTTCCGCGAGGAACTGTTCCATCTGCTCATTTGTCATGCCCTGGCGGCTAAGCATTTCCAGCTTGGCGGCCTCGCCGGAAAACCCTGCGCGGCGGCGTTCTTTTCGCCCTGCATGGCTTCCATGTCACGGGGGTTGACCTTCAAGATGGCGTTGTAGGTGGAGGCAGCTTTTTCCGGCAGGTTTTGAGCCATGTAATGCTGCGCCAGCTTGTGCATGTTTTTGGTGTTCTCAGGATGGCCGGCCCGGATGGTCTCCAGGGCAAACGACGCCAGTTCCGTGAACTGCAGCTTCATCGCGAGGTCAAAGAGCTGTTCGTTCGCGTTGAGGTTGAAGGGGTCCTTGCGGAACACGTTTTCTTCCATGTCGGCGATCGCTTCAGCAGGTTCTTTTCTGGAGCTGGGTTTGAAGCCGCCCAGGCCGAAGCTGAACTTCTTGCCGCCGCTGGTTTCGCCTTCAGCGCTGCGCAGCAGCTTGCGTCCGTCCAAAAAGCCAACGTTGGCCGTCACAATGGGCAGCACCTGGTCAATCACATACTCCCAGTTTTTCCGCTCGGCGGAAATGAGGGCTTTTTTCCAAAGGGCTTGGTACTTGGGGTCGAGTTCGGCTTCCTGAACGATCATATTACTTGGGGGCTTGACGTGATAGAATGAAAATGGGGCGGCGGCTATTTTTTCCCGCCATCAAACCAGGCGGAGATGCCACGCAGCTCGGCAACGGCACCTTCTGTCAGGCCCTTCATGCTGAATCCGTGCTCAAAGAGCACCATCCAGACGAAGGTGGCGACGAGGAAAGCGAGGGTCCAGAGAATTTTGGAGAGAATGCGCATGCCGGATTTTCACCTACTCTATGAAGAAAAGGGGTGAATCGTCCAGCACGGAGTTGCGCAGATGGAAAATGGCAGGCGGCTTTATTCCTTCTCAAAGAGGAGGCGCAGGCTGTTCAAACAAACCACCACCGTGCTGCCCTCATGCGTCAAAACACCCAGGGTGAGCGGAACGAGGCCAAACAGTGACGCCACCGCCATGACGACCACACTGCCGAGGGAAATGATCAGGTTCTGCTGAATGATGCGCCGCGCTCGCTGGCTGATGCGCCGTGCGGAGAGCAGTTTTTCGATTTTGTCCTGCATCAGCACCACGTCGCTCTGCTCCAGCGCGGCATCGCTGCCGCGCGCACCCATGGCCACGGAAACGTAAGCGGCAGCCAGGCTTGGCGCGTCGTTGACGCCATCTCCGATCATCGCCACCTTGTGGCCGGCCAGTGTCAGTTCGCGGATGGCGGCCACCTTGTCCTCCGGGTGCAATCCCGCGCGCACCTCCGAAATGCCGAGTTTCTCCCCCACCTCGATCGCCGCCGCACGGCGGTCACCGGTCAGCATGATTGTGCGCACCCCTTCGGCGGCCAGTTTTTCCAGCACGGCCCGGCTGCCGGCCCGGATCTCATCCTTGAGCAGCACCCGTCCCACGATCTGCTCATGCAGCACCCAGACCTCGCTGAATCCCAGCGGTGCGTCTGGCACCGCCGCCAGCACCTCGCCTAGGGCGCTGTCCTTGACGAGTTCGCGCCGTCCCACGTAGCTCAGTCCCGCTGCTGTACGCCCACGCAGGCCCTGGCCCGTAATCGACTGAAACTCGGCCAGTTTTTCCACCACGATCCCCTGCGCCTGGGCATATTGCGTGACCGCACGCGCGATGGGATGGTTCGAATTCGCCTCCAGGCTCGCGGCGATGCGTAGCACGTCCTGCTCCCGGCCAGCAGGGAAGCTTTCGATTTTCGTCACCTTCAGTTCGCCTTCCGTGAGCGTCCCCGTCTTGTCCATGGCGATGACATCCACCTCGGCGAGCTTTTCGATCGCAGCACCCCCACGGAAGAGCACGCCGCGCCGCGCACCCCAGGCGATGGCGGCCAGGATGGCCGAAGGGATCGACAACACCAGCGCGCAGGGGCTCATCACCACCAGCAGCGTCATGGCGCGGTAAAAGGAGGACTTCGAAGTGGCGGTGTTATCCAGTGGCGGAATGCCAAACCCCAACCACCAGACGAAAAACATCAGCGCCACGACACCGAGCGTGAGGATGGTGTAACGCGTGCCAAAGCGGTCCGTGAACCGCTGGCTCGGCGCGCGCAGATGCTGCGCGGTCTCGATCATCGTGATGATTTTCGCCAGAGCGCTCTGCGTGGCCAGGCGGTCCACGCGCACGTGAACCAGCCCCCATTGATTCAAGGTGCCGCCGTAGATGGGCGCCCCCGTTTCCTTGGCGATTGGCAGCGCCTCACCGGTGAGCGTCGATTCATCCGCCGCCGTCGAGCCCTCAATGACCGTGCCATCCACGGCGAAGAGCTCATCCGGCTTCACCACGATCACTTCCCCCACCTGCAGTGTCTGCACGCCACGGTCTGCGGTCGTCCCATCGGGTTGCAGTACATGCGCAAATTTGGGTGCCGCCTTCGTCAGCGCATTGATCTCCCGGTGCGTGCGGAACATCACAAAATGCTCCAGCGCGCCCGAGGTCGAAAACAGGAACAGCAGCAGCGCGCCTTCCTCCCAGGCGCCAATCGACACCGCCCCAGTGGCGACGGCCAGCATCAGGAAATGCACGTCGAGACGTCGCTCGCGCAGGTTTTCCAAGGTGTCCTTCGCAGCATCCCAGCCACCGGAGATCAGCGAAATGGCGAACAAACTTTTTGGCAGCCAGGCCGGTGCGGAGAAAAAACGTTCGGCGACATAGCCCGCCACCAGAGTCACCGCACACAGTCCCGCCTGCATCGCCAGCATGCGCCACTCATTGTCGCTCGCCTGCTCCATCTCATCCGGTTCCGGCCAGGCAAAATCTCGCCACTTCCAGAATTTCGGTGCCGTCGGGCAGGAGGGCTTTTCGAGCACGAAGGCACCGTCCGCTTCCTGCTGCACATCCAGCATGCCGCTGCTCGGCAGCACTTGGCCGTTTTGCTTCAGCCATCGGGCATCAACGGCCCGCAGCACTTCGGAGAGTTTCGCCTGCAGCAGCTCGCCATCCACCTGCCCCAGTGTCGCCATCTCGACCCGCTTTGACTCTGGATTCAACCGGATCGATTCAACGGCTGTCTCTTCCATCAGGAAGGCTGCCAGCGCAGCCATCCAGGTGGATGAGTCGAGAGGTGCTGTCGTGGAATTCGGCATAGGTGGGGCTGTTGAGCATTACGGACAAGCAAGCCGCGTGACAACCTGTTCTTCTTCGCACATGATCTGCACATGATTCGCAGTCTCATCGCCGGATCCCTGCGTGTGTTTTCCGGTTCCGTCGCCCGCTGGCAGGGCTGTGCGCCGGAATTGGTGCAGCGGGTTTACTTTGCCAATCACACTAGCAATCTCGACGGACCCGTTCTCTGGGCCTCGCTGCCAGCACCCGTGCGTGCAGTCACGCGCATGGTCGGTGCCAAAGACTATTGGTCGGTGGGCCGCGTGCGCCCGTTCCTGGCCTGCCATGTGTTCAACGCCGTTCTCATCGAACGCAAAAAGCCCACGCCGGAGGCCAATCCGCTGGTCGAAATGGTCCAGGCGATGGGAGACCGCCACTCGCTCATCCTCTTTCCCGAAGGAGGCCGCCAGAACACTCCCGAGCCTCTGCCCTTTAAGCCCGGGCTCTTCCACCTCGCCAAAAAGCGGCCGGATGTGCAGCTCGTTCCCGTGTGGATGGAAAACCTCAACCGCATCCTCCCCAAAGGCGAAATCCTCCCCGTGCCCATGCTTGGCAGCGTCACTTTTGGTGAGCCGATCCGGCTGGATGAGGACGAATCAAAGCCGGATTTCCTCGTGCGCGCACGTGAGGCGGTGCTGAAACTGCGGCAGTGACAAGGGTGCCGCCTGCTACTTCAGCTCCTTGATCCGCACATTCCGGTACCACACACGCAGTGCCTCATCCTGAAAGGCGATGTGGCCCAGGTTCGGACGGTCAGCCATCTTGATGTCATCGAGGCTGGTGTCGATGACCTGCTCCCCATTGAAGACGACCTTCACGCTGCGGCCCTTGACGGTGATCGTGTAGCGGTTCCACTCACCGGCGGGCTTGACCATGTTTTTGGAGGGGCCGATGCCGCGCACGATGCCGCCGCAGTCATGGTGACCGGGTTTTTCGAGGCCATAGGTGTCGAGGATCTGCACCTCGAAGCCGGTCTTCACGGGCTCCTTCATGTCGCCGACGCGCATAAAAACACCGCTGTTGCCCTTCGCGTTGATCTTGAATTCGAGGTCGAGCACGAAGTCGCCGTACAACTTCTCCGTGGCGATGTAGGCGTCATAGCGCTGCCAGCCTTTCTCTCCTTCACGCGGGTGCAGCGAGACGCTCCCATCGGCCTCCACCACCCAGTTCCCCGTAGTTTTCCAGCATGTGAGGTCCGTGCCACTGAAGAGCGGGACGAACCCAGTCGCGTCAGCAGCAGGGTGGAGATCTTCAGCGTGGACGGAGGCTGCAAGACAAAAACATGCAAAGAGGGAGGAGAATTTCATGGTGGTCAGCTTCAAACGGCCCGTCGAAGCCGGATAAATCCCCGTTTGACATCAAGGCATCTATTTGGAACATATCAACGTATCCTGATACGTTGATCCGTTCCATTTCACCCTAACCTGAACCCACAACCCACACCTCATGTCCGACTTTAAAGTAAAAGACATCGCCCTCGCCGACTTCGGTCGCAAAGAACTCGACATCGCTGAGAGCGAAATGCCCGGCCTCATGGCCACCCGCGAGAAATACGGCCCGAAAAAGCCCCTCGCTGGCGTCCGCATCACCGGCTCCCTGCACATGACCATCCAGACCGGCGTGCTCATCGAGACGCTGAAGGAACTCGGTGCTGATGTTCGCTGGGCTTCCTGCAACATCTTCTCCACTCAGGACCACGCTGCTGCCGGCATCGCCGCCACGGGCACCCCTGTCTTTGCCTGGAAGGGCGAGACCCTCGAAGAATACTGGTGGTGTACCTGGAAGGCCATCATCTTCCCAGGAGACAAAGGCCCTGAGCTCATCGTCGATGACGGTGGCGACGTCACCCTCCTCATCCACAAAGGCTATGAAATGGAAAACGGCGACAAGTGGGTCGATTCCCCCTCCGACAACCACGAAGTCAAGGTCATCAAGGACCTCCTCAAGGACATCGCCAAGAACCAGCCCGGCATCTTCCACACGATCGTCAAAGATCTCAAGGGCGTCTCCGAAGAGACCACC
>NCCR01000150.1 GCA_002279765.1 Verrucomicrobia bacterium 12-59-8 | reverse complement strand
CGACGCTGCGCCAGGCACTGGCTCAATCAGCGGTCCTGCCGCTGTAGATGGACCGACAAAATCAAGCTCATTGGCCACGGGGACATGGACACCGGATACTTTGGACAATCGCATGGGGAAACTGGCAAGGATGTCCAGTTTTCTCCGAGTGGCGGGCGTTCACGGCTGGTATTTCCCAAACGTCACCCGGATTTTTTCCTTTGGGATTACCGCTCGGGCGTCCTTTGTTACTGCCTTTGTAGGAGCGCTTTCCTGGGTATTTTTGAGGCACTCGGACGTCGTCTAAATTAAAATCAAAATCCTTCCCTTTCGTAAACCACAGTACTGTTTCGTGACGACCACTAAATCTCTTTTGACAGTGAAGGCCATGTCCGAACGTCCAAATGATTCTATTGCGCAGGTAAAGTCCCTCACACTTTCCAAATGTAGAATAAACCAGATAATCCAACGGTGTCACCACACTGGAAGCAACATGAAACCCAACCTGCCAGCAAATGCTGCCACCCGGCTTGGTGATTCTCAAAAGTTCTGGAATCAGCTTTTCATGTAGATTAATAAAGTCTTCGTAATTTGTTGAGGTCTCATATTCTTTGCCCATACAATAGGGCGGAGATGATATTGTCAGATCAATCGATTCATCAGGAATGCTTTTGATCAGTTTGAAGCAATCCCCTGGGTAGAGAACGCATTGCCGATCATGAGCATATTTCTTAGATAATGGCATATGCTAATTGAAGCCTGCAAAGAGTGGAAGTGTCGCATCCAATTAACGCACAAGGACGGGACTGTATTTCGTATTGAGAAAATTTATTATTTCTATTTCGGTGGCTGAAAAAGGTTCGCCCAATCAAGCGGGTTTTAATCATAGGGGCAAGGAGGAATTTACTATTGTAGATTAGCGCTCGGCTGTGATTTCCACCTTGTTGATAGAGCATACAAAGTTTCAAAACACACTGTGCTCGAAAAATGCCGCCCTACCAAAATGACAGAGCCCAGGCCGCTCAGCACAGCCAAGCCGCAATCGCGTCTCCCTCACGTCCCCTGGATCACGTCAACATTCAAAATCAGCGCCACCTTCGGCCCGCTGTCCCGACCCACACTTGCGGAAGAATTATGAATCCCAGCACGTGGATATCCAGACATGGAGCCTTGAAGCATTAAAAAATCAACCTTGTCGCCAGCTTTGCTTACGCTCATAGTCGCTTGAAGCGCGCCGCCCCGCCAAAACTGAGTTCCACCACCCAGCGCTTTGGCAGCAGCACAAAGCCCTTCTTGGCCTACGAGATATTGAGCAGAGACACGATCATTTTATCAAAATGATCATGAGCCCTGAATCGCACGGGATCTTAGCTTGAAGCCGATAGTGTTTTCAATGAGCTTTTCTCGTAGACGTTCAAGATTGTCCGTTTTGTCCCATGGTACGTCTATTGCCCGAAGCGTATCCGTGAATTGCCGCTTCGTCAAAGCGGCTGCAGTGATCCATGATTCCGCTTCTTCTCGGGTCAAAAATTCATTCAATTTTTTTACCAATTCAATAGGACTCCAATCCATAGATTGAGCAGCTACGCCGCCTATGTTTTGAATGGTAAATACGATTTTGGCTTTCCCGTCAATTAACGATTCACGTTGTTCCTCAGAAAGACCCTCTAAAAACCTACTCAGCGATTTAGAAGCGGAGATGGCACATTTCCATGTAGAACTTGTATCCATAGCTTAAGCTGAGCAACGGGTTTGAAACTCGGCCGCAAACTGCTCAAGTTCTTGGACCACTTCTTTATGCGTCGAGTTAGAGAAGCCATTGAGCACGACTGGGACGCCATATTGGGGAGCATCCGCATATACGGTTTTATTTTCCCGAAGCTTTATATCAAATACAGGTAGTCCAAGCTTCGTTGTTTGAGCAATAAATGGGCGCAGTGCCGATACCGGTCCACCACCATACAGGGAAATCATTGTAAATGCCACGCCAAGAAATTTGGGTTCAATCTGCTCACTCGGATTATCTCCATGAGCCGAAAACTCATTATAATCTCTGGTGAGTTCCCGAACGCTTTTTTGAAGGTAGTCAATTCCAAGTGTTGAAAGATAATCTGCTTTGGTTGGGATCAAAATAAAGTCTGCTGCGACAATCGCGTTCTTAGTCACGATGTTAAAGTTTGGAGGGCAGTCAATTAGACAGTAGTCATAACGATCAGGATCAAGTGATTTGATACCGGCTGCCAATCTATTATGAACCTTGAGAAAGCTCTTTTTCACTTGAGAAAGATTCGTGCCACCAAGCTGCGTTGCTAGCTCCAAGTCCACATTGATCAGCGCAAGGTGTGAAGGAATAAGGTCAATGCAGCCACCTTGCCCTGGGCGCGAACGCAAATTTGCCCGAGTTGGCCTAATGATCAGACTCTCAAGGGCCAAATCCTCGCCTTCCTGTACTGCATCGAACCACTTTTTGATAGTCTTGTTCGCAGCCAGGTCTTTTTCCCATTCCTCTGGTTTCACGAAAGAAAATGTCAGGCTCGCCTGCGGGTCCATATCGAGCAGCAATACTTTTTTACCCTCCCAGGCGAGCTGAGCTGCAAGGTTGGCTGTTAGTGACGTTTTTCCAACGCCACCTTTGTAGTTGATGATTGCCGTTGTGATCATTAGTAAATCATCCTGCCAGATGAAGTTCGTGATGTCCAGCTATCATGACTCAAGAGTGGCACAGCCAAGCCACTCGCTTCTCCCTCACGTCCCCTGGATCACCTCCCCATCCAAAATCAGCGCCTCCAAGATTCCATCTTGCCCTTCGAAGCTCGTGTCCTCCGTCATGTCCTACGTAGCTCAGCCAGCCCGTAGGCCTGTCCTTCGTAGCTCGCAGAGCGAAGAAGGAAGCTTTAGCGAAGAATGGGTAGCGAAGAACGGGGCCGCCTCACCCCGCCGTCCCGTCCGACCCCCGAGACAACAGCCTCAACTCAACTCATCTCTGCGGTTTTCTAATCTCTGCGTTGTAAAAATCAGTGTTCCTTGGCAGCCCCTCGCGTCCCCCTCACGTCCCCAGGATCACCTCCCCAGGATCACCTCCCCATCCAAAATCACCCCCTCATTCGCCCCGCTGTCCCGTCCCGCCCATCCGGGTTGACTGCGCTCCGCTTGCCCTGCGCGCAGCCTTCGGCTGTCTGCGTTGCCTTCGGCGATTTGCCATTCGGCCGTCTTCGACCCGCTGCGCTCCGGTTCACTTCGCTCGACTCCGTGGTCAATCCCATCCGGCGATTTCAGAACCCTTGCCTCATCAGTGTCAGCCAGTGTCCCATCAGTGGTTTAAAACTCTGGAGCCGAGCAAAGCGAGTCAGACGACCACAGGGAGCCCGAAGGGGAGCGCAGCGAATCAATCAATCCGGATTTTCTGAATGCCTTGATGAGCGTTTTATCAGCGTCTAATCAGCGGTTAAAAACTCTGCTCTCCCGCAGCCACGTCCGACCCCCGAGATCACAGATTCAACTCATCTCATCTCTGCGGCGTTCCAGTCTCTGCGGTGAAAATTCGGAATTTCTGAATCCCTTTATCAGCGTCATATCAGCGGTTAGAAACTCCCCCTCCCGCTGTCACCTCCGACCCCAGAGACAACAGATTCAACTCATCTCATCTCTGCGGCGTTCCAATCTCCCGAATAACTTCCGCCGTTGAATCGACGTCCTGCGCTTCGTGGCAGGTCGAATCTCGTGGTTGCAGTCTGGGCCAGATTAACCACAGAGACACGATGGACACAGAGGCCTGAAAAAACATCTCTTCTGGAAATCTCTGCGTTCATCGTGCCTCTGTGGTTCTCTCTGTCTGCCCGCTTCCTCACAGAATGAGCGATGACAGAGGGCGGCAGTGAAGTTCATTGCAGTCTCCCACACGTCCCCAGGATCACCTCCCCATCCAAACTCAGCGCCTCCAAGATTCCATCTTGCCCTTCGAAGCTCGCAAGCCCTTCGTAGCTTTAGCGAAGAACGGGCCCGTCCCGCCTCACTTCTTAAATCATTTTACCCCCAATGATTATACCAAATCTCCGGCCCTCCCCCTTCACCCCGCTGTCCCGTCCCTCCCCAGAGAGAACAGATTCAAAATCCCATCTCTGCGGTGTTCCAATCTCCCGAGTAACTTCCACAGTTGAATCGACGTCCTGCGCTTCGTGGCAGGTCGAATCTTGTGGTTGCAGGCTGGGCCAGATTAACCACAGCTGCGCAGCCGCGAAGCGAATCACGATGGACACAGAGGCCTGAAAAACATCTCTTCTGGAAATCTCTGCGTTCATCGTGCCTCTGTGGTTCTTTCTGTCTGCCCGCTTCCTCACAGAATGAGCGATGACAGAGGGCGGCAGTGAAGTTCATTGCAGCGCCAGCCATTCGTCCAGCAGCCGGATTTGTGCAGCCTCTTCCAAACGATCACGCAGCCGCCCGATCTCCACACGCAGATGCTCAGCATCCATGTCGGCATCCGAGTAGTCATCAATGCGCAGATGGTCCGGACGGCGTCCTTGCTGGAGATTGCCCAGCAACAGATCAAGGAAGGCGCGATCACGGTTCGCCGCATAAAAAGTGCTCCCCGCAGGCAGTGGCACACCGCTGCCCCGCAGGATCGCCGCGCACTCCCGTACTCCCGCCGTTCCCAGCAACGCCGACGTGTCCGGGAAATTCCGGCCTGCGATGCGGAAGCTCGCCCGCCCTTCCAGAAACGTGTCCACAAAATGCCAGTTCACAAACGCAGCCTCACCGTCCGGGATCGTCATGGCAGACGTCCCGGTAAGGTAATGCTCAGGCGAGGTGGCTGGCAGCACAGTCATGCCCGCAGTCTGCCACACCTCACCAACCCAGCCAAGCCCAAGTTGGCAGAGCCCCCATCCACACACCACCCTCGCCTAACAATGGTAGCCCTGGCCAAAAGAACCTTTCTGAACATTCCATGGCTCCTTCATTCCTTTGTCAAAACTCAACGCTCCCTTCACCCCGGCCTCCGCTCCCTCTCCGACAACTTAAAACTTTAAACCTTAAACTTTAAACCTCGGCCTCAACCGCAACCAACCTGCAAGATTGCCGAATCCGACACACAAAAACGCCCACTGTCACTCCCCCAGTGCCATGACGATCCTTGACCTCCCTCAGCACCCTCCGTCCCCTCATTTAGCCCCCTTGACCCCCACCGCTTTTTCCCAAGCCGGCACCTCCTCCGGCACCACCACCCCCGGCCTGACCGCCTGCACCGACTTCCAGGTCTTGAGCGCAAACTCCGCCATATACTCCAGAAAATCCGGCTCCAGCTGGGACGAAGGCTCCGCCAAAGTCTGCCGCCACGCATCCCTTGCATGCTCCATCGCTTCCTCAGGCTTCCCCTGGCGCAGCCGGATGCGCGTCATCTCCCGCAGATCATCCAAACGGTTCTTATAGCTGGCATTGTGCTCCGCATGTTTCTCATAAATCTGGTGATACAACTGCCAGGCCTCATCCAGATGCCCGGCGCATTCCTGCGCGCCAGCCAGGGCCGCCAGCGCCCGGGTCAGGAGTATTTCATTCCCCCCCTGCTGCGCGATGCGCAGCCCCTCCTGAGCCGCACCGATGGCTGCGTCCGGTTGCTTCAGGCTGCGATAGGCTGCCGTCTGGACTTCATAGGCCTTGAGCAGGTCCTCCCGCAGCGTGTTGGCGTGGGCCTCCTCCGTGGAGATGGCTGAGGTGCGCACTTGGATGAGAGCAATCGCCTCACCCGCGTGGGCAATGGCCTGGGCATGCAGGCGGGCGCGATCTTCGATCTCGGCCTGCCAGATCATTTGATGAGGAAGTTCTGGGCTGTCAGGCTGCACTTGGAGCCGCTGGACCACGCCTGCCTGCATCACTGCTGCACGAGCATAGTTTCCACGGTGGATCTGCAGTTCCACCAGCCGCGCGTCAAACTCCCCCTGGCGCGCCGCGAGATCGCCGCGCTGCATCGCCATGCCGACACATTCCTCAATCTGCCTCTCAGCGGCATCAAATTCCCGCGCCGACTCCAGAGCCGCTGCGTTAGACATCAGAATGGAATGCAGCGCCATGCCGCTGATCTGCTCTTGGTGCGCTTCGGCCACCGTCGCAGCAGCCTCCTCGGCTGCGTCCTTGCCACGGCGCAGTTTGATCCACAAGCGCACCAGCATGCTTTGCGCCTTGAACCAGTTTCCACTGCCACGCCCCTCATGCTGCTCGATGTGCGCCCGCAGTACCTTGAGCAGATCCACCGCTTCGATCCTGGAACCATGATCGACCTCCATGATGATGTGCTGAAAGGCGGCCTCACGTGCCGCAGGATGCTCAGGCCCGAGCCGCGCTGCCGCCAGTTGCGCGCTTCTACGCAGTGCTTCCAGAGAGAGCTTGCGGTCGCTCATGGCATCAAACAGGCGTGCCACCTGGCGCATGAGCTCGATTTGCAGATCGGGATCCTGGCGCATGTCTTCAATGCGCTGCTGACTGGTGATCAGCGCCAGCCGCAGTGCTTCAGGATTCCTCCCATTGCGCACCTCATCGGCCACTTCTGACAGCAGATCCGTGAGGAAGCTGGAGGTCTCACGACTGCGCAACGACTCGGACTCAGCCCGTGCCTGCGCCTCGCGGGCGAGCTTCGCCTGCCAGATGGCCACGCCCGCGCCTGTCACCAGGGCGAGCACGCTGATGCAAGCCGCTGCAAAAGCGACGTGGTGGCGTCTGATCCAGCGCGAGGCGATGTAGGCGGTGCTGGGCGGATGCGCGGAGACGGGCGCGCCATCCAGAAAACACTGCAAATCAGCCGCAAACTCTGCCGCGCTCTGGTAGCGGCGCTGCGGCTCTTTTTCGAGCGCACGCAGCGCGATCCAGTCGAGATCCGCTGGCAGCTTGGACACATCCATGCGCACCTCCTTGGCGGGTGAAGGTGTGGCGACCACCTTGGTGGTGTACATCGTGGAGGGCCGTGCGGGGCGTTTTCCCTGAACGACCCGCCAGAACTCCTGCCGGCTCTGGCACTGCTGCGTCTCGACGACGAAAGGCGGGCTGCCGGTGAGCAGCTCGTACAGCACGGTGCCCAGCGCATAGATGTCGCTGCGGGTGTCCACGCTACCCACGTCTTCGATCTGCTCCGGGGACATGTAGTGCGGCGTGCCGAGAATGAAATTCGCCTGGGTGGCAAACGTCATCGCCTGGATGCCTCCAGTGGACAGCGCCTTGGCGATGCCGAAGTCGATGATCTTCGGCACCGGCCGGCCATCCACCTCGGTGACGAGGATATTGGAAGGCTTCAGGTCCCGGTGAATGACCCCCTTCTGGTGCGCGTGCTGCACGCCACTGCATACCTCTCGAAACAGCTTGATGCGCTCCTGCAGCGGCAGCTGGTGGGTTTCGCAATAGTTGGTGATGGGCAGGCCGCGCAGCAGCTCCATCACAAAAAAGGGCCGCCCGTCCGGTGACATGCCCGCATCCAGCATGGTGGCGATGCAGGGGTGCTCCATCGCCGCGAGCATCCGGCGCTCCTGCTCGAAGCGGGCCAGGATCTGGCGGGAGTCCATGCCACGCTTCAGGAGCTTCAGCGCCACCTCACGCCGAATGGGCTGCAACTGCTCCGCGCGCCACACGAGGCCGAAGCCGCCTTCGCCCAGCTTTTCGATCAGTCGGAAGTCACCCAGAACATCGCCGGGTTTTTCATCGCCGGATTCCAACGGCTTCATCCCATCGTCTGGCAGGGGTGCTGAGAAATCATTGGAAGCAGGTGGCATGGACAGTTTCTGACTATCCTTAAGAACGTCCGATGATCCACCAAATCATGCAGCGAGTACTTTGCTGCATTGACCATTCCCCTCCTCACGCTTCACTGCGCCTGCATGACTCCCCTTCATCAACTTCGCGCTGGCATCATCGGCACCGGCTTCATCGGACCCGTTCATATTGAGGCACTTAAACGCCTCGGCGTCACCGTGAACGGCATCTGTGGCTCCACGAAGAGCGCGCGCCAAGTCGGCAATCTCTGGGGCATCCCCGAAATCTATGGCGACTACGATTACGAAGCGATGTACACCAGCCC
Organism: Verrucomicrobia bacterium 12-59-8; assembly: GCA_002279765.1. The sequence continues at coordinate 2,031 of NCCR01000150.1, read as the reverse complement.
GAACATCGACGTCGTCCACATCACCTCGCCCAACAAGGTGCATGTGGAGCAATGCCTGCATGCGCTGGAAATGGGCAAGCACGTCATCTGCGAGAAGCCGCTGGGCATGACGACAAAGGACACCCAGCTCGTGGTGGATGCCGTGCGCAAGGGTGGCAAGAAGGGCCCGGTTTTTGCAGTGAACTACATGTGCCGCTTCTTCCCCGCCATCCTGCAAATGCGGGCGATGGTGGCGCGTGGTGATCTGGGGAAGATCATCCATGTGCAGGGCCACTTCTTCCAGGACTGGCTGCTGCATGAGACTGACTACAACTGGCGCATCCTTGCCAGCGAAGGCGGCAAGCTGCGCGCCGTAGGCGATGTGGGCACGCACTGGATCGACGCCGTCGGCTTCGTGCTCGGTGCGAAGACGGAGAGTGTGTTTGCCCATATCGAGACCTTCTACAAAGCCCGCAAGCGGCCAAAGGGCGAGGTGAAGACCTTTGCGAAGGTGGATCCGAAGAAGATGGTGGACTATAAGGTCGATACGGAAGATTTCGGCAGCGTGCTGCTCAAATTTGGCAAGGCCAAGCACGGTTTTGCAGATGGGGTGCATGCGAATGCAAGCATCTCCCAGGTGGCGGCCGGTTGGAAATGCAGCCTGAGCTTTGGCATCTACGGTACCAAGGGCAGCGTGCGCTGGGACCTGCAGCAGCCGAACGAAATCACGGTCGGTCGTCGCGATGGACCGAATCAGATCCTCCAGCGCGGCACGCCCGGCTTCCTTGAAGATGTCGCCAACTACACCGACTATCCCCCCGGCCACCCCGAAGGTTTCAGTGATGCCCACAAGATGCACTACCGCGCCGTTTACGAGCACATCGCCAGCGGCAAGCAGACGCCGGCGCTGTTTGCGACGGCTGAGGACGGGCACCATGAGATCAAGCTCTGCGAGGCCATTTTGGAAAGCAGCGAGGCGAAGACGTGGGTGAAGGTGTAGTGCTCACCTTCTTTTCCAGGGAAGCCTCGCCGAGGCTCGGCATCCCTTCGCTTTTGTTCGCAGCCCCCTTGGGGATGGGAATGCAAGCTGCCGGGAGGCGGCGTGGCAAGGATCTCAAGGCGTCTTGGCGGTGTATGCGCTTCACCGCTCGGACAAGAGCCGATGAAACATCTGCGCTCCCAGTGCGGAGGCGTTCGCCCCCTCGCGGGCGAGGTTTTCAATGGGCTGCTAGGATGTGAGTGGGGCTTCGTTATGGGGAAATGTGGATTCGATTTGCTGCTTTTTCCTTTTTCTTGGTGTTGGTGAGCTGCGGTTTGGCGGCGCAGCCGAATGTGGTCTTGATCGTGAGTGATGATCAGGGGTATCCGGACCTGGGGTGCATCGGGACGAAGCCGCTGATCACGCCGAATCTGGACAGGCTGGCGGCGGAGGGGGTGCGGGGGACGAGCTTTTATGTGACGTGGTCGGCGTGTACGCCGTCGCGGGGGAGCATTCTGACGGGGCGGTATCCGCAGCGGAACGGACTCTATGACATGGTGCGGAATGATTTGGTGAACTATGGGTACCGATACTCGCCGGAGGAGTATGCGGTGTCGCCGGAGATGACGCTGGGGCTGGATGTGCGGGAGGTGACGCTGGGGGACATGCTGCGGAAGGCGGGCTATGCGACGGGCTGCGTGGGGAAGTGGGACATGGGGCAGGCGAGGCGATTTCTGCCGCTGCAGCGGGGCTTTGATTTCTTCTACGGGCACGGGAACAACGGGATCGATGAGGACTACTACACGCATGAGCGGTACGGGGTGCCGTCGCTGTTTCGTGGGAACGTGCGGACGGAGGAGGACAAGGGGACGTATGTGACCGACGTGTTCCGACGTGAGGCGCTGTACTTTTTAAATGAGCATGCGGGGCAGAAGCCGTTCTTTTTGTACCTAGCGTTCAATGCGCCGCATGGGGCGTCGTCCTTCGGGGAGGGGGAGGGTAAGAATGGGAAGAAGGTGGCTGAGGGGGTGCAGGCGCCGGAGAAGTTCGTGGCGATGTATCGGGGCAAGGTG
>NCCR01000149.1:15920-58296 GCA_002279765.1 Verrucomicrobia bacterium 12-59-8 | reverse complement strand
CATCGTGGCGCGGCGCATGTCGGCAAAGTCAGACAGCCTGAGCCGGGCACGGCGCACGATCGGCGTTCTGGGCATGCTGGCGGCGGGTGGCATGATCATCCTGGCCACGACCCTGAACAATCCGACGTATGCGATGCTGGCGCTGGGCTTCTCGGGTTTCTTCAATGATCTGTCCATGCCCGGTGCCTGGGGTGCGTGCATGGAGGTGGGAGGCAAGCTGGCGGGCTCGGTCTCAGGCAGCATGAACATGATCGGCAACTTCGGCGGTGCGCTCGGCGGCGTAGCGGTGCCGTGGTTGATGAACCTGACGAACCGAAGCTGGGACAAGGTGATGTATGTCGCTGCGGCCACATACTTGATCGCGGCGTTTTGCTGGGTGTTCATCGACAGCGATGAACGGCTGGAGGAGTAGCGCCTGCTACTTTTTCTCCGTATCCGGTCTGCCGCCTTTGATTTTGTTCAGCTCATCTTCAATGCGCTGGCGGGCTTTTAAATCGGGGGTCTTGAGGGCTTCGGCGCGTTCGAGGTACTCGAGGGCCTTGGTTTTTTCACCGAGAGCCTGGTGGGTGAGGCCGATGTGTTCGAGGATCTCGGCATCTTCGGGAGTGATGGGCTTCATCAGGGCTTCGGCGCGCTGGAGTTCCTTGAGGGCTCCGGGGTAGTTGCCCTTCTTGTAATGGAACCAGCCGAGGCTGTCGATGTAGGCGGGTTGATCTGGCAGCAACTCGTTGGCCTTGGCGATGAGTTCGCCCGCTTTGTCGAGGTGCGTGCCGACATCGAGCCACATGTAGCCGAGGAAGTTCATGGTGTTGGCGGCGGACTTGGCTTCTTCGCGGGGGGTCAGCGTGATGGATTTTTCCAGCATGCGTGAGGCGTCTTCGTAGCGTGCCAGGCGTTCGAGGGTGATGCCGTACTGATAGTAGAAGAGGTGGTCCAGGAGTTCGCTCTGGGTGGAACCGGCGAACTGCTCGGCCTCGGCGAAGTGCTGCACTGACGGGCCCCATTCTTCACGCGCACGATGGGCGATGGCGAGCTGGTAATGCACAAGCGGATGATCGGGGAACAGCCGCACGCTGCGCTGTCCAACGCGCACCATGTCCTCAAACTTCTGCGTCTGGTAGAGCTCCCAGCCGAGTTTGACGTAGTCACCGATCTCGCCGCCGCCAGTTTGAATGGCCGCTTCGAGGTGGGGGATGGCCTTCTCGGGTTGTTTGAGTTTGTCGTACTCACTGGCCAGCAGGCGCTGCTGCTCGGCGTCCTCGGGCGCTTGTTTGACGATCTTTTCCAGCGTGGCGAGAGCCTTGTCTTTCTGGTCGGCGGCTAGGTAGAGACGATAGAGCAGTTTGCGGGCGTCGAGGTTGTTGTAGTCGGCCGCCAGTTTCTCACAGAGCTGCCGAGCGCGCTCGGGATCGTTGGTCAGGAGGTACTGCCGGGCGACTTCGAGGGTGACCTGCTCGGCTTCGGCTTTGGTGGCGGTTTTGAGGGCATTCTCAAAAAACGGGGCTACCCGCTGGCGGTACTCTGTGCCGAACTCGGCCTGACCGAGCGGCCAGACGCGTTCGGCGGTGTGTCCCGTGGCCAGCCAGTACTGCGGATCGTGGCTGTTCTGATTGGCGGCCTGAGTCATGACCGCGATGGCTTTGTCACGCTCGTTGTGAGTGAGGTGCAGCATGACAGCCGTCTCATAGACCTCGGCGTGGTGGGGAAATTTTGCCAATGCCTCGGCCACGGCCTTGGCGGGCACCTCGTCTTTGACGAAGAGATCCTCAGGCGGGTAGGTGTTGGCGAAGCGCGCGAGATTGAGCAATGGCGCAGGCGTGCGCGGACTGGCACGCACGGCGTCTTCGAGGATTTTCATGGCGGCCTCACGCCCTTGGAACTGCATGGCGATCCCGGCGGTATGCGAGGCCAGATCCGCATTGCTGGGATCGGCTTTGAAAACGGCCAGATAATGGTCCAACGCCTGCCGCAGTTTCCCGGAGGACTCAAACTGGAGCGCTGCACTGAAATGCGCCAAGACATCCGCCCTGGAGGCAGATCCCAGTGATAACTGCAGGTCGGACGCGTCTGCCGCTCTGGCTCCCAAAGACAAGTCGGCTGTTGTTGCAGCATGACCTGGGCGGAGGGAGGCAAAGAAGGCGGCAAGACCCATCGCCAGACAGGGCCGCAGAGCCCTGCCAACCGAGCCGTACCCGGACATGACAAGACTTCCTGCGTCTCGATGATCTCGAATCGCACTGCGGAGAGGAGCCATGCCGGGGAGGCTAGCGGTTACGACTTGTAGCGCAAACGCTTCTTGTGACGGTTCGCACGCATGCGCTTTTTGCGCTTGTGCTTGTTGATCTTCGTTTTTCTCCGCTTTTTGAGCGATCCCATGTTCGTGTTCTCCTGTGTGTTGGCGTTGATCTAGTGGACGACTTTATTCAGCGGGTATTCCACAATACCCTCGGCCCCCAGCGACTTCAGTCGTGGGATGATTACCCGCACGGTGGCTTCGTCGATGACCGTTTCCACGGCCACCCATTCCTGGCTGGCGAGCGTTGAAACGGTGGGCGAGCGCTGGGCCGGCAGGCATGCGACCACCTCCTGCAACTGTTTCGCGGGCACGTTCATTTTGAGACCGACCTTGTGGCGGGCCTCGAGCGCACCTTTAAGCAGCAGCACGAGTGTCTCCATCTTCTGCCGCTTACATTCATCACGGGCGGCGGGTCGGCTGGAGACAAATTGGGGGTAGCTTTCCATCAGCGTGTCCACGATGCGCAGCTTGTTCGCGCGCAGGGACGAGCCGGTTTCGGTGATGTCTACGATGGCATCCACCATTTCGGGCACCTTCACTTCGGTGGCACCCCAGCTAAATTCGACCTCGGCTTCGACGCCGTTGGCGGCGAGGTATTTTTTCGTCATCTCGACCGCTTCGGTGGCGATGCGCTTGCCCTGAAGGTCCTTGACGGACTTCACAGGGGAGTCGTCTGGCACCACCAGCACCCAGCGGGTGGGCCAGGAGGTCGCCTTGCTGTAGCGCAGGTCGGTGATGACCTCGACGTCAGCCCCGTTTTCCACGATCCAGTCGCGACCAGTGATACCACAGTCCAGGAATCCATGATCGACATAGCGGCCGATCTCCTGGGCGCGCAGCAGGCGGAGTTCCAGCTCCGAGTCATCCACCGAGGGGCGGTAAGAGCGGGAAGAGATAACAATGTTGAACCCCGCGCGCTTGAATAATTCAAGCGTCGGCTCCTGCAGGCTGCCTTGGCAGACCCAGGCGGAGGATGTTCTTTGGTTCGGACATGGTTGGGGGAAGGGGGCGCGCATCCTAGTGGCATTTTTTCGGCTGGCGAGGGGAAATTTCACGGCAGTGCTATCCGCCAGTCCAAAGCGGCTTTTTTCAGGCGCTGTGCGGTGTCTTTTTCTATCTGGGCGAGATTGGTGGTTTCGTTGGGGTCTTTGCCGAGCTGGTACAGCTCAGCTTGCGTGCCATCCGCATTCACGAGGAGTTTCCAGTGACCGTCGCGGATGGCGACGTTGGGAGACTTGGAATTCGGTTCTTTGGGGTAGGGAAAGCCGTTTTTGACTTTGCCTGCCTCACCGGGTTTGCGGCCATATTCCCAGAACAGAGGTTTGTGGCGCAGCGCTTTTTCTCCGCGCAATGCGGCGCTCATGTCTTCGCCATCCTGATTGGCCACGGGAGCTTTGATCTGAGCCAGGGTGCAGAGGGTAGGCATGAAATCGACGCTGCTAAAGACGGTGGTATCATTCACCACACCTGCCGGCACCGTGCCGGGCCAGCGTACGATGAGCGGTGTGCGGATGCCCCCTTCGTAAAGGCTCCATTTCATGCCACGTAGCCCCTTGGTGCGGGTGTGTTCCATGGTGGGCTCCGGGCCGTTGTCTCCGCAGAGCACGATGAGGGTGTTGGTGGGCAGTGCGTCGATGAGACGGCCGATCTGGCGATCTGTTTCGACGAGGACGTCGCGATACTTCTCTGGGAGGACGCGCTCATCCTTGGCATCGCTGGGACGATAGGGGGTGTGAACGTCATCGAACCACAGATTCACGAAGCGTGGCTGTGCTGAGTGCTGCTGCATGAAATTCAGTGTTTCATCCACCATCCAGCGCGTGCGCTCGTGCCGTGGCACCTGCTGGGGCTCGCGCTTCAATTCCCATGGCGTCGTCTTCAAACCGAGTCCTGCGGCAGGTTCCGGGCTTTCATACGTACCCAGGCCCAGATCGTAGCCATAGGCGGCGAATTTGGGAGCACCCGTCACGTCGCGGCCACCGCCGAGGTGCCATTTGCCGATGTGTGCCGTGGCGTAGCCTGCTTCATGAAAGGCGCGGGGTAGGGAGGGTGCCTTGGGATCGAGGAAATCCGCCTGCTCACATTCGCGATTGCCTGCGCGCGTTTGCAGATAGCTCGTGATCCGCCACCGCGCCGGGAACTGCCCTGTGAGCACTCCGCAGCGCGATGCCGAGCAGATGGGCGAGGCTACGTAGAACTGGCGGAACTGCATGCCTTCCTTGGCCAGCCGATCCATGTGAGGTGTCGGCACCTGGCCACCGAAGCATGAGACATCCCCCCAGCCTAGGTCATCCACGAAAATGAAGACAAGGTTGGGGCTTTCGACGGCGGCGGCAGAGGCTAGGAGAGCACCCAGGAGCACGGGGAAAAGGAAGTAGCGCATGCGACCTAAACGGGGGCGAAGGACGGCCTTATCTTTTACAATCTACCTGCGTTTGTCGGGACTGCGCCCTGCTGCGGCGTGAAATCCACATTGACGCCCTCGGTTTGGGGAATACTCTCCGGTTTCCCAAGACGCATCATCAAATCATGATTCGTCCATATAACCCAAACGACCACTATCATGTCCCGTAGCTACATCTTCTCGTCCGAGTCCGTCGGCGAAGGCCATCCTGACAAAGTTTGCGACACCATTTCTGACGCCATCCTCGACGCTTGCCTTGCGATCGACCCGAAGAGCCGCGTCGCCTGCGAGACCTTTGCGAAGAGCAACGTCGTCGTCGTCGGTGGTGAAATCACCATCCCGAAGCTTCAGAACAAGAAGCTCGGCACCACGAAGCCGATCGATGAAGTCATCAACGTCGGCAAGGTCATCCGTGACGCTGTGCGCGGCATTGGCTACACCAATGACGACGATGTGTTCCACGCCGACAAGCTTTTCATCAACAACTACCTCACCATCCAGAGCCCCGACATCGCCCAGGGGGTGGACGCCGCTGGAGCTGAAGGCAAAAAGCATCAGGAACAGGGCGCGGGTGACCAGGGCATCATGTTTGGTTTCGCCTGTGACGACACGCCGGAACTCATGCCTGCGCCGATCATGTATGCCCACCGTCTTGGCCGTGAGCTGACGCGCATCCGCAAGGCTGGCAAGCTGGCCAAGTGGCTGCGCCCTGACGCGAAGAGCCAGGTCTCCGTCGAGTACGTTGACGGCAAGCCTACGCGCATCGTGAACGTTGTCATCTCCACGCAGCACGCTGCGGATGTGAGCCACGCCGAGATCGAGAAGTTTTGCATCGAGCAGGTCATCAAGAAGGTGCTGCCGAAGAACATGCTCACCAAGGACACCGAGTATCTCATCAACCCGACCGGCAAATTCGTCGTCGGCGGTCCTCAGGGCGACAGCGGCCTGACCGGACGCAAGATCATCGTTGACAGCTACGGCGGCATGGGTCGTCACGGCGGTGGTGCCTTCTCCGGCAAAGACCCGTCCAAAGTGGACCGCAGCGCCGCCTACATGGGCCGCTGGGTTGCTAAGAACGTCGTGGCCTCGGGTCTTGCCTCCCGCTGCGAAGTTCAGTTTGCCTACGCCATCGGCCATCCAGAGCCTGTGAGTGTGCATATAGACACCTTCGGCACCGGCAGCATTGATGACGACAAGATCCTCGACGCTGTTTTGAAGGTCTTCTCCTTCAAGCCAGCCGACATCGTCAAGCAGCTCAATCTCCTGCGCCCGATCTATTCGAAGAGCACCAACTACGGTCACTTCGGCAAGATCGACGATCCAGACCTCACCTGGGAACTCACCAACAAGGCTGAGGCGCTCAAGAAGGCAGCGAATTAAAGTTGGCTTGTTGCTGAGCAACCAAACTACTTTACCCTCACCATCACAAGCCGCGCAGGGAAACCTGCGCGGCTTTTATCTGTCAGCTTAGAGGATTCCGTGCGTTAGAAACAGGTCCAGCCCTTCTGTGTCACATGTCTGAAATGCGTTTCAATCCCATCACGCTCGACTGGGTCGTCATGGCTCCAGACCGGGCGCTCAGGCCGGATGATTTTCATCGGCAGGGGCTGGAGCATCCTGTGCGGCCGGCGCATCGTGACGACTGCCCCTTCTGCAGTGGCAACGAAGGGCTGACTCAAGGGGAAGTCGCACGCATAGGTGTCCCAGATGGCTCCTGGCTGGTGCGCGTGGTTTCCAACAAGTATTCCGTGTTTGATCCCGTGCTTGATTTGCAGCGGAAGAAGCAGGGCACGTTTCGCTCCATGGCCGCAGCCGGGGTGCATGAAGTGGTGGTGGAGCATCCACGGCATGATCTCGATCTTGGGGAAATGGAACCGGCGCATCTGGTCCGGGTACTGAGCATGTATCGGGAGCGTTATCAGGCGCTGCGTGGCCATCCGCTGGTGGAGAGCATTGTCATTTTCAAAAACCAGGGGCAGCGCGCGGGCAGTTCCCTGGAGCATGCGCATTCCCAGATCACAGCGGCCCCGGTTCTCTCCTCACAGGTGTGCATGCGCCTGCAGGAGGCCCGGCGTTTTCATGAACTGGAGGGCGGCTGTTTGTATTGCTCGGTGCTGCATGACGAACTGCTGGCGGAAGAGCGCATCATCGAGGCCGGGGAGGCATTTGTAGCCTTCATGCCTTACGCTTCGCTGTCGCCCTATCACACCTGGATTTTCCCGCGCAAACATGAGTCGTCCTTCGATGAGATCAGCGATGAGGACATCTTAGAACTGGCGGGCATTCTGAGCCGCCTGCTGCGGCGGCTGAAGGCTGGCGCAGGTGCGCCAGATTACTTCCACTGGTATGTTTCCATCGTCTCACGCATCTCCCAGCTCGCGGGCTTTGAACTCGGCAGCGGCACCTACATCAACAGCATGCGGCCCGAGCGCTGCACCGAGCTTTTGCGCAGAATTGTGCTTTAGCAGCATGGATCGCGTTTTCAGCGTTATGGCCACGGGCACGAGGCTCTAGCGAGGGGTGTGATACTCACATGCGTCGGGAGCGATGGAGTCGTTCATGCTGCTTCATTCCACGCCGGGCAGGCGCAGCACAAGCCGTTCACCGATCATTTGCCATTTTTTTGAATCCAGAAGAATCGGGCAGACGCAATAGGAGGCGTGAAAAGCGACAACACAGCCACAATGCCTCAGCGCCGGAACCTTCTCTGGCAGATCGCCGTGATGATGAGGCAGTGGTTTGACTCAGACTACCGCCCGCCGGGCTGGGAGGGGGACGACAAGCTGACGGATGGGATCGACTGGCGGCGCTGCCTGCCGTTCATCGTGCTGCATCTGGGCTGTCTGACCGTGCTTTGGGTGGGATTCAGCTGGGCGGCGCTGGTGGCGGCACTCCTGCTCTATGCGGTGCGCATGTTTGCCATCACGGCCTTTTACCACCGCTATTTCTCGCATCGGAGCTTCCGCACGTCGCGTTTGATGCAGTTCCTGTTTGCAGTGCTGGGGAATACCTCCTGCCAGCGCGGTGCTTTGTGGTGGGCTTCGGTGCATCGCCACCATCACCAGCATTCAGACGAAGTTCCGGATGCGCATTCGCCACGTGTGCGCGGCTTTATTTGGTCCCACATCGGCTGGCTGACCAGCCCCAAGAACTTCCCCACGGACTACAGCCGCATCCGGGATCTGGAGCAGTTTCCCGAGCTGGTGTTCCTCAACCGACATGATCAACTTGTGCCGCTGCTCTATGGCGCGTTTCTCTGGCTCACGGGCTGGCTGCTCGAACGCTATGCTCCTGAACTCGGGACCAATGGTGCGCAGATGTTTGTGTGGGGCTTTTTCATCAGCACGGTGATCCTGCTGCACGCGACGTTTTTTATCAACTCGCTGGCTCATGTGTTCGGCTCCAAGCGGTTCAAGACCGATGACGACAGCCGAAACAGCCTGCTGCTGGCGCTGCTGACGCTGGGCGAAGGCTGGCACAACAATCACCATCGCTATGCCGGCTCTGCGCGGCAGGGCTTCTTCTGGTGGGAGATCGACGTATCCTACTATCTGCTCAAAATGCTTTCCTGGATGGGCCTGATCTGGGACCTGAAGGCGGTGCCGCCCAGCGTGTATCGTGAGGCGGCGGAGCTCAAAAAATCAGCCCAATCTCCTAGCGCATGAATCGTCCGCGCCTAGCTATCATCGGAACGGGTGTTGCCGGACTGGGCTGTGCACACTTTCTGCAGAAGCATTTCGATCTGACGATCTTCGAGCAGAACGACTATGCTGGCGGGCACACCAACACCGTGACGGTGAATGAAGCGGGCCGAGAGTTGCCGGTCGATACCGGTTTCATGGTCTTCAACTACGTGACGTATCCGCTGCTGAGCCGACTGTTCAAGGAACTCGACGTGGAGACGAAGCCGACCTCAATGTCCTTCAGCGTCGCGCATCTGGAAAGCGGCATTGAATACAATGGCACCTCGATGAACCATTTGTTCGGCCAGCGGCGCAATCTGCTGAGCCCGCGGTTTTGGAAGTTCATCCTCCAGATCAATCGCTTCAATGCCGATGCAGTCGCGGCGCTGAATGAGGAGCGTTTTTCCCGCATGACCCTGCGCGAATACGTCGAGGTGCGGGGTTACGGCAGTGACTTCCTCAATCTCTACATCATCCCGATGGGGTCTGCCGTGTGGTCCACGCCGCCGGAACTGATGCTGAAATTTCCAGCCCTCACCTTGATCCACTTCTGGCACAATCACGGGTTTCTGGGGCTGAACACGCAGCACCCTTGGCGGACCGTGACGGATGGCGCGCGGTCGTACGTTAAGAAACTGACCGCACCCTTCAAGGATTGCATTCGGCTTGGGGCTCCGGTGGTCCGTGTCGAGCGGGATGCGGATGGCGTGAAGGTGTTTCCACGTGATGGAGGTGCTGAGGTCTTCGACAAGGTCATCTTCGCCAGTCATGCGGATCAAACGCTGCGCATGCTGGCCAAACCGACGGATCTCGAAGACAAGCTGCTGAGCTGTTTCAAATACCAGCCGAACATTGCCACGCTGCATACGGATGAGAGCTTCATGCCCAAATCGAAGAAGTGCTGGGCTTCGTGGAACTACCGGATCAAGCCAACGGCAGGTGGCGGCATCGAGCCGAGCACGCATTACTGGATGAACAGCCTGCAAGGCGTGTCTGACAAGACCAACTATTTTGTCGCTATCAACGCCGCTTATGAAATCGCTCCGGACAAGGTGCTGAAGCGCATCAATTACGAGCATCCGCTCTTTGACCTGGCTGCGATCGATGCGCAGAAGAGGTTGCCTGATCTCAACCGGCTATCCAGCGACCAGAGCACCTATTTCTGCGGCAGCTACTTTCGCCATGGGTTTCATGAGGACGCCTTTGGTTCGGCGGTCGCCTTGTGCCGTGACCTTCTCGGAAAGGAGCCGTGGTGATGCAAGGCGACTCCGCCATCTACGAATGTGCGGTGATGCACCACCGGCTGCAGCCGAAGGTGCATCGGTTCAATTACAACGTGTTTTACTTGTGGCTCGATCTCGATGCCATCGACGACCTCGCATCGAAGCTGCGCTGCTTCAGCCGCAACCGCTTCAATCTCTTCTCCTTTTATGACCGGGATCATCTCGACCTCGGTGCCGGAGATGTGAAGGCGAATATCCTGAAGTATCTGGAGGAGAACGAGGTGGACACCACGCGCATCGCCAGCATCCGCCTTCTCACCTTTCCACGGGTGCTTGGGTACATTTTCAATCCAGTCTGCTTCTACTATGCCTTTGATGCAGCCGGTGAACCGTTGTGTGCGGTGGCGGAGGTGACCAACACCTTCCACGAGCAGAAGCCGTACATATTGAAGGAGTGTGATCGCGCCCAGCGCTTTCGCCTCATCACGCCGAAGCATTTTTATGTGTCGCCTTTCTTCGCGCTCGATCTGAGCTTCGATTTCAAACTGCAGGTGCCGGATGAAAAGCTGGAGATTCACATCGACGACCGGCAGGAAGATGACCGCTTGCTGCTGACCGCACTGACCGGCAAACAGCGACCGCTGACAGATGCCGGGCTGTTGCTCTGCGCGGTGAAGTATCCGCTGCTCACGCTGCGCGTCATTTTTCTCATCCACTGGCATGCGCTGTGGCTGTGGCTGAAGCGCATTCCCTGGCACCGCAAATCAGCTGATGCCGGGCTGCAACTCGGAGTCCTGCGTCCCCACGAATCCATCGCCCCCCACAAACCATGAACAACAGCATTACTTACGACACCGAGATCCCCGCCTCCACATCTGCGGCGGCGAAGCCGGGCTTCTACGAGCGGCTTTTCATGCTTTCGCTCAAACCTTTCGTTCACGGGGGACTGAGAATAGTGCATCCCGATGGCCGCGCCCATGTGCTGGGCGAGCATGGGGCTCCAATCACGGCCGAGATGCGCATTCGCAGCAGTGTTTTTTTCAAACGTTGCGCCTTGTTTGGCAATGTCGGATTTGGTGAGGCCTATGTTGATGGTGACTGGGAGACCGACGACATCGCGGCGGTGATCGCGTGGTTCATTCTGAATCTCTCCAAGAGCCAGGGTTCGAGAAGTTCCTCCGGCAAGGTGGCCTGTGTGAATCTGCTGAACTTCGTCAACCGAGTCCAACATCTGCTGCGGCCCAACAGCGTGAGCACCAGCCGGCGTAACATCGCCGAGCACTACGATTTGGGGAATGAATTTTACTCGCTCTGGCTTGACGAAACGATGACCTACTCCGCCGCGCGGTTTGAGCATCCAGGACAGCCTCTGGCTGATGCGCAGCATTCCAAATACGAGGCGCTGTGTCAGAAACTGCAGCTCAAGCCGGGAGAACATGTGCTGGAAATCGGCTGCGGCTGGGGTGGCTTCTCCTGCCACGCGGCGAAACATCATGGCTGCCGCGTCACCGCTGTGACGATTTCGCAGGAGCAGCACAAGTATGCCACCGAGCGCGTGGCACGTGAAGGGCTGGCCGATCAGGTCGAAATCCGCATGCAGGATTACCGTCACATCACCGGCCAGTTCGACAAGATCGCTTCCATCGAAATGCTGGAAGCCGTGGGTGACAAATATCTGGAGACGTATTTCGCCAAGTGCGCTGAGGTTTTGAAGCCCAACGGCCTGCTGGCCTTCCAGATGATCACGGTGGCCGACTGCCAGCACAAGGACCTGCGCAAAGGAGTGGACTGGATTCAAAAGCACATCTTCCCCGGTTCGCTGCTGCTCAGCGTGGGGCGCGTCAACGAAGCCATCAACCGCACCAGCGAACTCTTCATGCACGGTCTGGAAGATCTCGGCGCGTCCTATGCCAAAACACTGCGTGTGTGGTTTGAGCGCTTCAACTCCAAGGTCACCGAGGTGAAGTCGCTCGGCTTTGACGACCGCTTTGTCCGCAAGTGGAACTTCTACCTGCAATACTGCGAGGCCGCGTTTTCCATGCGGAACATTAGCGTCGTGCAGGCTGTGTACACACGCCCAAACAACGCCGCACTGCATCGCACTTTCTGACGCCCATGATTTGGTTTCTTCGCGTTTTCTTTTTCATTGTGCTGGTGTCCATGCTCGGCGTCACGAGCTGGGCTTCGCAGCAGTGTGCGCTGTGGGCCATCCCGGGTTCTGTGGGCGGTCATCCATGGTTTATTGCCACGTTGTTTGACACCTACTGGGCTTTTCTCACCTTCTACTGCTGGGTCGCCTACAAGGAGCGCTCCTGGTTTGGCCGCATCGGCTGGCTGCTTGGTATTCTGCTGCTCGGCAACATCGCGATGGCGGTATACATGCTCATCCTCCTCTTCCGCTTGCCGACGAGTTCGCGCATGGAAGACCTTCTCCTGCGCAAAGCATGACTGAACCCGTCCAGCGTGAATCCCTTTGGCGGCGCTGGGTGGTGAAGCCGGTCGTTGCGCAGCTGGCGCAGGGAACAACTCCCGCCAAAATCGCGCAGGCCATCGCTTTCGGAGTCACGACGGGTGTCTTTCCTCTACTTGGCACCACGACACTGCTCGCTGTGGCTGTGGGCTTCGTACTGAAGCTCAATCAGCCTGTGCTGCAGGTGTTTCGTGAGCTGACCTATCCGCTGCACCTTGCCAGCCTTCTGCTGTTCATGCGCGCCGGAGAGTCGCTGTTTGGTGCTGAGCATGTGCCGCTTTCAATTTCCATGATGATGGAGCGGTTCTTTGCCAGTCCAGGACAGTTCATGACCGATTACGGCATTATCGGTCTCTATGGTGTGGTCGTGTGGCTGCTGATCGCGCCGCTGCTCATCGGTGTGGTTTATTTTATCAGCAAGCCACTCATCGAGAAACTCTCCAAACGCTTCAACTTCGCACGTCATGACTGATGAATTTTGGTTCCTAATCGGCATCGGCATAGCGGTGGCGTTTGTGCTTTTTGCACTTACCTGGCTGCTCAGTTTGAAGCTGAACAACTTCAGCTTTGTCGACGTGACATGGTCCTATGCGCTTGCTGTTATTGCGCCGATCTACGCGCTGCTGGGTGGCGGATTCACGCCGCGCAAAATCATCGCGGTCACGATGGCAGGCATATGGAGTGTGCGACTGGGGACGTATCTCTTTTTTCGCGTCAAACGGCATCATCCCCAAGAGGACGTTCGTTACGCCGTGCTGCGTGAGAAATGGAAGGATGGACTGGCGAAGAACTTCTTCTTTTTCTTTCAGGCGCAGGCCTTGCTGATCGTGCTGCTGGCGGTGCCCGTGCTGCTCGCGTGTTTGAATCCTGCTCCGCAACTGAGTCTCATTGAGATTGTGGGTGCGGTCGTATGGCTGGTCGGTATTTGTGGTGAGGCTTTGAGCGAT
The DNA here is from genome assembly GCA_002279765.1 of Verrucomicrobia bacterium 12-59-8. Next base: position 45,273 of record NCCR01000149.1, on the reverse strand, counting down.
GCTCAGATGCAGCGGTTCAAGTCGGACTCTGCGAGCAAAGGCAAAGTTTGTCAGGTTGGTCTCTGGCACTATTCGCGACATCCGAATTACTTCTTTGAGTCCGTCGTGTGGTGGGGGTTCTGGCTGTTTGCCTGCGGTTTGCCGTGGGGCTGGGCCACCGTGTATGCGCCGGGGCTGATCCTGTATTTTCTGCTGCGCGTCACCGGCATTCCGCTCACGGAAGAAACTTCAGTGAAGTCCAAAGGTGATGCCTACCGCGAATACCAGCGCACGACGAGCGCCTTTGTACCATGGCCGCCGAAAAGTTGAATCCAGACTTCATCGAAGGTCGCAGAACTCACCAAACCGCATGAGCACCATCAACGCCATCCTCGCCAAGAACATCCTTCCTGACTCCATGATCCGGCTCGGCATCCGTCAGCGGCTGGCCGAGACGCTGCGGGAGAACAAGCAGCCTACCGCCGAAGCCCAGCGTGCCGCCTTGATGCGCTATGTGCAGGATCTCAAGCAGATGCCTGTGGCCATAGCGACCGATGAGGCCAACCAGCAGCATTATGAGGTGCCCACGCGTTTTTATCAGCTCGTCCTCGGCAAGCATTTGAAGTACAGCTCGGGTTACTGGCCGGATGAGAGAACGACTTTCGATGAATCCGAAGCAGCCATGCTGCAAATGACCTGTGAGCGCGCTGAGTTGCAGGATGGCCAGCGCATTCTTGAACTCGGCTGCGGCTGGGGCTCGCTGTCACTCTGGATGGCGGAACATTATCCGAATGCGCAGATCACCAGCGTTTCCAATTCGCGTACGCAGAAGCTGTTCATCGACGCTGAGGCGGCGAAGCGTGGCTTGAAGAATCTGACGATCATCACGGCGAACATGATCCACTTTGAAGGCGTCGGAGCAGGCGTCTTCGACCGCTGCGTCTCGGTGGAGATGTTTGAGCACATGAAGAACTACCAGGAGCTGCTGCGACGCGTCTCCACCTGGCTGAAACCGCGAGGCAAGCTCTTCGTTCACATCTTTACCCACCGTGAATACGCCTACCACTATGAGGTGCGCAGCGAGGACGACTGGATGGCGAAATACTTTTTCACCGGTGGTCAGATGCCCAGCGATGATCTGCTGCTCTACTTCCAGGATGATTTAAAGATTGAAGACCACTGGTGTGTCAGCGGTCAGCATTACTCGAAGACGAGCGAAGCCTGGCTGGCGAACATGGATGCGCACAAGGCGGAGATCCTGCCGCTGTTTGCTGAAACGTACGGCAAAGATCAGGTGACCAAGTGGTGGGTCTGGTGGCGCCTTTTCTTTCTCGCCTGCGCAGAACTGTGGGGGTATCGCGGCGGTGAGGAGTGGATCGTGTCACACTACCGATTTATCAAACCATGAGAACGACATTCACCCTTTTGACTGCCATGCTCGTGGCAGGACATGCATTTGGCGATTTCACCGAGCTCGTGAAGCAAGGCGATGCGGAGGATGCCAGGTTCAAACCGGATGCGGCGCTGAAGTCCTATCTGCCTGCCGAAAAGTTGAATCCGAACGACGCAGCTCTGCTGGTGAAGATCGCGCGTCAGTATGCCTACCGCATGGCGGATTTGTCCTCGAAGGCCGAGCAACTCAAGTCAGGACGCACCGCGCTGGCCTATGCTGAACGCGCGGTAAAAATCGCACCCAAGGAGGCAGATCCGCATCTCGCGGTCGCCATCTGTCTTGGCAAGCTTTCGCCACTGGTCAGCAACAAGGAAGGCATTGAGGCATCTCACAGGATCAAAACGGAAGCGGAAACGGCAACGAAGCTCAATCCTAAAGACGACTTCGCCTGGCACATGCTAGGGCGCTGGCATCAGGAGCTGGCGCAGATCGGTGGTGTGACACGTGCCGTGGCCAGGGTCGTGTATGGTTCACTGCCGAATGCATCTTATGATGAGGCGGTGAAGTGTTTTCAGAAAGCCATCGCGCTCAATCCGAACCGCCTCCTCCACTATGTGGAACTGGGCCGCACCTACGCCCTGATGGGGCGCAAGGAGGAGGCCCGGAAGTTCATCGAAAAAGGACTCGCGATGCCGAACCACGACCGGGATGACCCGGAGACCAAGGAGCGTGGAAGAAAGACGCTGGAAACCTTGGAGTGATTTGTCGCTGACATAAAGCCGGGTCAGCAGGTCTAAAGACTTGTGGACACAAAAAAGAGAGGCTGTTGCCAGCCTCTCTCCGTGAGTTTTAGACCAGTTGGTGGTCAGTTCAGGCCAGCGCCTTGGTCACAGCGTCGGCGGTGATGCCGAGCTCCTTGAAGACGGTGTTGCCGGGGGCGCTGATGCCGAAGCGGTCGATGCCGATGATCTGGCCCTGGGTGCCAACGTATTTCCACCAGAGGCCGGAGACGCCGGCTTCGATGGCGATGCGCTTGGTGCAGGCGGCAGGGAGAACGGATTCGCGGTAGTCGGCGTCCTGACGGTCAAAGCGCTCGAAGCAAGGCAGGCTGACGACACGGACGCCGGGCTTGCCTTTGGCTCCTTCGACGGCCCACTGCACTTCGGAACCGGTGGCGATGACGATGGCTTCGAGTGGAGAGGTTTCCTTCACAAGGACGTAGCCGCCTTTGAGCGTGCCTTCACGACGAGTGGCGGCGCTGGCGATGCCCTGATGCGGCAGATCCTGACGGCTGAGGGCCAGGAGCGTGGGGCCGTCGGCGCGGCTGAAGGCTGCGGCGAAGGCACCTGCGGTTTCTTGAGTGGCGGCGCTGGCGATGCCCTGATGCGGCAGATCCTGACGGCTCAGAGCGAGCAGCGTGGGGCCATCGGTGCGGCTGAAGGCTGCGGCGAAAGCGGCGGCGGCTTCTTCGGCATCGCCGGGACGGATGACGTCGAGATTCGGAATCACGCGCAGGCCGCTGATGGTTTCCACCGGCTGATGGGTCGGGCCGTCTTCACCGACGCCGACGGAGTCGTGCGTGAAGATGTAGGTGACGGGAAGCTTGGCGAGTGCTGCGAGACGGATGCTCGGGCGGCAGTAGTCGGCGAAGACGAGGAAGGTCGCGCCGCTGGGGAGGAACAGGCCGTCATAGGCGATGCCGTTGCAGATCGCGCCCATGGCGTGCTCACGGATGCCGAACCAGATGTTGCGTCCGGTTGGGTTCGAAGGGCTGAAGTCGCCCATGCCGGTGAGGTAGTTCTTGGTGGATCCGAAGAGGTCGGCGCTGCCGGTGATGATGTGCGGCACCGCTTTGGCGATGTGGTTGAAGATTTCGCCACCGCTGTTGCGTGTGGCGGCCTTGCCTTCAGCCGGATATTCTGGAACCACTTTGAGCAGATCTTCGGCCTTGAGGGTGCCGTTGCGTGCGGCGTCGAGCTGCTTGGCCAGTTCTGGGTTTGCGGCGCTCCAGGCGAGGAAGACCGTGTTCCACTCGCCGTGGATGGCTCCGCGCTTGTTCTTCAGATCGGCGAAATACGCGTTCACCTCGTCGCTGACATAGAAATGCGTGCCTTCGGGGATGCCGAGGCCTTTTTTCGCGGAATCGATGAACTTCGCGCCGCCCTCGCCGTGGCCTTTGGCCGTGCCGGCGACTTCGGGGATGCCTTTGCCGATGATCGTCTTGGCGATGATGAGGGAGGGCTTGCCGTTGTCGCTCTTTTTGGCGGTTTCGATGGCGTTCTTCACGGCATCAAGGTCGTGGCCGTCAATTGTCACGGCGTTCCAGCCGAGCGCGGTGTAAAGAGCCTGGGTATCTTCGTCCTGCGTGACCTTGGCCATCGCATCCAGCGTCACATCGTTGGAATCATAGATGAGGATCAGGTTGTCGAGGTGGTTGTGAGCGGCGAAGGCGACGGCTTCACGTGCCACGCCTTCCTGCAAGCAGCCGTCACCGGCGAGGACGAGGATGTGATTGTCGATGATCTTGTGCGCGGCGGTGTTGTACTTTGCCGCCGCCATCTTGCCGGAGAGTGCATAGCCCACCGCGTTGCCGATGCCCTGGCCCAGCGGGCCTGTGGTGGACTCGACGCCGGGGGTTTCATGGAATTCAGGATGCCCCGGGGTGATGGAATGCAGCACGCGGAACTTGGAGACATCGTCAATCGTCACCGCGTAGCCGCTCAGGTGCAGCCAGGAGTAGAGGAACATCGAGCCATGGCCGGCGCTGAGGATGAAGCGGTCGCGGTTCAGCCATTTGGGGTCGGCGGGGTCGCACTGAAGGGTTTCGCCGAAGAGGACAGCGCCGATTTCGGCGGAGCCGAGGGGCAGACCGAGGTGGCCGGAGGAGCACTTGTGCACGGCATCCATGGCGAGACCACGGGCTTCGTTGGCAGCTTGAGCGAGGAGGGTATTGTTCATGTCGAGGGTTTCAGGGTCAATGAGGGTCAAACAAGCGCCAGATGCGGCCAAGCGCGGGACGCCTTCCTTACTGGTACAGGGGTTGGTTTCAAGGTCGAAAACTGGGGGGAATCGGACGTCATCGCCCCTTGCCAGAATGAAATCTGGCCCGGATGGTACCGCATGAACAAAGGAAACATCCCCCTCTGGATTGCCGGAGCCGTCCTGCTGTACATCGGCTGGATCGCGTTCGACATGCTGCGTCCGGTCTCAGGCGGCGGGGTTGGCCGCACTACATCCATCAGCGCCGTGCGCACGGCCAAGGTGCCTGTACTGGTGGAATTTTACGCCGACTGGTGCGGCCCGTGCAAGGTCGTAGGCCCGATGGTGGAGGAACTGGCGAAGGAACTGAAGGGCCAGGCGGTGGTGATTCGCATCAATGTCGATGAAGACCCGTCTCTCTCCCGCGAGCATGGAGTGCGCGGCATTCCCACCTTCATCGCTTTCAAATCAGGGCGAGAGACAGGCCGTGAAGTGGGAGGTATTCCGAAAGAGCGGATGCGGCAGTTGCTGGGGCTGTGAGCTGCGATGGTGGTTCAGTGAATTACAGGGCACGACTGTCAAAACATCGGTCGAAATGATCTTTTAAACGCATGTCATGTTGAAATTTCAACATGCAGACTTGACGAATGCCAGAAGGTGTTGAAAAATCAGCACTCATGTGGGACGACAAACATTCCAATGAGTTCAGCCGCCGCGAGCGGCAGGTGATTGAGATCGTGATGAAACATGGGCGGCTTTCTGCTCGTGAGATTGAAGAGAAGCTGCCGGATGCGCCAACATACTCGGCCGTTCGGTCCATCCTGCGGCTGCTGGTGGAGCGGGGGCTTCTCCTTAAAACACAGGCAGACGGGCGCGATTGGTTCTCGCTGCCGGTGTCGCCTAAAAAAGCACGGGTGTGTGCGCTGCAGAGCTTTGTGAGCCGGTTTTTTGAGAACTCTGCGGGGGAGGCGGCGATGGCTCTGCTGGGGCAGAAAAACGTGAAGCTGTCCAAGGAAGAGGCGGAAAAACTGATTCAACTCATCGAGGAGGCACGCGAGTCATGAACGATTTCTTGGAAGACCTGCTTCGCTTTCTCACGCGGAATCCAAATCTGGGCCTGTTGGTTTCAGCACTCCTCACCAGCACAGCAGTGGTGTGCGTGGCCTGGGCCATGGCCTTGCAACTGCAACGGCGCTCCGCGCGTGCCCGCAGCCTCATCTGGAGAATCACGATGGCGATGCTGCTGGTGGTGGCGGTCTGGCGCTTCACGTCAGAAGCAGCTCCGCCGGTGGCCGTTGTGGAGTGGCGTGTGACCATGCAGGCACATCAGATTAATGCAGCTCCTCTTGTGCTGCCGGAAACACCTGTGCTGATTCTGCCGGAGAAAAGCTGGTCGCAGCGTGGATTGATGTGGCTGGAGAGCTGGGGCCTGAGGCTTTGGCTGGGTGCGGCCGGTGCACTGCTCCTGTGGAAATTGGCAAGGGCGTTCGCGGGACTGGTTTGGTTGAGGAAGAACAGTGAAGAAGCGCCGCCGCTGATTGAGCAGCAGGGAGAAAGAGCAGGGGCGCCATCCAGCATGCGCTGCCGTTTGGCGCAGAGGTTGCAATCACCCATGCTGACTGGCTTGCGTAAGCCCGTGATCTGGCTGCCACAGGAAGCCGCTGGCTGGGACGAGAAACGTCTGGACGCGGTGATGCATCACGAGCTGGCTCATTTCCAGCGTTCGGACGTGTTCTGGAAATGGCTGGGGCAATGTGCTGTGTGCCTATGGTGGTGGCAGCCGCTGTCTTGGCTGGCACAGCGCCGTCTGCGTTTCGAAACCGAGCAGGCGGCGGATGATGTGGCGGTATTGGCAAGTGGCGATACGCGTGAGTATGCTCGCACACTGGTGGAGATTGCCGCCGGTATTCCTGGTCGGCTGCGCCCTACAGCAGGTGTTACCATGTTCGGCGGGGAGTCCATCCAGCAGCGGGTGCGGGAGCTGATGAAGACGAATCAATGGCGAGGACGCATCGGCATCGGTGCGATGAGCTTGATAGCGGTCGTGGCGGTGATCTTGGCGGTGCTGGCGGCGACGAAGGTTGAGTTCAAGCCAAAGGTGCCGTTGTATCAGAGTGAGGCGAAACTCGTGGCTGGATCATCGCTCCTAGCGGCAGGGAATAACTGGCAGGCCCAACAGGCGGATCATTACGGTACGATCATTGAAACCATCGAGTCGGCCGAAATGAAGCGCCGGGCTTTGGAGCGAGTCAGAGCCTTGAATCCAAATCTAAAAGACAAGGATGTCGAGATCCTTGCGGCGCAGGTCAAGGGCACAACCATGTTTGGAGTTCAAGCGGTCAGTACAGACGGTAAGTACGCCAAAATTTTCCTTGATGCGCTGCTGGATGAATTCATCGCCTTTCGCCAATCCGTACGCGAGCAGGCAGGCGGCAAAGATCTACATCTCTTCCTCCAAGAAACAGTGAAAATGCAAAGAGTCATGGAGGAACGTAACCGTGAGCTGGCTGAGTTTCGGATGTTCAACAACATCACGGCCATAACACAAGGCAACAACCAGACGGCGGAGATGCTGAGTAAACTCACTGCTCAAATGGCAGAGCAAAATATGATTCTGGCAGATCTAGAACTGGATTTAAGCAACATCCCTGCGGCAGTGACGCAAGCCCAAGTCAAAGTCAGCGACGTGCAGCCATCGACTCAGACGGAAAGGGATTACATCCAAACCCAAAGCGAACTTCGCCGTTTGGAGAATGAACTGAAGTACCTGCTCGAAAATCACAAGCCTGATAACCTTCTGGTGATTGAAACGAAGGAGAAAGCCGCCAAGGTACGCTTTTTACTCAACGCACTCGTCGAGCCCATCCGGGAAGAAATGAGCCACAGGGCAGAAAACACCCGGCGGAGGATCACCGTGCTGAAAAAGGTGATCGTAGAGAAGGAAGCCCAAGCACTCGATTTGGGTTCAAAAATCGCCCAGTATTTGAAACTCGAAAAAGCGGCCAATGCAGCCAAGGAAGCTTTTCAAAAGCTGTTTGAAAAGGCTGAAAAGTTTCAGGACCGGGTCGGTGGCACGGATTTTGTGGCGATCCAACAACGTGCCAGGCCAGCCATAGAGATCGTGCAAAGCGGTCTCATTCCTATTTGGAGGCTGTGGAAGAGCGAACCGAAACCGGCTGCCGAAGGGACTCCGGTGAAACCGGTGACCACCCAGAAAAAGGAGCCGGTTAAAGCCGCAAGCTGATTTCAGCGTGGCCCCGGTGCGTTGATGCGGCTGGCGTCTTGGTCCCAGCCGGCGGGGGTGCGGCGGTAGTCCTGCTCCTTGAGTTTGAGCTTGTCGCCGGTTTCGCGATCGAAGGAGTCCTTGGAGAGTTCGGCGGGGGCGGAGTCGCCGGTGGCATCGGTCCATTCGTCCATCGCTTTGGCGAGGCGTGCTTTGACGGAGGTGTAGTTGGGATCGTCGATGAGGTTATGAAGCTGCAGCGCATCAGCATCGGTGCGGTAGAGTTCCGCCACGGGGCGCGGAGCGAGGAAGACGTCCGCCTGGGCGGGGGTGAGCTTGCCAGCATCACGCACGGCGCGCAGGCTCTGGAAGGAAGGCGAGTGCACTGAGTCCGCCGGGCCCTGCCACGGGAGATTAGGACGCGCATTGACGATGTAGAGAAAACCCTCCGACCGCACGGAGCGGCCATGCGCTTCGTAATCGTGCCAGTTGTGTTCGGAGAAGGCATATTTCCGCGTCGTGGCGTTGGGATCGGCCAGGATGGGGGCAAAGCTGATGCCCTGCATCGAGGGAGGCACAGCCACACCCGTGAGGGAGAGAACTGTGGGTGCGATGTCGATGGAGCTGATGATGCTCTGCGTGGCGGTGCCCGGTTTGGCGATGCCTTTGGGCCAGTGGGCGACAAACGGTGTCTTCATGCCGGAATCATGCAACCGCGTCTTGGCGCGGGGGAAGGGACGACCGTTGTCTGCCATGACCATGATGAGGGTGTCATCCAGCGTGCCCTGCTGTTCGAGCTCGGCGAACACGCAGCCGATGAAGTAATCAAAGCGGGTGATCTCGTTGTAGTAGGAGGCGAGATCGTCCCGGGTTTCTGCATCGTCGTTCAGGTAGGGCGGGACGATGACCTTCACGGGATCGTGTTTGGGGCCATAGAGGTTTTCCTCCCAGTCCTTGTCCGCATCCCAGCCGCGATGCGCATCGAGTGCGGCGAACCAGAAGAAGAACGGTTTGTCCTTGGGGCGTTGCCGCAGGGTTTTCACCCAGGTGGCGTGACCGCCTTTGTTGCCGGGGGCGTTGCCGCTGTCCACGAGATCAAAGGGCGCAGGCTGCGGCTGTTCGCCTGCGGCCAGTTTGTCGGAGGTCATGTGGTGCTTGCCCACGAGGGCGGTGTACCAGCCCGCCTCGCGCAGCAGACGTGGGAACCATGGCAGATGCGCGGCGATGGGCTGGTGCAGTTCTGAGGCACGGCCGTTGTTGTGAGGATAGCGTCCGGTGATGATGCTGGAGCGGCTTGGGCTGCAGCTGCTTGCCACGAGGATGGCTTCGTCAAACCGCCGTCCTTTGGCTGCGAGCTTGTCGATATTCGGCGTGCGTGCCGCTGCATTGCCGTAGCAGCCCAGATCGTTCCAGCTCACGTCATCGGCGATGAACAGGATGAAATTAGGAGATGCGGCCAGGGGGCTGAGGGAAAGCAGGAGGCAGGCAAGGAATCGAGCAGGCAAAGACATGAGGTGTGAATGGGAAGAGACGGAGTGTACCAAAAGTGGAGCTACTTTTTCTTGGTCTTCTTTTTGTTCTTTGCAGGGGCCTCAACGGCATCTTCAGCGGCAGGTTTGGTGCCGTTCAGATCAGCGAGCAGACGTGAGACGTAGCCGGAAAAGCGGCCATCGGGAGCTTCGCCTTTCGCGGGCAGCTCTTTGATCTGAGCGGCAATGGCCTTGGCCTTGTCGCCGAGATCATCGATGGCGTTCAGGGCGCTCAGGCTGGTGAAGACATCGTGCTGGCTCCAGTTGGCGAGACCCATGAGGGCAGGCAGTGCGGCGGCGCGCTCGGCCTCGCTGCCATATTTGGCCAGCGCCCAGTTGGCGACGACCTGCACGTAGGTGGAACTGTCCTTGGTGGCCTGGGTGATTTCATCGTGGGCTGCTCTCAGGCCATCACCGCCGCGCATGAGGACGCCCATGGCTGACCAGTAGCGGATGGCGCTGTCCTTGTCGGCAAATCCAGCTTTGAGGTCCGCTACAGCACCCGGCTTCATGGAGGCCGCCTCCCCGGCAGCTTTCAGAATGCGGGTGAGGGGATACATTTTATCATCGTGCGCCATGTCGTAGGGAGTAGTGCCTTCGGAGCGGAGGTGCATCTCGCCTTCGGCGATCATGCCGGCATCGCGGATTTTCAGCGCGAGGTTTTCCTGTGCGGAGCGCATCTTGGCGAGCGTCTCCGCATGTTCAGGCTGGGTGGCGAGATTGTGCACTTCATCGGGGTCGCTTTGCAGATCGTAGAGTTCTTCAGGGTCTTTCGGCACCTTCCAGAAGATCGACTGCTCAGGCGTGAGCTTGCCCGCGTCATAAAGCTGCCGCCACACCCGCGTGCTGGGTGTTTCAAACTGGTAGTTCACATGTTGGCCCTGTGAGAGGTGAGGCATGTAGTTGCGCAGATAGACGAAGCGGCCGTCGGTGACACTGCGTACGCAGTCGTAGCGCTCGTCCATGCGGCCACGGAAGCCATAGACGAAGGGCTGCGGCTCGGATTGGAATTTTCCGGCGAAGGCGTAGCCCTGCATCCATTCAGGAGGCTGTACGCCGATGATGCTGAGCAGCGTGGGTGCGAGATCGACAAAGCTGACGAGGCGGTCCGATTTCACCCCGGCTCCGTATTCCTTCGGCGCGAGGTGTTTCCAGTTGGGCGGGAAATAGACGACCATGGGCACCTGCAGGCCGGAATTGCAGGGCCAGCGCTTGCTGCGTGGCATGCCGCTGCCGTGATCGGCGTAGTAGAAGACGATGGTGTCCGCTGCGAGACCTGCTTCTTCGAGTTCCTTCAAGCGCCTGCCTGCGGAGGCGTCGGCGAGTGTGACTTGGTCGTAGTACTGCGCCCAATCCTGCCGCACTTCGGGAATGTCGGGATGGTAGGCGGGCACACGGGCCTTGGCAGGATCATGGATGGCCACGTGCGGGCGTTTGCGGATCTGGCTTTCGTGGCTGCAGGTTTCATTGAAGATGGCGAAGAAAGGCTGGTCTTCCTTGCGGTTCTTCCAGTGCGCGTTGCCGGAGGACACGTCCCATACGCCCTCGGGCTTTTTGAGGTTGTAGTCCTCTTTGCTGTTGTTCGTGCAGTAGTAGCCCGCCTCACGGAGGAACTGCGGATACATCTTCGTGCCCTTCGGCATAGGCACCATGCTGCGCATGTGCTCGCCGCCTGTGGAGGGCGAGTACATGCCTGCGATGATCGTGGTGCGTGCTGCAGCGCAAACCGGACCGCATGACCAGACGTGCTTGAAGAGCATGCCTTTTGAAGCTAGCGCGTCCACATTCGGGGTGTCGGCATAGGTGTCACCGTAGCAGCCCATGTGCGGCCCGTGGTCCTCGCTGGTGAGCCAGAGGATGTTGGGCCGGTCGGCGGCGAAGGACGAAACTAGAATGGCGAAGGAAGAAAGGAAGATACTCAGCTGCTTCATGGGCTGGGTGGAACGATGGCAAGCCCTGCGATCCTTCATGCCAAAGTGCCTGCATGGACAAAGCCGCCGCCGGGATTGTGCTGCGCAACCTATGCGGATAGACATCATCGCCAGCCGGCGATTTCTATGCGTCCATTGCTCTCATGAATTTTCGCCACGAACTACAGGCCGAATACGCCCGCTACCGCAGCCGCCGCTGGTTTTTCAAAGACTGCGGCGTGGGCTTGGCTAGCATTGCGGCGATGGATATGATGTCGCGCACGGCCAGTGCTGCGGCACCGGTGAGTCCGCTGGCGCTGAAGAAGCCGCATTATCCTGCCAAGGCGAAGCGGGTGATCTATCTTTTCATGGGGGGTGCGCCGAGTCATCTGGAGCTGTTCGACAACAAGCCGGAACTTTCGAAGTGGGACGGCAAGCTGCCGCCGCCGGATCTGCTCAAGGGCTACCGCGCTGCGTTCATCAATCCCAATAGCAAGCTGCTGGGGCCGAAGTTTAAATTTGCCCGGCATGGCCAGAGCGGTGCGGAACTGAGCGAGCTGCTGCCGCACACGGCGAAAATGGCGGACGATCTCACGATTGTGCGTTCGATGAAAACGGACGCCTTCAATCACGCACCGGCGCAGATTTTGATGAGCACGGGCTCGCAGATTTTTGGCAGGCCGAGCTTTGGGGCGTGGACGCTTTACGGTCTCGGTACAGAGAATCAGGATCTGCCGGGTTACGTGGTGATGCAGAGCGGCCAGAAAGGCCCCAGCGGTGGGATGAGCAACTTTGGCTGTGGCTTCCTGCCCACTGTGTATCAAGGCGTGCCGTTTCGCAGCAGCGGTGAGCCGGTGCTGTTCCTGAGTAACCCGGACGGCGTCGATGATGCGACGCAGCGCGACACGTTGGACGTTTTGAAGCAGCTTAATGAGGAGCGTCTCAACGTGGTGGGGGATCCTGAGATCGCCAGCCGCATCAACAGCTTCGAGCTGGCCTATCGCATGCAGCAGACGGCGCCGGAGCTGATGGACATCAGCAAAGAGCCGCAGCACATCCTCGACATGTACGGCGCGAAGCCGGGCGAGGCCTCCTTTGCCAACAACTGCCTGCTCGCACGTCGTCTCGTGGAAAGTGGTGTGCGTTTTGTGCAGCTCTTCCATGAGGCCTGGGATCACCATGGTGGTTTGGTGAACGGTTTGAAGACGCAGTGTGGTCTTACTGACCAGCCCTGCGCGGCGTTGCTTCGCGATCTGAAACAGCGCGGTCTGCTGGAGGATACCCTCGTCATCTGGGGCGGTGAATTTGGGCGTACGCCGATGGTGCAGGGTGGGAGCGATGGGCGCGATCATCATCCGAACTGTTTTAGCATGTGGTTTGCCGGCGGCGGCATGAAGCCTGGCCTCACGCTCGGTCAGAGCGATGAGTTTGGGTTCAACGTTACTGAAGATCCGGTGCATGTACATGACCTGCACGCCACGCTGCTGCATCTGCTCGGGTTTGAGCACACGAAGCTCAATCAGCGCTTCCAAGGCCTCGACATGCGGCTCACGGGAGTCGCAGGCGAGTTGGTGACGAACGGCGAGCAGGCCGACGAGGAGGGATTCGGTGAAGGGGGCGGAGTACCAGAAGCCGGACTTGGCATCTTGCGGGTTGCCGGTTTTGCAGGCTTCGAGGAATTCTTTGCGGTGGCCGCTCAGGCAGCGTGGGATCGTCTTCGCGGGGATGACGAACTGCTGCATCTTGGTCTCAGGCACGATGCGCGGGGTGCCGGACCAGCCGCCGGCGAGGATGCAGCCTTTGTCTCCGACGAAGTAGATGCCGTTGTCGCCGAGGTTGCGCGTTTCTTCCAGACCTTCGGGGCGGGGTGGCAGCTTGCCGCCATCATACCAGACCATTTTTACTGCTGGCCGGTCGCCTTTGGCGGGGAAGTGGTAGGTGATGATGCTCCACGTCGGGTACGACTGGTTGTTGTTCGGGCCGTTCTCCGCCTCGACCCAGTCGGGGGCGTCGAGGTCGAGCGCGTAGAAGGCGGGGTCGGCGTTGTGGACGGCCATGTCGCCGAGGGCACCGCAGCCAAAGTCCCACCAGCCGCGCCATTTGCGCGGGCAAAAGTCAGGGCTGTAGGCGCGCTCTTTGGCCGGTCCGAGCCAGAGGTTCCAGTCGAGGTTTTTGGGCACGGGTGGTGTGTCGGTGGGGTAGGCCTTGCCCTGCGTGTCCCAGAATTTGCCGGGGCGGTCAGACCACACATGTACTTCGGAGACTTTGCCGATGGCCCCGGCCTGAATCCATTCGCGGGTGAGGCGAATGCCTTCGCTGGCGTGGCCTTGATTGCCCATCTGCGTGACGCGTTTGGTCTCCGCAGCCACATCACGCATGGCACGCGCCTCGGCGATGGTGTGGGCGAGAGGCTTCTCCACATAGACGTGGCGTCCGGCGCGCATCGCCATGATGCTTGCAGGCGCATGTACATGGTCCGGCGTGGCGACGAGCACGGCGTCGATGTCTTTCTGCTTGTCGATCAGTTCACGGTAGTCCCGGTAGAGCTTCGCATTTGGGTATTTTTTGATCGTGGCGGCAGAGTGGTCCAGATCGACGTCACAAAGGGCCACGATGTTCGCGAGGCCGGAGTCATCTAGGTCGCGGATATCGCCGCCGCCCTGGCCACCGATGCCGACGCAGCCGAGATTGACCCTCTCACTCGGTGCGGTGAAGCCCGGGCCGCCGATGACGTGACGCGGGACGATCTGAAAGCCGAAAACTGCAGCAGCGGTGGATTTAACAAACTGACGACGAGGGATCTGGGACATCCCAAGAAAACGGAAAATAAAAACAACCTCTTGCGTAGAGTGTTTACTCTGGTTCGTATTAATTCATATGAAACGACCTTGGAAAGACGTGTCCGTTCCGCTGCGCGATGGGATGATACACTGGCCCGGTGATCCCGAGTGCCACATCAAACGCGTGAGCAGCATGGAAGATGGTGCGGTGTGCAATCTAACGCACATCAGCATGAGCGCCCACACAGGAACGCACATGGATGCGCCGCGACATTTCGTCGCCGATGGTATGACGATGGAGCAGATGCCACTGGAGCCGGTGATCGGCCGCTGCCGCGTGTTTGAGCTGCTCGACTGTGAAGATCAAATCACGGTGGATGACCTGAAGAAGCTCAAAATTGCCCCGCGCCAGCGCGTGCTGTTCAAGACGCGCAACTCGACGCGCAGCTGGGCGATGAACGAGTTCGACAAGGACTTCGTCTCCATCCGTGCGGACGCCGCGCAGTACCTCGTCGATCAAGGTGTAGTGACCGTGGGTGTTGATTACCTCAGCATCGGCGGCTTTAACAAGGACGGCGTCGAAACGCATCAGATCATGCTCGGCGCAGGCATTTGGGTGATCGAAGGCCTCAATCTGGCCGAGATCAAATCTGGCTACTACGAACTGATCTGCCTGCCGCTGAAACTCGAAGGAGCCGACGGTGCTCCGTGCCGGGTGGTGCTGCGTTAACCAGCGCGCCGCTTCATCTCATCGCTCGCCTTGTCCAGGATGCGCCTCTCTTCGGCGGTGAGGCTTTGCATGCCTTGGTGGCTAATCTTGTCGAGGATGTCATCGACGGACGGAGTGCTGCTTTTTTTCGCGGGCTTTTTGGCCTGTGGCGGCGACCGCTTGGGCAGGGAGGGAATCTTCAGCGCGCCTGTTTCAAAACGGATGAAGGCGTAGGCGGTGCCGACGTTGGCAGCGAGGAGGAAGAGGGAGGACCAGTCACGTGCGCCGAGACTGCCAAGAGCGTTGAGGCCCACGAAGACAGCGGCGAGCACCCAGGCATCGATCGTGAGGATGATGATGCTGAGCTTCGCGCGGGGATAGAGCGTGGCGAAGGCGATGAAGACACCAAACTCAAGCTGCGTGATCCCCATGCAGGCGAAGCCACGACCGCCGAAGAGGCTGAAAAACGTGATGACCAGCGGTGAAACCATGAGCAGCAGCAACAGCAGCCGGACAAATGAGCGACGGCCCAGGTGGCGCTCCACGGCTTCGCCAAAATTCCACAGCAGGAGGCAGCCGATGAGCGTCCAGAGACTGGGAGGATTGACAAAGACGTAGGTCAGCGGCGTCCAGAGATGAAGCTGGTGAAAGGCGATGTCGTAGGAGAAGACAAAATGCTCCATCAAACCGTAACCGAGCACGGCGGTGAGGATCATGCTCGCCACTCCGGCGAGTGCGATGATGGCGGCCAGATAGACGGGGTGCTGCTTCCACCACGTCAGCGGGAATCGGTCTTGAGATTCGGGGAGCCAGGAGTTGAACATGAGTTTGTGATCTTCTACTTACGCACACGATCGACGAGAACAGCGCCCAGAATGACGAGGCCGAGGACGATTTTCTGCGTGTTGCTTTCGACGTTGGTGAGGTTCATGCCGTTTTGAATGACGGCGATGATGAAGGCACCGATCAGCGTGCCGGGCATGGTGCCCCGGCCACCGCTTAGGCTGGTGCCGCCCACCACGACGGCGGCGATGACATACAGCTCGTACATCTGGCCGTAGGTGGGCGATCCGCTTTTGAGCAATGAGGCGGTGACGACACCGCCGAGACCGGCGAGCAGTCCGCACAGGACGTAGGCGATGAGGATGACCCGCTGGACTGGCACGCCGGAAAGGTGCGCGGCTTCGGTGTTGCCGCCGACGGCGTAGAGATTTCTGCCGAGGCGTGTCTGCGTCATCACCACATGGGCTGCGGCATAGAGCAGGAGCATGAGCACCACGGCGTTGGGCAGGCCAAGGAAGTTTGAACCGCGCCCAAGCCAGACGAAGGAATCCGGCACCTGATAGACCGATTGATTTTCAGCGAGGCGATAGGCAAGGCCGCTGCCCACGAGCATCATCGCCAATGTGACAATGAAAGGGGGCATGCGCAGGCGTGTGATGAGGGTCCCGGTGATCAACCCGCACGCGCCGCACACAGCGATTCCCCCGAGTCCGGCCGCGAACATGCCCGCAGCTCCGGCTTGCACACCGCCGCAGAAATCACGCACGATCATCGTGGTGATGATGGCTGAGAGGGCGATCAAGCTGCCGACGCTGAGATCGATGCCGGCGGTGATGATGACCAGCGTCATGCCGATGGCGAGAATGGCGATGACTGCGATCTGATTGGCGATGTTGAGCAGGTTGTCGGTCTTGAGGAAGACCGGCCACGCGTGGGCTCTGGGCCGCACTACGCGGGTGTCTTTGAGCGCGGGGAAGTCATGAGGCAAATCGCTGAACACGAGCCAGGAGGCAGTCGCCTGATTGCAGGCTATGACATCGAGGCCTTCTGCGGCAGAGGCGCGCAGCAGAGCGGCGCGGGCGTCTTTGGGTTCGCCCTGGACGATTTCAGCGCGCGAGCCGAGTTCCGCTTTGAGAGCTTCGGCAAAGGCGCTGTCTGCGGTGGTCGGGCGCACGACGATGAGCACTTTCGCCTGCGGGGCGATTTGTGAGGCGACGTCTTTGGCAGCGGCGGCATTCTGCGGGTATTGAGTTGTCCAGGTGGCGATGCTGAAGAAGACGCAGAGCAGCAGCAGCGCGACGAGCATGCCGGAGCCGGCGAGGTGATGGCGGATGAAGACGAGAAGGCGGCTCATACGGAAAGAACGATCATGCGGGGCAGAAGAACGCAGTTCAAGGCCAGAGACGTTCATGATTGACCGTCGGCCCCGGTTTGAAGTAGCTTTGTGAACCTATGAAAACGCCCACTCTATGCATGATCGCTCTGATTCTGGCCGTCACATTTGCCCAAGCTGACTGGGTGCTTGTGCAAAAGACCAACACGGATGGCAAAGAGGGTGAAGTCACCACGAAGATCAAAGGAGAGCAGGCGCGGGTGGACATGGGAGATAAGATGTCCGTGATCGTGGGAACTGAGGGCATGACCATGATCATGCATACACAGAAAATGATCATGAAAAGGGATCTGGCCACGATTAAAGCGGCCATGGAAAAACTGGGAAAAGGTGGGGCAGGCCAGTCGGCCGCCAAGCCGGTGTCGACCAGAGAGAAAGAAAAAGTCGGCGTATGGGACACCGAAATTTACACCTGGGAAGGTCAGATGGGCAAAGGCCGCTTCTGGGTGGCGAAGGATTTTCCGAAATACGCCGAAATCAGCGCCTTCAGCGACAAGCTCGGCAAGATCGTGGGAGGGACCATGTCGGCACTGTCACCGCAGGCTTCAGACTTCGACGGCATGGTGGTAAAATCTGAGGTGACGATGATGGGCAAGAGCGTCACTTCGGCGCTGGTCTCGGCGAAGGAGGAGACGGTGGATCCGCAGGAGTTCGTGCCGCCCGAAGGTTACAACGAAATGAAAATGCCCGCGATGCCGGGAGCACCTGCCAAGTGAGAAGGCCGGGGTTTCTGCAACCGCAGGGCACGGTGGCGATGTGACTTGGCCAAGGCGCGGAGTGGAGGAGAAGGCGAATGTATTTACTCAAAGGCCAGTTCGTGCATGACCATGGTGGTTGAGGCCGTCCCGCCTGGGGAGGTTTCCAAAGTGAGCACTGCCTCTTTCAAGGAGCTGGCGTTTTTAAAGTCGAGCGCTGGCGTGAATTTTTCCGCCTTGATGACCGTGTTCCAGACGCCTTGGGGCACGGGCTTGGGGTGAACGTAGTTCCAGGTGGTTTTGCCGTCGGTGACGGAGAAGGAGAAGCCTTTGAGAGGCGCGGATGAATCACAGCGGATGCGCAGGCATTCAACCGTTGGAGGCGATTCGCTCATGACGATCTGAAAGCGAATCTCTCCTTTCTTTTCGACTTCAATGCTGGCGCTGCCGTCCGGGTGCGCCGTGTAGCGCGCGCCATTGGTGATCTTGATGATTTTTTCCTCCAGCAGGTCAATCTTACGGCTCAGGTGCATCCAGCCGAGGCCCAATCCGAGCAGCACGAGTGCTGATGAACCGACGCCAGCGAATAGCAGGGTGCGGCGGTTGATGTGGGAGGTCAGACCGGGCAGGGCGCGGTCCTGCCGCGACAGCGCCTGGTACAGCAGGCTCGCGTTGGCGAAACGACGCAGGGGATCGGCCTGCAGGCAGCGCCTGACGATTTCATCAATTTCCGGCGGTGTTCCAACGAGGGATGACAGCGGCTCAAACGCGCCTTCCGGCACATGACCGGAGAGGATTTCATAGATGATGAGGCCGAGCGCGAAGACATCCGTGGCCGGAATGACGGCACCGCCGGAGACTTTCTGCTCCGGTGCCATATAGGTCAGTGTGCCAGCCGGGCCGACGGCAAAGCTCGCGAAAGCACTCGGACCCGCATGTGTGACGGCCAGTCCAAAGTCCGCAACGTGTGGGCGCCCATCTGCACCAATGAGGATGTTTTCAGGCTTCAGATCGCGATGGACGATGCCAGCCTTGTGCGCCTGTTCGAGTCCTTTGCAAATCTGCCGGATGAGCGGGAGCGCCTCGACAAAAGGAAGCGGCCCGTGCTTGAGTTTGCGGCGCAGTGTGGGGCCTTCCACATACTCCATGACGAGAAACAGAGTGCCATCGACCGCTGCGCCAAAATCATGAATGGCGACGACATTGGGATGGTGGATGGCGGCTAGCGCCTGGGCTTCTTTTTGAAATCGCCTGGCAAACAGCGGATCATGGCTAAGCTCTTTGCGCAACGTCTTGATGGCGACGAGCCTGCCGAGCATCTTGTGCCGTGCTTTGACCACGGTGCCCATACCACCGGCACCCAGGGGCTCCAACAACTCATATGCGTCCAATCCTGCAACGGGGGCACCGGACTCACTGGAGGACGATAATACTGAATGAGGTGTCGGATAACTGATTTTGACAGTCACTCGTTCCTCATCCATGCCGGTAGGGTGTTCTTGGGCCATCAGCGTGGGGTGAAATTTACCCGGTCAGTGGAGCTTTCGCTCCATGCCGTGTCAACGAGCAAGTTCCACACGACCGACGCCGGGATTCATGCTGCGGCCAATGACTGCACACGCCATTCCTGTGGGCCGATGCGCAAGAGAGTGTCGTGATGCAGTGGCGCGGGAACGCCGGCCTTCAATGCCACGTTGTCCACCGTCAGACTGCCATCGTCCTCGGAAGCAACCACCCAGATGCCATTGTGTGCTCTGACGAACCAGCCGAGCGTTGCCTGAATAGTGAGCGGTTGTGGATTGATGGCCCCCCCGCTGCTGTTGATGCCGAAGGCGGCGTCCGAGAAGAGCCAAAGGAGACGATAGTCCAAGGCGGGCACTCCAAGTGTTGGCGCAAGGCTCAGCGCTCCGATCACAAGCGGCGGCTTTTCCGCAGGGTTCTCCCAGACCTCGCCCTCGGCCCACCAGGAGTCGAGCCTGCGTATGTCCAGATCGTATTCTCCGGCAATGGTGAGGCGGCAGGAGCGGCGCAGGCTGACGTCGGACTCCACCGGCTTGCCGTTGATGAAGGACTGGTTCGTCCCAGACAGATCGCTCAGGCTGATGTTCGCGCCTTCGCGCCGAAGCGTGACATGCTCCCGGCTGAGCATGCGCGTGCGTTCATCATTGCGCGGATTGCGCGGAAAGAACTGCGAAACGAAATGCGCTGTGGCACTGCGGCCAATGCGGACCTCATCTGCCACACACACGCCGACCTGGGGCAGGTGCGGCGAAGTGGTGGAGACGAGACGCAAGTGGCTGCACAGCGGCTTCTCCGGCTGCGCAGGCACTGGGAGTGGGGGGCGCTTGCGGGCCGTCTGGCTAGGCAGCGCCGTTACTGGCACCGTGGGAGCCTGCTGTGCGCCTGTGGTGGTGCAGGGTATGGGCTCGGCAGTTGCCGTCGGACTGGTGGTGCGAGCCATCGTAAGCGTCGCCATGCTGATGACGGCGGTGGTGCCGGGCACCGGCGAGGCACCGGCGGCAATAAATGCGGCGGCAAAATGCCGGGCGGATTCAAACGTACCCGCGCTGCCGCATTCGATGATATCGCGCAGCAAATGATTGGTATCCGCGCTGAGATGCGGCAGCGGGCGGAAGCGCTGCCTGCGTGCGGGCATGCCGAGGAGTTCGCAGCTCAGCAGAGCGAGATCAAGGACATATTCGTTGCTGCAGACCGGAAAACATGCAGCCCCGTGGGCAATTTCCGGCCCTGGCAGCGGCGGGACGATGAGCTTGACCGGCGGCACCGTATCTGGCGAGGTAACCGGCAGGAAAATGGCATGAGTGTCCAGCATGGCGCGTGGCCAGCGTGCGAGGGTGGCGTCCTCGAGTGCCTCCCCCAGTTGCGAGACGACATAATGGGCCTCTGGCTCGATGCGGGATTCAACGAGACCACAGAGATGCAGGGACTCCGTGCGCGAAATACGTGCGGCAATGGCACGCTGAAAGTCGATCTGGCTGGTGTTCAGTGGTTGTCCGTACTGCCGCAAGGAAATGAAACAAGGCTGAGTTGTGGCTGTCTGACGCGCGGTAAACCGCCGGACGCCGACCGCTGAAGGCGGCACGGCCTGGTGGCTGTCAAATCGTGCCGCCAGATCGCTGGAAAAATTCTCCATGCAGCGTTGTACATTTAGGGGGCCAGAGGTGGCCGTTGACAAGGGGGATTCCATGTCGGCAAAGGCGTTCTTTTATCGCAGATAAGGCTTTGCTGCAAACGCATCTTGATTCAACATGCCTGCGATTCCCCCCCCTATAACCGTGTCTGATTCTACCTCTCCTGCGCCGCAGACGATTTCTGATTTCGATGAACTGAACACCCTGGCGGGCCTTAAGAAGGGCGACTTGGTGCTCAGCCGCTTCAAACTGGAGCGCTGCCTCGGCCGCGGCGGCATGGGGGAGGTCTGGCTCGCGCATGACAAGACACTGGATGAAAAACTCGCGCTTAAACTGCTGCCGCGCCTGATACAGTTCGACGAACGTGCGGTGGAGGATCTCAAGAACGAAACCCGCCGCGGCAGGCAGCTTTCCCACCCGAATGTTGTGCGCGTGTTCGACTTCCATCAAGATGCCCAAAATGTGGCCATCGCGATGGAGTTTGTGGACGGCGAAAACCTCGGTGTCCTGCATGCGCGTGAGCCGCATGGCGCTTTCGTCGTGGATCGTATCTTGCCATGGACCCGGCAGTTGCTGATGGGCCTGGATTACGCGCACCGGATGGAGAACGTAGTGCATCGCGATCTGAAACCGTCCAATTTAATGATTGACCAGGTCAGTGGCAATTTGAAGATCGCCGACTTCGGCATCGCCCGCTGCCTGGCTGAGTCAATGCAGCGCGCCACCGTTTCCGTGCAGAGCCGTGGTACCTTGTGCTACATGAGTCCGGAGCAGGCGATGGGTCGCGGTGCCAGTCCGCTGGACGATCTTTACGCTGTCGGTGCCACGCTGTACCAGCTGCTGGCCGGTTCGCCCCCGTTTTACTCAGGAGATGTGTTCAATCAGCTGCTGAAGGTGCCGCCGTCTCCTATCGGCGAACGGCAGCGTGAGCAGGGCTTCAGCCAGCCGCCGCCGCCGCACTGGGAGGCCGCCATCATGCGCTGCCTAGCCAAGGAGCGTGCTCAACGCCCGCAAAGCGCTGCGGAAATTTTGGATCTGCTGGGCTTGCGTGACGGCGACATGCCACTGCCCATGCCGTACGTCCTGCAGACTGGCGCGGTGCCGCCGCCTGCCGCGGCAGTAGCGTTCGGCACACACACCGCACCGCCTGCGGCCACACTGCCGCTGACTACCGCAGCTGGGAACACGAGATCGATCGCCATCGCCACCTCGGCACCTGTGGTAACGTTGCTGCCTTCCGCCACGCAGCGTACTATTGACCTGACGCGCACGATGCCTGGAAACCGGCAGGGAGCGGCTCCGCCTCCTGCAGTGACAACGCCGGACAGCAAACGCCCCTTTCCCGTGGTGCCGGTAACGATCGCGGTCGTTGCGGTTCTCACGCTTGGTGGCGCGGGCTTATGGATGACGAGGACGAAGACAGCACCACCCCTTCTTCATGCGGAAACTGGCAGCGGACAAACGCCATCTCCAGCTGTGCCACTGGCTCCAGATCCCGGCATGCCAGCCGCAGGCGCGGACTGGCGTGTGCCTGGTCATTTTCCTTCGATTCAAGCGGCCATCAATGCCGCCACGCTGCCTGGCCAGAAGATTTACATTGGTGAGAAACAGTGGAATGAAAAAATCAGCGTCAAGACGCCGGTGCATCTGGTTGGCGCAGGTTCCGCCAAGAGCCTCATCGCTGTGGATGGCCGTGGTGGATCAGCGTTGGAGGTGCGCGGAGTCAAAGGTGTGGTCATAGAAGGCATCGGTTTCAGCCACACGGGTGATGAGACGCTGGCGGGCGGCAATTCCGCCGTGCTGGTCGAAGGCGGTGAGGTTTCATTTCATGATTGCAGCTTCTCAAGGGCCATGCGGGATGGCCTGACAGGCACAGGGGGATCGAAGTTGAAATTGAGCAAATGTTCCTTCATAGAAAACGCCGAGGCTGGGGCCAGGGCAACGGCGGCAACTTCCATCGAAGCGACCGATTGCGTCTATACAAAGAACCTGTTCGGCATCATTGTAGAACTGGCCGGTTCCAAGGCTCAGGTGACCGGCGGATCATTCGACGGCCATGCGGCTTCTGGCATTGAAGCCAGTGATCAGGCGCAGGTCACGGTGCGTCTGGGCAAGTTCGCCAACAACAAGGAGAGCGCTTTGTACGCCCACGACATTGGCACCAGCGCGCTGCTGGATGACTGCGATATCACCAAAAGTGACAGTGGTATCAAGGCTGCCAGAGGTGCCGCACTGACAGCTCTTAAATGCCGTGTGAAAGAGAACATCATCGGCATCGCCGTTGATACGGCCGGAAAGATCGAGCTGCGTGAAAACACCATCGAAAGCAGTTCCGAGGATGGCATCGTGCTCTTTTCGGAGGCGCAGGCCGGCACCGCTTTGATTTACAAAAACATCATCAAGATGAATCGTTTCGGCCTGAACATTCATGGTGCCGGCATGGTGCCGGACGTGAGTGAAAATGACATCGGCCCGAATGCCTTCCCGGACATCTATCTGCATGGCAGGGCGGCTGGCAGCTACAGTAAAAACACCTTGCGCTCCGCTGAGCGTTTTGTGGCCGAACCTGCCGGTCCGGATGACCCTGGAGCCGGTCCGTACAAATGGGCGGCAGACAATATCGAACAGCCGGCGAATTAGGCAGCGTTACCCCCCCCGTAAGTGAATGGAGAACGCCTGGACTTCGGTGAGCTTGAACGGCCGAGACTTTCTTGGTAGGACGCCTATTTTTTCATCCCAAACGTTGTCGGTTCGATGCCGTTGGTCCAGCGTTTGCCTCCTGTGGTGACCATATTGCCCATCGGCAGATAAAGTTCGCCACCACCATTCTTCAAGGTGGCACCCTCAAGCCAGATATCCTTGCCGTAGGTGCGTGTGCCGCTTAATGCCACCCGGAGGGCTGGAGCTTCGGTGAGAATGGAGATGAACAGCTCGGCGCTACTGGCAGTGCCGCCGTCCATCAGCACATTCAGACGCTTAAAACCCGGCATCATGGCCTCATTGGAGGATAGATCGACATCGGGCTGGCCGCGGCGTTGCTGTTTGCACAGTAGCAGCGGACGCGGCCCGTCGATGAACAGCGCCGCCGTATCCACCGCTGGTGGGATTTCGCCGCCGCCATTGCCGCGCAGGTCGAGGGTGAGCGGCGATCCTGGTCTGACAGTTTGCAGTGCCGCACGTAGGTCTGAAAGGGTGTTGCCATCAAAAAGGGGGATGCGGATTGTCGTGCCGCTGATGCCGGAAGTGGCGGTGACACGCAGACCGTTGTTGATGCGGCGGATGAGCTCTGCGGTGATGATCCGCCCGGTGGTCTGGCGCACGCGCACCTCGGCTTTCGAGCCATCTGTGCCGTAGAGCTTCACTTTCAACTTCCACCGGTTCATGCCTTCCACCGGCACACCATCCAGCGCGATGAGTTCATCCCCTGCTTCGATGCCGGCTAGGGCGGCGGCTTCACCAGCGAAGGGCTGGCAGTAGAAGCGGCCGTTTTCACTGACTTCAATGCGCATACCGAGGTTCGCTTTGCCCAGGGTGGCAAGCTCTGCTTGGGTGCTCGCGGGAATGTATTGCGCAAACCGTAGATGGCGCTCGCACAGGCGCTGGATGGCCAGCTCGACCACGGCGGTGGCGTCCATCCGTCGTCCCGCCTTAAAGGCAAAGGCAACGACATATTGATGAAACGCGCTGCGACAGGCCTCCGGTGTCGTCCCGTAATCACGCGGTTTGGGCAGGCTGCTGAAGGCGGGGTTTTCGGCGGCAAGAATGTCCACCGCTTTACGCGTAAGCGCGATTTCATCGACCGGCTCAAGGTAGTCGGTCTGCATTCGAGTCATGAATTCCTCCCACAACGAACGGGCACCTTCATTGCTGTTGGCAACGGCGGAAGGCGGCGTCTGCGCCAGGGACGAGGCGCTGGCAAAGACGAGGCACAGAAGCAAGCGAATGTGGATCATGGGGGGAGGTGTGCGGAACGCAACGCGCGTCAGTAAACAAGGTAACATCATTTCCTGGCATGCAAAACCCGTCTCCCACGCCTGATGCCGGGAGACGGGTTCGTGCAGAATTTTTCATCTACTGCATCCAGACCTTACTGCTTCATCTGACTCTCAATGCGGCGGGCTTCAGCGCGCTTGGCGGCGGTGTCAGCCTTGATGCTTTGATTGTACTGGTGGCGGGCTGAGATGCGGTCATTGGACATGCCCTGGCTCCAGTTGAAGAGACCGCCTTCCGACGGATCTCCAGTCATGGTGCAGGAACTGAGACTGCTGGCGATGGCGATGCTGACAACAAGGTGTTTCATAGAGGGCTGCAGTTTGGGTTTACAGGGTGTTCATGAGGCTGGCGATCTGCGTGCGCTGGGATTCTAGGGCATTGCGGCTTTCGGTGCTCTGCCTGAGTGTGCTGCTGAGCTTGGCGTACTTGGTGTTGGAAGACGGCACCTTGGCAACAATCTGCTTCTGCATGCCGATGCCCTTGTCATAGTTGGAAACTTCACCGCCCACCTGTTTGTCCAGCGACTTGAGTTCCCCTTTGATTTTGGCGAGTTCCTTGGTGTTGTTCTGGGCACGGGCGGCGGAGATGCGCCGCTTGTACTCTGACAGCTGGGTGCGCAGGGATCCTACGCGTTTCTCGGCCGCCGCATTGTCAGCAAGCGATTCTTTGATGCATGCATCCAGGTTGGCCTCGCTGGTCTGTGCCAGCGCCTTCTTCATCGCCACATGCTGACCAAATTGATTGCCCATCATGCCACCGATCAGAGCGCCGGCGATCGCGCCGCGGGTGCCGCCCAAAGCATAGCCGGCACCTGCGCCGAGGATGGCCCCTAGGCCAGTGCCTTGGATCATGGTCTTGTTCTGGTCCTTCCGAAATTTTTCCTGATCGGCCTGCGTGCCGCCACGTTTGGAGATGGCACCTTGTGCCATTGACTGTGCCATCATGAGAGCGGGGTTCGCGCAGGAGCTTGCCAGGCATGGCATGAGAATAGCCATCAGGATTGGAGCAGTCTTTTTGGCGAATGCAGAGGAGATCATGGGTGAGGGGGGCGTGGAGTGGGACAAGATTGTCTGACCAAGCAGGAGCATGTATGGATGCCCGCATGCCTGACGAGGAAACCATATTGAGCATTTTTGAGCATTTGATACAAGAAAATTCTCGCGACTTATCGGCCTAACTGCTAACAAAACGATTTCACTATGCAGGGTTATCTTACTTTTGGCGGAGGCGAGGACGCCGTTCATCTGGTGCAACTGCATCAGCAGCGCTTCACATTTGGCAGTGACGAGCGCATGGATCTGGCTGTGACAGTCGCCGGGCTTCCAGGCTACTGCGGCTCTTTCACCTGGGATCATGAACGCGGCTCCTGGGCGCTTGAGACAGATGCCGCCGCACGCAGCGTGATGAAGCTCAATGGCATGCCGTTGATGCAGCCTGCTGTGATGCTGGAGGATGGGGCGGTGGTCAGCGCCTCTGCTTTCACCATGCGCTTCGATCTGCTGCCCCAGATTCCGACGGTCAGTGGCCAGGAACTGCGTGTCATCCCACTGTCTGGAACTCAGATGCGCATTGGCCGTGGCAATGAGGAGGCCGATCCGGCTAAAATTGTGCTGGATGCCGAGGATGGAGACGTCTCGCGTCACCATGCCACACTGGAATTTGAAGCGACGGAGCGGTCTTGGTATTTGCGCGATCACAGCCATGCGGGAACTGAGCTCAATGGCCAGGCTTTTGAACGTGAACGCCTGGTTATCGGCGACCGCTTTCGCATTGGTCATTACGTGTTTGAATTTACCGGGCGCTCTCTGCGGAGGTTGCCCACCTCCAGTGCTGGACGCATCGTAGGTCGTGGTCTGACCCGGGTCGTTGGCGATGGAAGGCGCATCTTGAACGAGGTCTCGATGGATGTGCCGCCGGGCAGTTTTGTAGGTCTGCTGGGTGGTTCTGGTCAGGGCAAAAGCACGCTGATGACGGCCATGTGCGGCCTTAATCCGCCGACTTCGGGTGAAGTGCTGCTCAACGGAGTCAAAATCGGCCCCGGTGCCAAATCGGAGGCCGCAGGTGTGGGCCGCATCGGCTTTGTGCCGCAGGATGACATTGTTCATGTCGAGCTAACAGTGCATGAAGCCATCACTTTCAGCGCCCGGCTGAGGCTGCCAGATGATCCTGCCGCATCGGAGGTAGAGGCCCTCGTCATGGCCACGGCCAAACGCCTTTCACTGGAACCGCATCTGCACAAGCGCGTCTTCCAGCTCTCTGGCGGCCAGCGCAAACGCGTGAGCATCGCCACGGAGATGCTCATGAAGCCTGCTGTGCTCTTCCTTGACGAGCCTTCTTCCGGATTGGACCCGGCCACCGAGTTTTATCTCATGGAGACGTTGCGCCTGCTCGCCGGCACCGACTGCACGGTGATCTGCACCACGCATGTGCTGGGTTTTGCCCACCTGTTTGACCGTGTCACCTTCGTGCAGGGCGGTCGAGTCGTCTATTACGGTCGGCCGGATGACGCCGCAAAATTCTTCGAGCGCAGTGAATGGGTGGACATCTACCTGCTGCTCGACAAAAGCGGCAAGGAAGGCCAGAAAGATCCCTCGCAATGGGAGGCAGACTATCAGGCATCTTCCGCCAAACCTGAGCCTGAACCCAACATCCCGCTGGTGCATGACCAAGGCGCGGCACCACCAGCCTCCAGGCCCGGTTTGTGGCGCACCCTGGCAACGCTGATGGGTCGTCAATGGGCCATCCTGAAGGCTGACAAGATGAACCTCGCTTTCCTCGGGGCGCAGGCGGCGGCCATCGCTTTGATGATTGGCTGGGTGGCATCCGGGCAGGGGCTGCGCAGTTTTCTCAGCGTGGTGGCAGTGCTATGGTTTGGCTGCTCGAACGCCGCCCAGCAGATTGTGGGCGAGCTGCCCATTTTTCGTCGTGAGCGTGTCTGCGGCCTGGGTTTGCATGTGTATTTGCTGAGCAAGATTTTGTTTTGCTTCGCCACCACACTGCTGCAGGCGGCATTGCTCTTTGTCACGGTCACGTTGACGGCGCTGGCAGTTCATGGAGATGCCAAACAGTGGTCAACGGACCGCGCTGCTTTACTGGAGGACAAGCGTCTCGTCGGCGACACATCCGAGATCGAAGCAGAGGACACACCGGGAGCCGGTGCTTTGACATTGGGCAAAATCTTTGGCTTTAGTCGTGCAGAAGCCGAGGCCATTGCCGGTGCTTTTGCCCTGCGTTCCGAAAAAGGCGAACCGCTCCTGAATGATGAAGGTCAGCCGCTGCTGGACGAGCGCACTGTGACGTTTCATGCGGAAAGCCTGGCGCGGGAGCTGTCATCGCAAACTGTCCTGAAAACGGACGCCGCACGCCGTGAGGTGCAACTGCGTCTGAAGCCGGGCAATGTGAAGCCGGTCCCGCCACGTGAGCTGCCGGCGGTGCCAGGCATGCTGTATCGCGAGGGCATGCTGCTTTGTATCCGCTTCCTCGGCCTGAAGGAGAACGTCATCGACTCGGCGGAACGCTATGCCCAGGAGAAGGGCGAAGATATTGTTGACGTGATCACCGGCCGTCGGCTGAAGCACGCCGCCAAGCCGTTGTATGTCGTGGTTCTGCTGCCCCTGGCGCTGCATCTGCTGGCGCTGGCTGGCACGGCGTTGGTGGGAGTGGCGCTGGGGCTGGCGATTTCCGCGCTGGTGCGCAGTCCGACCCAGGCGGTCATGTGGGTGCCGCTCCTGCTCATCCCTCAGATATTATTTGGCGGATTCATGGTGACGCTGCCTGAGATGGGGACGCTCTGCCGACGCGTCAGCCATTTTGTGCCAAGCTCAGCGGCGCAAAGGATCGCCGAGGCCGCCGCCGTGTATGGGCAACGGGTGCCTTTGATTTCCAATCGCTCCCGCATCCCGATTTTCATGGAGGGTTATGAAACCGTGACGTGGGGAGGGCCGACGCAGGAAAAGTCCGAGGATTATCAACGTGTCTCGCCCGTGAATACGGCGCTGCAAAACTTGATCGTCAAGGGCGCGCTCTCCGGCAAACGCGAGAAGGAAAAGGACGCGGACGGCAACGAATTGGAAAGCGTGGAAACGCGGGCAGACATAGCACCCTATGTGCAAGCCATGCCCGTCACTGATTTGTCACCGGTGCGTCGTGCGGGATTGGTGCTGCTGGGGTGGGTGCTGCTCTGCTACTTGATCAGTCTCCAAGGTCTCAAGCTGAAACAGCCGAATTGAGCCAGTTACTCCACATAGTATTTTCGCTGGCCTTGGGGGTCTTGCACATAAGCTCTTGGCGTGTCCCCCGCAGAACCCGCCACCATGCCATAACTCCAGCCTGGCGGTGCTTGAGGCATGCGTGCTCCGTTGGGGGCAATCACTTGCTTGGAGACGCTGTCGAATGTCCATCCAGCAGGGAGTCCCGGAAGTGTGGGCGCTGGAGTGGAGGGCACGGGAGTTGATGGCACGTAAGGTGAGGGCTCCTGAACTGGCTGCTGTGCCACCGGCCTCGGTGTGTCCGGCATGGCTGGAGCAGCATCCGCAAGGTCCAGCGCGGCCATGATTTGCGCGTTCGACCAGCCACTTCTCCAGGGGGAATCTGCGCTTTCACGAAAAAAGGGCACGACAACACCACGTTCGTAATCATCAGCCGCCCCGTTGACCGTGAAGCCGGCGTAAGCCACTTCGCCACTGACTGTGAGTCGGCGGTGTTTAAGCTGATCTTTGAGCGTATCTGCAAGAACGGTTGCCGCAGCGAAGACACCTGCGTGAGCATCTGATGCTGCAGCCTCCTGAGTCTGCCCGGTCGCGGGCTTGAGTTTTTGCGCTTCGCTTAGTTTCGTG
>NCCR01000149.1:14134-15896 GCA_002279765.1 Verrucomicrobia bacterium 12-59-8 | reverse complement strand
TCGGCCACCTCCGACTCTTTGAATGCAAGCCTTGCCTCAAGTTCCACCACGCGTTGTTCGACACCGGTGGGGCCTTCTTCACAGCCGCTTAAGAGCAAACTGAGCAGCAACAGATATGGACGGCTAATGCGTTGTTTCATAGTTTGTGTTTGGGGTTCACGCAGTGAGCATTAGGCAAATATCTTCCGGTAGAAACAAAAAAGATTGCCTTCAAATGAAAATGCATTCTACTCTCAATGAGTTGCCGTCTCCAATCACTTTATGAATTCAAGACACATCGCCGCCGGGCTGGCCCTTCTGATTTCCTCCATCCAAACGCTCTCGGCACAGGAGGCCAACCCTCTGGCTGGAGCCACGGAAGAAAACACAGCTCATAAACTGGCCTTTCCCAACCCTGTCTTTCGCCTCATCGGCATCGAAAACACGTTGAAGAAGCAAGGTGTTAAAATTGACTGGTCTGCTCATTACAACAAGCTCGCGGCCACGAAACTGGACGCCAGTGCGCTGAAGGGCGACAAGGGTCGGCTTGGTTTTGCGGTGGGCGTTCGACTTGCTGATGGTGCCATCGCCCTGCTCGCAAAAGAGAAATCAAAAATTGCCGCTGCCGCCCGAGACGCGGAGGAATTTGCCGGCCTGCTGGGCATTCCCAAACAGCAGATCACCTCAGGCAAGACGCTCTTGAAAGCCATCGAAGATAATGACTGGGGTGCGATATTTGAAGAGATGGGATGGATTCAGCAAGAAATTGTCAGCCAGATTGACAACAAGGACAAAGACCTAAGCATGACGGCCTTGGTGGCATGTGGCGCTTGGCTTCAAGGCATCCGCTATGCCACTAGCATCGTCAGTGACAACATGGCGGCGGAGGACCTGTCCAATAGCTTGCGCGGCCCGGCGGTCGTCGAGGGCATTCTCGCCGAATTGAAAAAAGCTCCGAAGGACATTCAGGCATTGAAAGCCGTTCAGGACAGCGTGGTGGTGCTTGAAAAACTCAAGCCGCTGGTCTCGATCAAGCGCGATGAAAAGATCCCCCATGACAAGCTCAAGCTGATTCACGATCTCGCCACCCAGGCCATGCAGTCTGTGCTGAATTAACCTGTCACCGCCAACCATCTAACACGCATGAAACCATCCGCACGCTTTCTCCTCCTCACCACGGTGCTGACTCTCTGTGGCACCAACCTGAACTCGTCCCAGATTGATATCAGTCTGGAATCCGATCCCATGGCGGCGCGAGTGGATGCCCGCAAGATTGCGGTGAAATTTCGTGATCGTGGCTATCGCATCACCCCGGTCGCGAACGGTGACAATCTCACATCATTCACACAGTTCGATTTGAACCTGACGAAGGGCACTGACTGCGTCATCATGGTGGGGATTGACTCGGCGATGCCGGATGTGGACCTCTATGTGAAGGACGACGTTGGCAACATGATCCGCGCCGACACACGCACCATCAATCGCGCGTGTGTGGAGTTTAGCGCATCTTACAACGGTGACTACACCGTGGTCGTCAAACCAACCGCCTCTGATCCTGTCGGGCATTTTGCCGTGCTTATCGGCGTTCAGCCTTCGGGCTATCAATGAAACTAAATCTCCCATTGTTTCTCCCATCCACCATCACCACCCGTCATCCATGAAAATCGTTCCCATCCTTCTTATCAGCCTGCTGTCTTCCTGTGTGGCTCCACCGCCGCCACCGCCCTACTGCCCGCCAGCCAGAAGAACTTGGACTCCCCCCAAAACGACTCCCACGCCCACC
>NCCR01000149.1:0-14094 GCA_002279765.1 Verrucomicrobia bacterium 12-59-8 | reverse complement strand
ACTCCCACGCCCACCACCACCACCAAGACAGGACGCAATATTAATGGGCGATTTATTGAACAAATTGACCCTGAAGATGTAGAGCCTGTGCGTACGGTGATCAAAGTCGAAAAATAGTCGCAGTTCAATACTGCTTTCTTTTCCCCGACAGCGAGTCCCGCACCGCACAGGGTCTTCACCCTCCTACGGCGCGGGACTCTTTCTTTTAATTCCCACTCAAACTACCATGAGACTGAAGCCTGTTTGTATCTCGGTGTTGATGGCTCTTGCCGCCGTCGCTGATGTCAGGGCGACGATCGAGGAGCAGGTCATCGCCATTTTTCAGGAGAAGTGTGCCTCCTGTCATAAAAAAGGCGACGAAGACCCCGAACTGTCGAAAACAACGGACCTGTCGGCTCTTAGGCGCAATGACGACTACGTCAAAGCGGGTGACTCGGCAGGCTCGCCCTTGCTCAAACTCCTCAATCTTCCCGATGGTGACAAGAAGCGCATGCCCAAAAGCAAGCCCAGCAAACCGCTGCCGCCGCTGAGTGCTGAAGAGAAATCCATCATAGCCCTCTGGATCGACGGTCCTGCCAATGTGGCAGTTCGCGACTTCGTGGACGAGGGTCAGGTTGCCAATGCGGTGCTCGCAGATCTCCAACATCTACAGAACCGGGCCGCAGGAGTTCGCTATCTCAGTCTCGCCAATTTGTACAACGAGCGTGATGCACGCGGCAATCCGCGGCACTCGGACCTTTTTCTGGAATACTGTCGGACGGGTGTCAGCAAAATGCTCAACAGCCTGTCATCCAATCCAAAGATCAGCACTGTGGAGGCCGTTGATCCCGCCCGGGTGGTGCTGCGTGTCACGCTTGCCAACTACGGGCTTGCTCCTGAACTCTGGAAAAAATTGGCAACTTCCTACCCCTATCGGGTCAACCGCGGCTTACAGGCCGCGATCGACGCCGAAAAAATCCTTGGCGTGCTGCCCATGATGCGTGCTGACTATGTGGTTTTCGCCTTGGCGCAGGCACCGCTCTATCACGAAGCGCTCGGCATTCCTGGCGGGCAGAAACAGCGGGCGGCAGATGTGGCGTTGGAGGCAAAACTGGGCGTTGATTATGACAAGGCCATTCAAAACCCAGACGCCGTTCGTGCAGGATTCCAAAAAAGCGGCGTCTCTCAGGGCAACCGCCTGATTGAGCGCCTACCACGCCCGGATGGCGGTTACATCTGGAAGAGCTATGACTTCGATCCTACGCGTCAGAATGAACGTGGCGGCGATTTGTTTCGCGCTCCGCTGGGACCCACGAATGCTGAACTGACTAAAAATTCAAACCTGAAGTTCCTTCACGATGGGGGGGAGATTGTCTTCTCACTGCCCAATGGCCTGCAGGGGTACATGCTGACGGATGGCAAAGGTTTGAGGTTGGAGGAGGCACCGCTGAATGTGGTGACAGACTCCTCCCGCAAAGACAGCCGCATCATTAACGGCATCTCCTGCATGAGCTGCCATCGCGACGGCATTTACATGACCAAAGTGAAGGATGAGGTCCTTGCTGCCACCAAGAACCTGAAACTGGACCCCGAAGACCAGGCGACCATCGCCAGACTGCATGACTTCCCCAAGTTGGAGAAGTTTTTCAAGGCTGACAGCGAGCGGTACACGCAGGCTGTTGATCAATGTGGCCCGGCTGGAGACCAGGAACCGGTCGCCCTGCTCTACAATTATTTTCGCGCGCCTCTGTCTATGAGTTCACTCGTGGTGGAATTGGCCGACAACTCGCCAGACTTGATGGCCCGCCTCTCACAGTCAGCCAATGAATCGGTACGAGCCACTGCCGCCAAATTCCAGAGCGAAACCCCCGTTCCCCGGATCGACTTTGAAAATGCTTTTCCGCTGCTTGTGGCAGAGCTTATGATCGGGCAGGTGCCTCCGCATGACCGGCTGGCCCTCATCGATTTCGGTGGCAACATCGAGAACAAAATCATCAGTACCCCAGGCGTGGATGGTGTCGGTGTCCGTGTGACTGATCGCAAAAAACGTGACCTCCGGGTAATCGACGCCGAGGACCCAGCCATGGAATCGCAAGCAGGAGACTCGGGCATCAAGGTCACCATCCATCCTCCGGGAACACGACCTGGAGTGGTGCGGAATGAACCTGCGCGAAAAGTCATCCGTATCATGCCTGACGGGTCCACCGCCCCGCCCGAATCTTCACCCACCTCCCCCCCCAACACCAGTCCAAGCACTTCTGGACAGCCGGTCGCCCCTGCAGCGGCCACCGGCACTCCGCCACCCAGCGGTCGCAAGGTTTTTAAGATCGTGACGCCAAAGCCAGGTGAAGATGATTT
Organism: Verrucomicrobia bacterium 12-59-8; assembly: GCA_002279765.1. The sequence goes on along the minus strand of NCCR01000149.1, from coordinate 11,757 downwards.
CAACTCGCCCCCCGTAGTCACTCCCTCCAAACCTGCCGACACGCCCGCGCCAGCCCCCCCCCCAGCTGCGCCACCGCCCAAGTGATTCCAACATGGCCACAAGTCTGATCACCCAACCTGTGTCCTTTCGAAACGTAATCGTCATTGCCGCCACTCTTGGAGTGGCTGGAGTGCCATTCACCAACACGCGGGCTATTGAAGCATGTGCTGAAAAACCTGTGAAAGTAGCCGCGACTGGTGCTGAGGCCGCCGTCGTGGATGCAAAAAAAATCGCGGCTAAATTTCGCGATCGGGGTTATGTGATACAGCCGCTTGCCAATGGGGATTCGTCCAGCCCGACCCTTTGCACGATTGCCGTGGAACCAGGCATAGACTGCGTTTTGATGCTCGGCATCGAGAATGCGAAGCAGGCAAAAGTGGGCTTTGACCTTGTTGTTAAAGATGACATCGGCAGAACCGTGGCTTCAGATACTCGATTGCTGAACCGGGCTTGTGTGGCCTTCGGCAGCGCCAGAGGAGGTGATTACACCGTCAGTGTTCAGCCGGTCGCAGCCGGTCAAAAAAGCCACATCTGCTGGTCCTTGCTCCTGGCTACCCGCAGCTATTTGGTGCAGGCGAATGAGGATGCTCAAAAAGTAGCGGCTAAATTCCAGGCACGTGGTTACGAATTTCGCACCTTGGGCAAAGGCGACAACCAACAGCTGGCTGGCAGCTTCAGCCTGGACCTGCCCAAGGCCACCGACTGCGTCATCATCGTGGGAGTGGATCAATTTCTACCTGGTGCCGACTTAGTTGTGCATGATGCTGATGGCCGGGTGGTAGGCAAAGATTCTCGAACCCTAAAAAGAGCAGCCGTAGAATTCTCCACGGCAACTGCGGGCCGTTTCAAGGTTACGGTGGAGACATCAAAGCAGGCACCTCTAGGCGCGTATGTGGTGCTTGCCGGCATCCAGCCGATAGGCCCGATGAATAAGGGTGGAACACGCAGTCCTTGAGCCCAATACATGGGGGGCAGATTCCAACTCCTTTCACTCCGCCACGAAAAACATCGCCGCATAGGTGTTCGGGGTAAAATTGGCATCCGGTTTTGGATCAACGAGCATGCTGGAGATGTCTACGTCGAGATACAGGGCGTCTTCGCAGCCGAGGTGCAGGAAGAAGCGGGTGAGCTGGTGAAAGGTCACGCGCCCTTTCACGGCATCGTCACGGACGCTCATAGCGAAGATGATCTGGCCGTCTTTCTTGCGCACGCCCACGGCATTGCGCAGGCGTTTGTTGGGTGAGTTCTCCCGGAAGGCGGGATGGATCACGCCGTGGCGCAGCATCAGCGGGCCGGACTGCGTGGCGAGGCGCGGTTTGAGGCCGCTTTTGGCAAATTCCGCCGCTTCCATCAAGCCGGGGCCGGTCTGGTCGTCGAGGTAGAAGATGCCGTTGGGCTTGAGGAAGAAGTTGCCTTCGCCCCGGCGTAGATTCAGCGGCACGAGTTCCTTGCCGGCGCAGATGGTCAGTCCGCAGGGTTTTGGGCCGCGTTCGTAGATGCCGGCATTCGTGGCGAAGATGATCTGCTTGTTGCGGGTGGCCAGCTGGCGGCGCAGGCCGTTGAAATCTCCCAAGGGTTTGCCGTTTTCACCCAGCCAGTTCAGCCCGTCCGGGTGGAGCGCGGGTTCCGATCCCGCAGCACTCCGCTCATTCACGGCGCTCCGCTATTCCTCCCCACCATCCACGTTCCATCAAGGCCGAAAGTCCGCCCTCTCCGCCTCGTTCTTAGCGCAAGCATGCTTCGCTTCGCCCTCATCGCGCTGCTCACCACAGCCACCCTTCACGCCGCAGGTACCGACTTCGCCCGCGATGTCTATCCCGTCCTCCAGCGCACCTGCTTCGAGTGCCACGGCCCGGAAAAACACAAAGGCGACCTCCGCCTCGACACCGCCTCTCCTCAGCACCTCAAAATCGGCACCGATCTCCTCCGCCGCGTGGCCTTACCCAAGGAAAACAAGGACGCCATGCCCAAACGCGGCGACCGCCTCACCCCCGCCGAGATCAACCACCTCCGCGACTGGATCACCGCAGGTGCCCAATGGCCCGACAAACTCGAAACCCTCCAGCACTGGAGCTACCTCCCGCCCCAGCGCCCCGCTCTGCCATCCATTGAAAACCAGTCATGGCCCAAGAACGAAATCGACCGTTTCATCCTCGCCAAACTCGAAGCCTCCCAGCTCACACCATCTCCCCCCGCCTCTCCCGAAATCCTCATCCGCCGCCTCACCCTCGACCTCACCGGCCTCCCTCCCACTCCCACTGAAATCGACGCCTTCGCGAAAGCTTACCGCGAGCATCCAGCCTCCAGCATCGAGCAACTAGTCACCCGTCTCCTCGCCTCGCAGCAGTTCGGCGTCCGCTGGGCCCGCCCCTGGCTCGATCTCGCCCGCTACGCGGACTCGCACGGTTTCCAGCGCGATGACTTGCGCGAAGTCTGGGCTTGGCGCGACTGGGTGGTGAACGCGCTCAATGCCAGCATGCCCTTCGATCAGTTCACTCTCGAACAAATCGCCGGCGATCTCCTGCCCAACGCCACCCCTGCACAAATCATCGCCACCGGCTTCCATCGCTGCACACCCACCAACGTCGAAGCCGGCACCGAGCCCGAGGAAAGCCGCATCAATCAGGTCATCGACCGCGTCAACACCACCGGGGCCGTATGGCTTGGCACCACGCTGGAGTGCGCCCAGTGCCACAACCACAAATACGACCCCATCAGCCAGCGCGATTACTACTCACTCCTCGCCTACTACAACAACACCGAGAAAGAGGCCGAGCGCACCAACCCCAAGACCCCTGGCTCCATCCAGTTCCAAGGCTCGCCTTACAAACTCAGCGACCCCGCAGGTGACGCACAGCGCCAGCAGCTCGCTGCCCAAATGAAAACACTCAATGCGCAGCTCACATCTCGTCAAAAGCAGCTCGCCACCATCGGCTCACCCGCTGGCAAAGTTGAAACATCGAACGCTTTCAAACCCCTCAAACCCACCGCCTTCATCACCGAGAGCGATGCCGAGTCCGAACTGCAGCCCGATGGCAGCGTCCTCCTCACCGGCTCTGTGCCCGACAAAGACACCTACACCTTCGAAACCGAACTCAGCGCCGGAGAGCTCAGCGGGTTGATGCTCGACACCCTCACCCACGCCTCCATTCCCGGCGAGGGTCCAGGTCGTGGCGGTGCCAATCGCCCCAACTTCGTCCTCCACTCCTTCGACTGCACCCTCACCACGCCCGACGGCAAAACCCAGCCGCTGACCTTCAAAACCGCCTACGCTGACTACTCGCAGAAAGGCTACGAAGTCACCAACCTGGTCACCAAGACCGGCAAAAGCGCCTGGGCCATCGGCCAGCGTTTTCATGAACCGCACTGGGCCGCCTTTGAACTCCAGCAGCCCCTGTCAGTGCCCGCCGGTGCCAAACTCAGCATCCGCATGGCCCAAAACTTCGGCAACGGCCTCGTCATCGGCTGCCTCCGCATCTCCAGCATCACAGGCAATGTCGCCACCTGCCTCCCCGAGGTGGAAGAGCCCGCAACCGTCGCCAAAAAGGACCGCAAGGGCAAAGCCGCACCGCTTCCCAAAGATCCCGAACTCGCCAATCTCGAAAAGCAGAAAACCGCACTGCAAAAGCAGATCACCGCTCTTGCCACCCCCACCACCGAGATCATGCGGGAGCTGCCCCAGCCGCGCATGAGCAGCATTTTCAAACGCGGCGTTTACACCGATCCCGCCGACCCCGTCACCGCCGCTGTACCGGCCATCTTCAACACCCCGCTCACAGGCCCGCCCAACCGCATCACCCTCGGCAAATGGCTCGTCAGTCGCGCAAATCCCCTCGTCGCCCGCGTCACTGTCAACCGCTGGTGGGCCGAGTTGTTTGGCCACGGCATCGTCAGCACCCTCGAAGATTTCGGCATCAAAGGCGCTGCCCCCAGCCATCCCGAACTCCTCGACTGGCTTGCCGTCGAGTTCATCGACAGCGGCTGGGACATGAAGCACATCCTCAGGAAAATCGTCCTGAGCGCCGCCTACCAGCAAAGCTCCAGGGCTTCCTCCGGACTCGCCCTGCAAACCGATCCAGAAAACCACCTTCTCTGGCACGGCCCCCGTTTCCGCCTCGATGCCGAAGCCATCCGCGACAACGCCCTCGCCATCGCCGGTCTGCTCAATCTCAAGCAAGGCGGCACCCCCATTCGCCCGCCCCAGCCCGACGGCCTCTGGAAGAAAGTCGGCGGCCAGCAGTACAACTACGTCGTCAGTCCCGGGGCCGAGCAGTACCGCCGTGGCCTCTACGTCGTGCTCAAACGCGGATCACCCTATCCCAGCTTCATGAATTTCGATGCCAGCGCGCGCATGGCCTGCGTCGTGCGCCGCTCCCGCAGCAACACCCCGCTGCAGGCCCTCACCCTGCTCAACGATCCCGTTTACGTCGAAGCCACCCAGGCCTTCGCCAAACGTATCGTCGCCGAATCCCCCAGCACCGACCTCGACTCCCGCCTCCAGCACGCCTTCCGCCTCGCCCTCGCGCGCTCCGCCCAGCCGCACGAACTCGCCATCCTCAAAACCCTCTGGGAAACCCAGTTCGAAACCGCCAAGTCAGACCCCAAGTCCACCCACCCAAAAATCTCCCCCCCGCCGAATTTGCCGCTTGGTATGCCGTGGCCAGCGCCATCCTCAATCTCGACGAGTGCATCACCAAAGGTTGATGCCAAGGCTTGCGCATAAACAACGCCCAAACATCCGGCTGTCCTGGCAAACGCTGTCCTTTCCGTCCTTCCACGGAAACATCACGTCCCCTCTAAGCACAATAGAATGACTCACCATCAGTTTCTGAGCGCATCGCACGCATAATACGCACTGCAGTCCACAGCGTACGTTTTGTAGTACCTGCTTTAGCAGGTTCCGGGCGCACCACCCAGCACCTGCTGTCGCAATACATTCCCCTCGCGACCTTCCTTCACGCACAAACCCTGGGCATACGCACCTTTCGCCAAGAATCGGCTGGAGATGGCGTTGTTTGTGCGGCTACTTTACCGCTGCAATGTCTCCCCATGCACCGACACCCTGCCCCCACTGCTCCTCGGATGAGGCGCAGCCAGCCGCTTCTGTGAAGGAAAGCCTGCCACCCGCAGCCTACATTTGCCCCATGTGCGAGGGCGTCCGTTCTGACAAACCGGGTGCTTGCCCAATGTGCGGCATGGCTCTGGAAAAAAATCCGCTCGCCCACCGCAACGAGCCCGAATGCTGCGGTGATGGCGGTGACGACGAAGTCAACGACCTCTGGTGGCGCGTGCGCTGGAGCACCGCCATGACCGCCCCGGTGGTCCTCCTTTCGATGGGCATGGACCTGCCGGTCATTCGCGACATTCCCCACGAAGCCTCCGGCTGGATGCAGTTCGTCTGGGCCACGCCCGTCGTTTTCTGGGTCGGCTGGCCGCTGCTGGTGCGCTTTGCCAATTCGCTGCGCACCCTGCGCTTCAACATGTTCACCCTCATCGGGCTCGGCGTGCTCGCCGCATGGCTCTACAGCACCGTCGCACTGGCGGCCCCGGACCTGCTTCCGCACGCGGCCACCCACGGCGGCATGGTGTTCTACTTTGAAAGTGCCGCAGTCATCACCGTGCTGGTGCTTCTCGGACAACTGCTCGAACTGCGCGCACGCAAAGCCACTGGCTCCGCCATTCGCGCCTTGATGAATCTCGCGCCCAAAACCGCGCTGCTCATTCGCGATGGTGAGGAAATCGAAACACCCGTGGATGACATCCAGATCGGTGATGTCCTGCGCATCAAACCCGGCTCGCGCATTCCTGTCGATGGCAGCGTGACCGAAGGCAGCTCGACGGTGGATGAATCCATGCTCACCGGTGAATCCATGCCGCAGAAAAAGGAGGCTGCCGCAGCGGTGACCGGCGGCACCGTCAATGGCAGCGGTACCTTCCTCATGCGCGCAGAACGCGTCGGCGCCAACACCCTCCTGAGTCAGATTGTCGAAATGACCGCCAAGGCTCAGGCCAGCCGCGCACCCGTGCAGCGTCTCGCAGATCGTGTGTCAGCCTGGTTTGTTCCTGCCGTGGTGGGTATCGCTGCGCTGACCTTCCTGCTCTGGTGGCAGTTCGGCCCGCAGCCCTCGTTTGCCTTCGCCATCGTCAATGCCGTCGCCGTTCTCATCATCGCCTGTCCCTGCGCGCTCGGTCTCGCCACACCGATGGCCGTCACCGTGGGACTCGGTCGTGGCGCGCAGCTTGGCGTGCTCATCAAGAACGCCGAGACTCTCGAACGCCTGCACGAGATCGACATCGTGATGCTCGACAAAACCGGCACTCTCACCGAGGGCAAACCGTCAGTCACAGAAGTCTTCCCACTCCCCGGCCTTTCCGCCCGCGATCTGCTCGCCTGCGCCGCCGCAGTCGAATCCATGAGCGAGCACCCCCTCGCCACCGCCATCGTGAATGCCGCGAAGGAGCGCAATATTCCGATAGCCGCCGTCACTGATTTCCAGTCCATCACCGGCAGCGGCGTGCTGGGAAATGTCGGTGAAAGCGAGGTCTTCATCGGCCAGGAAGCCTTCCTCAAGAAAAACGGCGTCTTCATCAGCGCCGAATGCCACGCCCACTCCATGAAAATGCAGGCGGAGGGCTGCACCGTCGTAGTCGTCGTGCTCAATGAAAAGCCCCTTGGCCTCATCGCCATCAAAGACAAAATCAAAGACTCCGCTCCGGCAGCCATCGCCACCCTACACGCGCTCGGTTTGAAATTGCAGATGATCACCGGCGACTCGCTCGCCACCGCGCAGCGCGTCGCCAAAGATCTGAATATCGACGAAGTCGCCGCCGAGGTCTCCCCCAAGGAAAAGCTGCTCCACGTCTATCAGGCCCGCGGCAAGGACCGCCACGTCGCCTTCGCTGGCGACGGCATCAATGACGCGCCCGCCCTCGCCGCCGCCGATGTCGGCATTGCCATGGGCACCGGCACCGAGGTGGCCATTCAAAGCGCCGCCGTCACGCTGGTAAAGGGAGATCTCCGTGCCCTGCATCAGGCCTTCGCCCTCAGCCACGCCACCATGAAGGTCATTCGCCAGAATCTGATGTTCGCCTTCCTATACAACGGCCTCGGCATTCCGCTGGCCGCCGGCATCCTCTATCCCCTCACCGGCTGGCTGCTCAATCCCATGATCGCCAGTGTGGCCATGTCCCTGAGCAGTGTGTCGGTGATTTTGAACAGCCTGCGGCTTCGGGGGTTCAAGTAAGAGTGCAGCCGTAGTTTTCTGCCTCGCAGCCATCACAAGGCTTGCCCGTATCGTCCTTCTCTGAAACAGTGCCCTCGTATTTTCTTTTTATCTCGTGAACCCTGATCCGGCCCAACCAGCACCCCCATCCTCGGAAGACAAGGATGCGAAGTTCATGCCACCTGAAGAGACCCCGACAGGCATGGTCACTCTGGGTCCGGAGGACGTGACGATTGCGATTCCCAATCTCAAGCCAAACATGCCGCTCACCCCTCCGGTGTCGGCCAGGCCTCCCACCGAGGAAACGCCCACCGGCAATATCACTCTGGGGCCTGATGACATGACCATCGCCATCCCGAATCCGGGCCGCAACCTGCCAGCGGCGACGATGGGGATGGGCCGCTCCGCTTCGCCTACTGATACAGGCAACATCACCCTGGGCCCGGAAGATCAGACCATTGCCATCCCAACCGGCAAGCCGAGGACGCTGCCCGGTGCAGCCACACTGCCCGGTGCTTCGACAATGCCAAGCCACGGCGGGCTGCCTGCCGCCACCGCTTCTTCGATGGCGTCAATGGGCACCACCTCAAAGCCGAGGTCGCACATGGAGTCGCTCACCGGCAACGACGGCTGGATCGGTGATCGTTACCGTCTGCTCGACAAGCTGGGCGAAGGTGGCTTCGGCGTCGTTTATCGTGCCGAGCAGGTGAAGCCGATTCACCGCATCGTGGCGATCAAGATTGTGAAGGCCGGCGTCGCCTCGGCGGACATCCTGGGCCGTTTCGCCATCGAGCAGCGCACGCTGGCCATCATGGAGCATCCAAACATCGCCCGCATTCTGGATGCGGGCGAGACCGACATCGGCGCGCCCTTTTTCGTCATGGAGATGGTCAAGGGCCGCTCCATCACCAGCTACTGCAAGCAGAACGATCTCAATCTGCGCCAGCGCCTCGCCCTCTTCATCCCGGTTTGCCGCGCCGTGAATCACGCGCATCAAAAGGGGATCATCCATCGCGACATCAAGCCCGGCAACATCATGGTGATGGACGAGGCGGGCAAGGCCGTCCCCAAAGTCATCGACTTCGGCATCGCCAAGGTCATGGAAGGCGAAGGCTCCGGCCACACGATTGCCACCGGCGTCGATCAACTTGTCGGCACTCCAGGCTACATCAGCCCCGAGCAGATCGAGAACGGCAGTTCGCACGTCGATACGCGCTCGGACGTCTATGCGCTCGGCGGCGTCTTCTTTGAGCTGATTTGCGGCCGGGCGCTCATCACGCCTTCAGACATCGCCGCCAAGCCCATCCATGTGCTGCTGCGCGATCTGGCGGAGAAAGATCCGCCCAAGCCCTCCACCATCGAGCCCACCGTGCAGGGAGATCTCGACTGGATCGCGCTCAAGGCGCTCGAACGTGATCCCGACCGCCGCTACGGCAGCGCGGACGATCTGGCCGACGACATCACGCGCTACCTGAGTTTCGAGCCCATCACGGCCCGCCCGCCGAGCAGGCGTTATCTAATCACGAAGTTTGTTCGCCGTCACCGTGTCGGCGTTGCCGCCGCCCTGTCCATCTCACTCGCTGTGTTGATCGGTGGCATCACCAGCACCGCATTGTACTTCGAAGCCGAGCGCAATCGCATTGAAGCCGAGCATGGCAGAGAGGACCTCCGCCGCTCCTACAGCCGCTCAGACGAGCAGATGGCGCGTCAGTTCACCGAGCGTGGTCAGTACAATGATGCCGTCGCCTACCTGGCTCGCTCCTTGCGCACCGATCCTGCCAACGAGCTTTCCTCCACCAACCTGCTCTCGCTGCTGGCCAACGTTCACCTCATTCGTCCGGACACCGCTCCGCTCGCCCTGCCGGAAGGAGCCGTGGAAGCCGCCAAGGTGGCCGTCAGTCCTGAGACGAGCAAGGTGGTCGCAGCCTCTTTCATCACGCCCAAGGCCAACGCTGCGCCTGGGTCGGTGCCGCCGCCCCGGCGTGAAATCATTTCCGTCTGGGACATGAAAACCGGCGAGCGCACCGACCACCCCGTCCCGCCCGGTGTGGAGGTCACCTGCCTCGACGTCACCCCCGACGGCCAGCAGGTCGTAGTCGCACGCGAAGATGGCAACGTGGAGCTCTGGACGCTCAAGGACGGCAAGCGCCGCACCCTGCAGCCGCACATGCCCAGCCTCGTCACCTGCATCGCCTTCTCCGGCAACGGCACCAAGCTGCTCGCGGGCAGCGAAGTCGATGCGGACGGCATGGGTGCCATTCACGGCTGGGATCTCCGCCAGCCGCAGGAACCCGCCATGGTGATGAAACAAAAAGGCGTGGTCAGTGAAATCGCAGTGGATAACGACGGCGTTTTTGCCGCCTCCATTTACAGCGGCGACCCCATCGACCCGCAGGGGGATGATGGCACCGCCACCACCTGGGATCTGCGCCTCGGCCAGGCCGTCGGCGATCCCATCGAGGTGGACAAAGGGCTGCTGCATGTCGCCATTGAGCCCGTGCATGAACTGATCGCTCTCGGCATGAACAAAGGCGAAGTCTTCGTCGGCAACTTCCGCAATGGCGGCGAGGTGCTGCCCCCGCTCACGCATCCGTCCTCGGTGACCTCGCTGGCCTTCAGCGCCGATGGCCGGTCCGTCGTCGTCGGTGACGGCGGCGGTTACGTTCACATCTGGAATCTCAGCGACGGCCATCTCCGCTTTCCCACCCGCAAGCATGACGGTGAAATCATCAAATCCATGCCGGCCATGGACACCAGCCTCATCACCACCGTCTCAAGACATGGGGATGTCAGCGTGTTTGACATTCAAACCGGTGCCCTCTTGTCAGCTCACATCGATCATACCGTCAAGGATGCCAGATTCACCCGCGACGGCTCTCTGCTGGTCCTGGCTCCGGGCGGCGTTCCCTTCGTGCAGGTCTGGGACATTCACGAGCGCATGTCAGGGCGTAAATTCGTCGATGTCCTCGACAAGAACCTCATCACCCGCATCAAAGGCCCGGACAATTCGCCCGAGCAGTTGCGCTTTTCCGAGGCAGGTGGCGCCAATCGCAAAAAGACCCTGTATGCCGCCGCTGATCCCGACGGCACGGTCTTCATTTACGACGCCAAAACGCTCAAGCCCACCGGCAAGCCCTTCCATCATCCGCCTGCGGTGGGTGCCGTGACGCTGACCCAGGATGAAAAACTGCTCATCACCTCCGGCCGCGACCGTGCTGTACGCGTCTGGGACATCGCCACCCGCCAAAACATCGTTACCATGCAGCACCGTTCCTACGTCCCGGTTCTCGCGCTCAGTCCCGATGACCGGCGTCTCGTCACCGTCACGGATGAAGGCGAGCTGCGAGTCTGGGAGCTCAGCACCGGGGAATGCCTCACTCCTGGCATCCGCGATACCCCGCGCAGCAGCAGTGACGAAGAAGGCATCGTCGTCGCCCGCGTGTCAGATGACGGCAGCCAGGTCCTCTTCCGCGTCGCCGGCCACGGCTTCTTCACCGCCGCCATGCCGCCAAAGGGAGCCATCCTCCCGGAATGGTTCCTCAAGCTCGCGGAAGGCCTCGCCCGCCGCCATCTCACCCCAGATGGCAACCTCAAAGAGGTGTCGCTGGACGACTACGAGGCCGCTGTCGCAGCCATTCCCAAAACGCCCGCCAAAGGCGAAGAAACCGCCCTCACCTGGGCTCGTTGGCTCCTCGCCACCACCTCCACCCGTCCACTCTCCCCATTCGAGCGCCAGTCCTTTGACGAATACCTCGCCTCCCTCAAACAGCAGGGCTCACCCGCCGCCGCCCGCGAACTCCTCCGCTTCCGCCCCAAAGACCGCGACGCCGCCGAACGCGCCAAGCTCCTCGTCCCCGCCCTGCCCAAATAAAGTAGCCCCGTTGCGCCACAACGGGTCCGGGAAATAAGTGGGACAGGTGTGGCGACAGCCCGCCCGTCTCCCAGCGTGTCAAAAACCCTCAAAGCCCACGCACCCCATCCGGACTGCAGTCTCGCCGCGAGGCACAGCCTGCCCTTCGAAGCTTTAGCGAAGAATGAGCCACCGCTCCCCATCATCGGTCCCATAGGCCCTATCAGCCCTATTCTCCAGCAGCCCCGCAACCACACCCGCGCCTCCCCCCACTCCGGCCAATTTACAATTCTCAGTTTACAATCTCCGTCCCCCTCCGCTCTGCCCAGCGCCCCACCATTGGCCTCCGCCATTCGTCATTCGGACTTACTCATTCGTCATTTCTTCCCTACCCCGCCACCACCGCCGCACGCGCATTCTCCTCCGCGCCCGTCTTCTGCAGGTAGTAGTCATAATCCCCCGCAAACGCCGTCACCTTCCCATCCACAATGTGCAGCACCTTCGTTCCCAGCGACCGGATGAAATGCACGTCATGGCTGATGAAAACCAGCGTCCCCTCAAACTTCTGCAGCGCCAAAATCAGCCCCTCGATCGCCCAGATGTCCAGATGCGTCGTCGGCTCGTCCATCAGCAGCAGGTTCGGC
>NCCR01000148.1 GCA_002279765.1 Verrucomicrobia bacterium 12-59-8 | reverse complement strand
CCTCCAAGCGCCGCTTTCTGGAAATCTGTTTTGAAAACGCTTTGGATGAGGGGCAACGGGGGCGGGCTGCGTCGCCGCGAAGGGAAACTCCGATGCCGTGGATGCTCCCATGCAGTCCTGACTTGAAGTGGCGGGCAACCGCAGGCATCGGGACGGCGTAGGATTTTCCAAACGAATGAACAAGGGTGACAACAGCCAGCTTGCGGCGCATGTGAAGGGCATTTCCAAAAGCTTTGGCGATGGGGGCTCGCGGCTGCAGGTGCTGAAGGAGATCGATCTGGAGGTGCGGCGGGGGGACATCACGATGCTGGTGGGGCCTTCGGGCTGCGGCAAGACGACGCTGATCAGCATCATCGCGGGGACGCTGCGGGCGGATGCGGGGGAGCTGATGGTGATGGGGCATGATCTGCGCCAGATGTCCACGGCGGCGATCACGCGGTTTCGCTCTCAGCAGATCGGGTTCATCTTCCAGTCGTTCAATCTGATCCCGACGCTGACCTGCGCGGAGAATGTGAGCGTGCCGCTGCTGATCCAGGGCATGGGGGCGGCGAAGGCGGAGAAGCGGGCGCGGGAGGTGCTGGATCAGGTGGGGCTGGGGGACCGCTGCAAACACCGGCCCGCGCAGCTATCCGGCGGGCAGCAGCAGCGCGTGGCGATCGCGCGGGCGCTGGTGCATGAGCCGCAACTGATCATCTGCGATGAACCGACGGCGGCGCTGGATGCGAAGAACGGCCATGTGGTGATGGAGCTGTTTGAACACGTGGCGCGTGGCAAGGACCGCGCGGTGCTGATCGTGACGCATGACAATCGCATTTTTCACCACGCGAACCGCATCGCGAGCATGGACGATGGGCGGGTGGTGGAGGTGCATGATGTGGATGCGGAGCATCCGCCGCCGGAGCATTTGCAGCATGTGGAAAGGCTGTGACTCGGGGTAGGTTTTACGCGGGCTCGTTTCAGGAGCGCAGTTTCAAGTTTAAAGTTTCAAGTTTGGCTTCGCTTGTCTCGCAAGCTCGGCTCAAGTTGGCGGGAGGTCGCGGCACAGGGTGACATCATTCATGCGCTTGCGTGCGCCTGTGGTTTGGAACTTCTAAAATCAAAATTCGATGGCTCGACAATCGTCAATCTTCTGGCGGCAGGGCGTCCTGTCTGGGCGCGATTGACGATTGATGAACAAGGATTGTTGATTTTTGAAGTGTCGATCCTGCACCAGACCGTGTATCAGGAGACCTCTGCGTCTTGGGGAGCGGTGGGGGCTGGGGGAGCTTCGCTTTCGGCTTGTGGCGGGAGCTGGGACTCGGGCTGCATGTCTGGCAGGGAGTCGAGGTAGAGGGCTTCGACTTTGTCGCGGGCCCAGGGGGTGCGGCGGAGGAAGACGAGGCTGGACTTGATGCTGGGCTGCCAGTTGAAGCAGTTGATGGGGATCATGCGGCCGAGCATCTCCCAGCCGTAGTGTTCGACGAGCTGCGTGACCATCACCTGAAGCGTGATGCCATGGAGCGGGTTTTTGGGGCCGGCGGCGTGCATGATAAGTTCGTGGGTGGGGTTTACTCTTCCGGCAGTTCGCCTGATTTCGCGGCTTTGACAATCTTTGCCTGCGCTTTGGCGTCCAGGGATTTCACTCTGACGTAGCTGCCGTCAAAGTAGGCGCGGACGCCGTGGTAGTAGCTGGTGTTGGCGCCGGTGATGTCGAGCTTTTTGTCGCGGTGGATGAAGCTGAGATTGGTCTCGTCGGTCTTGTCTTTTTCCACGCCTTTGTCGCTGTACCAGCCGATGCTGGTATTCCATGCTGCGGTGCCTGACAGGCCGCCGACGTGGGAGGTGGGGCCGCGCACGCACTGGATGATGAAGTATAGATGACCCTCCTGCTGGACGATCTCGATGCTGCCGCCGTAGCTGTCGGTCCAATAGCCGGTGAGGGTTTCTTCTTTCCAGTCGTGGAGCAGGCCTTGGAGCCACGCGGTGCGCATGTCTTCCAGACCGGCGGCGGCTTCCAGATAGGCGGGGGAATCGAGCGGGAGCTCGCCCTGGGCACCGGCACTGACACCGGTGTACATGGGCGAGCGTGCGAGGTAGTCGCGGTACTCCACCCAGGCGCGCTGGTCTTCTTTGAGCTTGTTGAATTCGGCTTCGGTGAGCTTCTGCTTGGCGGCGGCCCAGGCTGCATTGAGGGCGTGGTCGGCGGTGTCGAAGGCGGCTTGGGCGGCTTGGGCATCGAGCGGTTTGTCCTGCGCGCGGGCTGTGCTGAGGCAGGCTGCCAGCAGCAGAAGGGGGAGGAATGAAATCGCGGCGCGCATGTGGCATCAGATTAGCTCCGGGCACGGGCATGTCCATGGTTTGCCGCCGGTTATTTCGATCCCCTGACCTTCAAGGTGTGGTGGATTTGATGTGCGTGTTCATGCCTTGCCAACGGAGGTTTTGCCTCTAGCCTCCGCCCTCTTCGCACCCCGCACTTCCTCTTCATGAATCTCTACGATCAATTCATCCAATGGGCCGGTAGTTTGAACGCCCAGCAGGTGGCAGACTGGCTGCGGAATCTGGACTGGAACCGCGTGGTGCCGGAGATCACGGGGAAGTTCATCGGCTTCCTGCTTGGCTTTGGCGCGAGCTGGTTCCTGCTCTTCCGCAAGCATCTGAATGCGCTGGACCGGCTGCGGCGCGGGGACTCGGACGATGTGCTGTTTCAGGCGCACTTCCTCACGCCGGTGCCGGGGTCGGACAAGTTTGTGCTGGTGTTCCGCAATCTGATGCCGAGCACGACGGTGAATGATCTGTATGACAATCCGGCGGCGCGGAAGATCGTGCGTGAGCTGGCGGAGATCACGACGCTGAGGAAGCCGGTGCTGCGCACCGAGGGCACGCTGGGGTTTGAGGTGCTCAATGATGCGTACAACCACATCGCGGGACATCTGGCGATCACGCCGTTTGCGCGGGAGACGTGGCTGTTTGCGATGACGTGCGAGGACCGCCAGGTGGTGCGGCGCAAGTGCGTGCGCTGCTTCCTGGTGCGCCCGGCCGAGCTGGAGCGTTTTGCGAACTGGCGCTGGTGCCGCGAGAACGTGGTGTGCGAGCAGCCGTGGCACTGGTACCGCATCGTGGCGCTGCACCAACTGGCGACGGTGTGGCAGGAGGAGGAGCAGGCGGCGCTGAACCCTGCGGCGAAAAAGCAGGGCATGCCGCTGGTGGACAAACACGCCACGCACCGCCGCATACGCGCGCTGTCCGCCGGCATCTTCGCGAACGAAAAACCCGTGGGCAGGACGGCGGAGATCGACTGGCCAGCGCAGGAGTGGGAGCTGAAGAAGCTGGGGCTAGATCTGAATGCGGGGCCTCAGGCGGCGGGGTGAGCGGGCGCGGACATACGAAAGCGCGGCGAGAGGTGGGAATTGGATAGGTTTCCTTATTCCTGTTTCAGGGGCTTGGGCTATGAGCCGGATTTTTAATGAGGAAGGCAGGAAGGCAGGAACCGGATTGGATTGCGGTGTGCTGGGTTTCCTTATCGCGTTTGTCGGGGAGGGGGCCTGGAGCCGCTCGGCGGCGGTTGGAGGACCAACCGCCCTACCTTGCGAAGGATGGCGGCTTGAGGACCAACCGCCCTACCTTGCGAAGGATGGCGGCTTGAGGACCAACCGCCCTAACACGCGCTGGGCGGTGGATCAGGAGCTGCAACTGCGGAGGGTGACGATGGCGAGGAGCAGGATGAGGGCGGAGGCGGCGATGAGGATGGGCTTGATGTGTTGGACCTGGGCGGCGGCGGCGATCAGGGCGTTGGCGCGGGCGGCGAGGGTCGGGGGGCGGATCGCCGGGGTGGAGGCTCTGCGGCCTGGGGCGGACGGGGTGCGCGGCATCGGCGCGGAGGCTTTGCGCGGTGGCAGCACGGTGGTGCTGGAGGGACGCCGGACGGGCGGGCGGTTGGCGGCGACGTGCGGGCCGGGGGAAATGGGGATGGTGCTGGAGGTGGCATGCCGCGTGCCTTGCTGCGGGCTGGGCAGGACGACGGGGGCGGAGTGCGGCTGCTGGATAAAGCTGACCGGTGGGGTGGTCTTGGGTAGCTCTGGCGCGGGCTCGGGGCGTGGCGGCTGCTCGGGCTGGGGGGGGGCTTCGCGGCGCTGGTAGAGCTCCAGGGCGGCTCCTGCTTTGCGCGGGCGTTGTTCTGGGTCTGCCGCGATCAGGTGCATCACATAGGCGGTGATCCAGGCGGGGACGTGGGAGGCGAGTTTTGACAGCGGGGCGAGGTCGTGGCCGAGGTGCTTGAGCCGCAGCTCCTTGAGGACGCGGCCGTCAAAGGGGGGCCGGGCGGTGAGTGCTTCATAGAAGATGCAGCCGAGCGCGTACACATCGGTGCGGCGGCGGGTGGTGCCGTCCTGCCACTGCTCCGGGGCGGTGCAGCGGTAGGCGCGGATCTGCTCTTCGGGGCTGCTGTCGCGGGCGGCGAAGCCCTGGCCGAAGCCATGCAGGGTGACCTGCCAGTCGGCGGCGGATTTTCCGGCGATGCGTATAAAATCTGGCCGCAGGCTGCCGTGGACGATGGCGTCTTCGTGGAGGTCGGAGAGCACGCCGAGGAGCTGCGTGGCCACGGTTTCAAACTCTTTTTCTGTGAGCGGGCCGCGCTCGAGCACCTGGCTGAGGGTCTCTCCTGGCAGGGGTCCGGCGACGATGGTGTAGAAGCCGTCTTTGTCCGCGCCGAAGTCGATCAGGCGGTCGAGATGCGGGCTGGGCACGGCGGAGAGCTGGCGGAAAAGCTCCTGCAGGCCCTCGAT
This sequence comes from Verrucomicrobia bacterium 12-59-8, assembly GCA_002279765.1. The sequence goes on along the minus strand of NCCR01000148.1, from coordinate 5,349 downwards.
TTCCTCTGGCTTGGTGGTCTTGAAGCGCCGCAGGCGCAGCTCGTCGCCGCGTTTGTTGTCGCGGATGAGCTGCAGCTTGCTGGCGGTGTCTTCTTCGAGAGGACGCAAAATTTCAAAGCGGGAGGACATTCGGGCAAGCTGGCCCTTTCCGGTGAATCCCGCAAGCTCCTTGCCACATCCATTGTTTGCAGGCTAATGTTCCGTCTTATGCCCCGCATGGACGATTTTCTCGTCATTGACCACGTTTCCAAAACCTTCGGCACCCAGCGCGCCGTGGATGCGGTGTCGTTGACGGTGGCGCAGGGGGAGTCGTTTTCGCTGCTGGGCCCGAGTGGCTGCGGGAAGACGACCCTGCTGCGGATGATCGCCGGATTTGAGCGGCCGGACAGCGGGCGGATTCTGGTGGCGGGGCAGGACATCACGGCGCTGCCGCCGGAGCGGCGTCCGGTGAACACGGTGTTTCAAAACTACGCGCTGTTTCCGCACCTGAGCGTGTGGGAGAATGTGGCCTTTGGCCTGCGCATGAGCCGCCGCCCGCATGGGGAAATCCGCCAAGGCGTGGACGGCATGCTGGAGCTGGTGCGGCTGAGCGAGCATGCGCGCAAGCGGCCTGCGCAGCTCAGCGGCGGGCAGCGGCAGCGTGTGGCCATCGCGCGGGCGCTGGTGAACCGCCCGCAGGTGCTGCTGCTGGACGAGCCACTGGCGGCGCTGGATCTGAAGCTGCGGCAGCACATGCTGATGGAGCTGAACACGATCCATGAGCAGGTGGGCACGACGTTCATCTACGTCACGCATGACCAGGGCGAGGCGATGAGCCTGAGCGACCGCATCGCGGTGATGAACGCGGGCCGGGTGGAGCAGGTGGACGCGCCGGCGCAACTGTATGAAACGCCGCGCAGCAGCTTCGTGGCCGCTTTCATTGGCGATGCGAATTTCTTCACGGGCACGGCGGTGGAGTTTCAGCATGAGGGCTACGTGCGCGTGCTGGTGGAGGGGCTGGGCAGTCCGCTGGTGCTGAGCCAGGGTGTGCTGACGCCGAACCAGCCGCTGCGGCTGATGGTGCGGCCGGAGAAAATCAGCCTCGCGCTGGTGCGCCCGTCCAGCGGGGACCGGGTGAACGCCTTTCGTGGCGTGGTGGAGGAGCGGGTGTACTTTGGCTCGCACACGCGCTACCGCATCCGCGCGGGGGAGCACCGCATCCTGGCGCAGCTCCAGCGCAGCCGCTTCAGCGGCGGGGAGATCGACCCGGCGCGCGGGGCGGAGGTGTGGATGAGTTTCCACCCGGATGAAGGCCGTGTGGTGCGGCTGGAGGCGGAGGCATGAGCAGGGACCGGCGGCAGAGGAAAGAGTGGCTGCTCACCCTGCCCTCCCTGGCGTGGCTGGGGGTGTTTTTTGTGGTCCCGGCCATTCTGGTGCTCGTCACGGCGTTTCGTCCGGCAGATCTGCAAGGGGGTGTGGGGCCGGGGTGGACGCTGGCCACGCTGCGGGAGGTGCAGGACCCGGCGTACCTGCCGATCCTCTGGCGCACGCTCTGGCTCAGCGCGGTGACGACGGTGATCTGCCTGGCGCTGGCGCTGCCGGTGGCGTTTCAAATGGCGCGGGCGGGAGAGCGTGTGCGGCAGGTGCTGCTGCTGCTGGTGGTCATCCCGTTTCTGTCGAATTTCCTGATCCGCATCTTTGCGTGGAAGTCTCTGCTGCACCCGGAGGGGCCGCTGACGCAGTTGCTCATCGGCCTGCATCTCATCCCAGAAGATGCGGTGCTGCTGCACCAGGTGGGCACGGTGCTGCTGCTGCTGGTTTACACACAACTGCCGTTTGCCATTCTGCCGCTGTACGCTGCGGCGGAGAAGTTTGACTTTGGCCTGCTGGATGCGGCGCGGGATCTCGGGGCGGGGCCGTGGCGTGCGTTTGCGCAGGTGTTTGTGCCGGGGGTGCGGCGCGGGCTCACCTCGGCGGCGGTGATGGTGTTTGTGTGCTGCCTGGGGCAGTATGTGATCCCGCAGATGGTGGGCGGGACATCGGATGAGATGCTGGGGAACAAGATCTCCCAGCGGGTGTTTTCAGACCGCAATCTGCCGCACGCGAGCGCGCTGGCGGGCGGGCTGATGCTGGCGGTGCTGGTGCCGATGCTGCTGGTGGTGCTGTGGCGGCAGTTTGGGAGAAAGGAGGCGGCATGAGGCGCTCCTGGCTGCCGGCGTGCCTCACGTGCGGGGTGCTCGTGTTTCTGTTTGCGCCGCTGGTGGTGCTGGTGGTGAACTCCTTCAATGCCTCGCGGTTTGGCGGGGAGTGGGAGGGCTTTACCTGGAACTGGTATGAAAAGCTATGGGCTGCGGGAGAGGTGTGGGAATCTCTGTGGATCACGCTCAAAATCGCGGTGTCTGCCTCGGTGGCGGCCATGGTGCTGGGCACGCTGGCGGCGTATGCGCTGCATCGGTTCCGCTCGGGGCTGCAAAGCGCGCACCAGATGCTGATCACCCTGCCGCTGGTGATGCCGGACATCCTGATGGGGATGTCGCTGCTGGCGCTCTTTGTACTCAGCGGGGTGGAGACGGGGCTGGTGACGATCTGGATCGCGCATGTGACGTTCTGTTTGAGCTTTGTGACGATGGTGGTGCTGGGGCGGCTGCAGGACTTTGACTTTACCCTGCTGGACGCCGCGCGGGATCTGGGGGCCACGCAGGCGCAGGCGGTGCGGAAAGTGCTGCTGCCGCTGCTGCTGCCCGGCGTGCTGGCGGGCGGGCTGCTGGCCTTCACGCTGTCCATCGACGACTACGTGATCACCTTCTTCGTGTCCGGGCCGGGGACGACGACGCTGCCGCTGCGGGTGGCGAGCATGATGCGCACGAGCCGGAGCCTGCCGGTGATCAATGCGCTGAGTACGCTGCTGATCGGCAGCACTTTCCTCGTGGCGGTGTGCAGCTCCCGCCTCCAGCGCCGGGTGTGACGCCGCAGCGAGAGGGAGCTGCAAGTGGCGGCGGGTGTGACTGCCGCCCGCGCTGCGGGTTTAAGGAATGTGGGGTGGCCCAAAAATTGCTGATCAGAACGTAATAAACAAGGCTTGCTTTTGAGCCATTGCTAAGTCATGTGGAACACACATGACTAGTGGCCTGGCTTTAGCCGATACCATCACTCTTGGCGGCAGAAACAGGACAGGCACCGAGCTTATCCTGGCCACCAAGGCATATGCAGTGGACAACCCCGCGAAAAGCTGGTGGTGCATCCTCTCTACCATCACGCTCTGGCTGGCTGTCATCGCCGGCACGCTGTGGATACCCTACCTTGCGGTGAAGATGGCGCTGAGCGTGCTTTCCGGACTGCTGCTGCTGCGCTTGTTCGTCATTTATCATGACCAGCAGCACAACGCCATCCTGCCGAATTCCAAGGTGGCGGAGTGGCTCATGCGTGGCTTTGGCATTCTCTCCCTGAGCCCGAGCAGCATCTGGCGCAGCTCACACAACCACCACCACAACCACAACTCGAAGATCAAGGGCTCCCACATCGGATCGTACCCGATCATGACTAAGGACCATTATCTGAAGGCCTCGAAGTCGGACCGGCGGATCTACCTTTTCATGCGTCATCCGCTGACGATTCTCTTTGGCTACCTCTTCGTCTTCCTGCACGGCATGTGCCTGCGCCCGTTTGTGATGAAGCCCCGGCAGCACCTGGACTGCCTGCTGGCCCTGCTGGTGCATGGGGGCATCGCCGCTGCGCTGATCTACTTCTTTGGCTGGCCGATCTGGCTGCTGGTGCAGGTGGTCCCGCATTTCATCACGTATGCCATCGGGTCCTACCTCTTCTATGCACAGCACAATTTTCCAGACGTGGCCTTCTATGACAAGGCGGGCTGGACCTATGAGCGCGCGGCGCTGGAGTCCTCCAGCTACATGAAGACGAGCAAGCTGATGGCGTGGTTTTCCGCGAACATCGGCTACCACCACATCCACCATCTGAACGCACGCATCCCCTTTTACCGCCTGCCTGAGGTGCTGAAGGCCATGCCCGAACTGCAGAAGCCGAAGATCACCACCCTGCGCCCGCGTGACATCATGCGCTGCCTGCGCCTTAAGGTCTGGGACACGGAACTGCAGCGCATGGTGCCGCTGCCTAAAACAGCGCAGTGAAGCGCCGATCAAGGCTCAACTGCTTACCGCCATGATCACCGCCGCACAGCTTGCAGAAAAGATCGGTGGCGAAGTGGTGGGAGACGGCACAGTCGTCCTCACGGGCATCGCCCCGGCAGACGCCGCTGCGGCGGGAGATCTGACCTTTGCCGAAAAGCCCAGCTACCTGGCCGCCGCCGAGGCCAGCCAGGCCAGCGCCATCCTGGTGCCGCAGGGATTTGAATCCGCGACGAAAGTGCTGATCCGCGTCAAAGATGCGCGCATCGCCATCGCCAAGGTGCTGCCACTTTTCTTTCCGCCGGAAAAACACGCCGCCGGCATCCATGCCAGCGCGGTGGTGGACGCCACGGCGCAGATTGATGCCACGGCCAGCATCGGCCCGCACTGCGTCATCGGCGCAGGTGTCACGGTGGGAAAAAACACGGTGCTCATGGGCGGCAACCACATCGGCCGCGACAGCAAGATCGGCGAGGACGTGTGCCTGCACCCCAACGTGGTGCTGTATGCGCGGACGCAGATCGGCAACCGCGTCAGCATTCTTGCCGGGACGACCATCGGCTCTGACGGCTACGGCTATGTCTTTGACCAGGGCCGGCACCGCAAGATGCTGCAGGTGGGGAACGTCGTGATCCATGACGATGTGGAGATCGGCTCCAACACCTCGATTGACCGTGGCGCGCTGGGATCGACCGTGATCGGCCAGGGCACGAAGATCGACAACCTCGTGCATGTGGCGCACAATGTCGTCATGGGCCGCCACTGCCTCATCATGGGCCAGGTGGGCTTTGCCGGGAGCACGCATCTTTCCGACTACGTCGTCATCGCCTCGCAGTCAGGCATTGCGGGGCATCTCAAGCTGGGAACGCAAGCCACCATCGGGGCCAAGTCCGGCGTCATGCGCGACATCGCCGCCGGAGAAACCGTGCTCGGCTACCCTGCCGCCGCTGACAAGCAGGCGAAGCGCCAGTGGATCGCCCTCTCGAAGATGCCGGAAGCCTTGCGGCGGCTGAAGACGCTGGAAAAACGGATGAACGGCAGCCAGGCGGGCTGAGGGCGGGTGGCCCTACCTGCCAACCCGCGCCGGTAGGGCGGTTGGTCCCTCAACCGCCGTCGTTCGCAGGCTGGAGGGCTCTCTCTTTCCCCATGGACAGGCGCGCCTGCTCTGGCCCCACGCGGCGGACTGAGGACAGTCCGCCCTACCTGCCAACCCGCGCCGGTAGGGCGG